>NZ_JAGWUA010000340.1 GCF_028868675.1 Bradyrhizobium sp.
CTGATGAGCGGCACCTCGCTCGACGGGGTCGACGTCGCGTTGATCGAGACCGACGGGAAGCGGATCCAGGCCCTGGGCCCGTCCGGCTACCGGCCCTACAGCGAGCGGGAACGCAGCCTGTTGCGGGCGGCCCTGACCGAGGCCGCCAACCTGTCCCACCGCGACGAGCGGCCCGGCGTGCTGCGGGACGCCGAGCGCGCGGTCACGCTCGCCCATGCCGAGGCGGTGGCGGCCTTCACGGCGCAGCACCGGATGAAGCCCGAGGAGATCGACATCGTCGGCTTCCACGGCCAGACCGTGCTGCACCGGCCCGAGCGGCGCCTGACGGTGCAGATCGGCGACGCGCCGGCGCTGGCGAAGGCGATCCACATCCCCGTGATGCATGATTTCCGCGCCGCCGACGTCGAGGCCGGCGGGCAGGGCGCACCCTTCGTGCCGGTCTATCATCGCGCGCTGGCGCAGTCGCTGGCGCGCGAGGGGCCGATTGCGGTCGTCAATATCGGCGGCGTCTCCAACATCACCTATATCGACGGCAACGATACGCTGATCGCCTGCGACACCGGGCCCGGCAACGCGCTGCTCGACGATTTCATGTACCGCACCATGCACCAGGCGTTCGACAACGAGGGCAGGTTCGCGGCGCAGGGAAGGCCGGACGAGGCGTGGATTGCCCGCGCGCTGCAACTGCCGTTCTTTGCGCTGCCGCCGCCGAAATCGCTCGACCGCAACGACTTTGCCGCGCTGAAACTCGGCAACGTCATTCCGGCCGATGGGGCGGCGACGCTGACCGCGTTCACGGCGGCGACGATCGCCCGCATCATCCAAATGCTGCCCAAGCGGCCGAGGAGTTGGATCGTCTGCGGCGGCGGCGCGCGGAACCTGACCCTGCTCCGCATGCTGCGGGAGCGGGTGGCGCCGGCCACCGTGGAGGCCGCCGAGACGCTGGGATGGGCCTCCGACGCCATCGAGGCCCAGGCCTTCGGCTTCCTCGCCGCCCGCGGACTCAAAGGCCTGCCGCTGTCCTACCCGGCGACCACGGGCGTGCCGATGCCCATGACGGGCGGGGTGATCGCCAAGCCCTGATCGTATTGCGATTGTATTGCGCCGGCGCTGCCGACATTGACCGCCCGCAGCAAAGCCACGAATGCGCCCATGTCAGTCTTCAGCGCACGTTGGCGAGACGCATGTCGAGATAGGCGGTGATGGTCTCCATCAGCGGCTCGAGCTTGCCGTCGAAGAAGTGATTGGCGCCCGGGATGACCTGCTGGTCGATCACGATGCCCTTCTGCGTCTTCAGTTTCTCGACCAGGGTGTTGACGTCCTTCGGCGGCACCACCGCGTCCTTCTCGCCATGCACGATCAGTCCGGAGGAGGGGCAGGGTGCGAGGAAGGAGAAGTCGTAGAGGTTGGCGGGCGGTGCGATCGAGATGAAGCCCTCGACCTCCGGGCGGCGCATCAGGAGCTGCATGCCGATCCATGCGCCGAAGGAGAAGCCGGCGACCCAGCAGGCACGCGCCTCCGGGTTGATGGTCTGCGCCCAGTCGAGCGCGGCGGCGGCGTCCGAGAGCTCGCCGGTGCCGTGATCGAACGCGCCCTGGCTGCGCCCGACGCCGCGGAAATTGAAGCGCAGCACGGAAAAGCCGCGATGGGCGAAGGCGTAATAGCACTGGTACACGATCTGATGGTTCATCGTGCCGTGGAACTGCGGATGCGGATGCAAAATCATCGCGATCGGCGCGTTCTTCTGCTTGGCCGGATGGTAGCGGCCTTCGAGACGGCCCGCGGGGCCGGCGAAAATGACTTCAGGCATGGATGATCTCGTGATTGATTCCCGTAGAACCGATGCTCAGCAATCAACCGATTGAGCCGGCTTCATCGACGGTTCGCCGACGAACACGCGAATTGCGGGTGGAAAGGTGCGCCTTGCGAAGAAGCGCCGATGGCGCGCGGTGAATTGACGCGCGCGTTCTAGCATGAGGCGTGGGTCAAAAAGCAAGCATCTTGAACATCCGACAACGTGCTCAAGATGTTAGCGTGTCACCCGGACGTCTCGCGATCGGGGCGCCGGGGTCGTGGTTGCCAATGGCGGCGTCGCGGCCCATGTCTGTCGCGACCGAAGCCTACCTCTCCGAAAGATAGGTATTATAACACCGTATGCCCAACCGCGTCTATCTCGACTGGAATGCGACCACGCCGCTTCGCCCCGAGGCGAGGACGGCGATGCTGGCCGCCTGCGATCTGGTGGGCAATCCCTCCTCGGTTCATGCCGAGGGGCGGGAGGCGCGGCGGCTGGTCGAGGACGCGCGCGCAGCACTCGCCGGCGCCGTCGGCGCGCTGCCGCGCAACGTCGTCTTCACGTCGGGTGGAACCGAGGCCAATGCGCTGGCGCTGGCCCCGGGGTTGCGCGGCTCATCTGGCCGGTCGGTTCAGCGGCTATTGATGTCGGCGGTCGAGCACGCTTCGGTGCTGGTGGGCGGCCGCTTCGTCCCTGACGCCATCGGCCGGATCCGGGTGACGCGCTCGGGCGTCGTCGATCTCATGCATCTGGAGGAGTTGCTGCGGTCAGGGCCGCCGGCGCTGGTGTCGATCATGGCCGCCAACAACGAAACCGGCGCGCTTCAGCCGATTGCTGAAGCGGCTCGCACCGTCCATGATGCCGGCGGTCTCCTGCATGTCGACGCGATCCAGACGCTTGGAAAAATTGCATTCGATATCAACGCGATGGGAGCTGAT
>NZ_JAGWUA010000341.1 GCF_028868675.1 Bradyrhizobium sp.
CCGGCACCGGCGTGCGCGTCAATTGCGTCTGCCCCGGCCTGATCGAAAGCCGCATGCTGAGCGCGATCGTCCACGGCCGCAATCCGAACCAGGCCCCGATCCCGAACGAGAAGCTCGCCGAACGGATTCCGGCGCGGCGGCTCGGCGATCCCTCCGAGGTCGCCTCGATCGTCGCCTTCCTCGCCTCCGACGAGGCAAGCTACGTCTCCGGCTCCGCCTACACCGTCGATGGCGGACGCACGGCCGGCTAGATTTCCGTCATTTCCGCGGCGCGACGAAGCCGCGAGCGCGGAATGACGACGTGATGTCGTTCTCGGAAGGTCGCCTATGCCCGTCGTTCTCGATCCCGATGCCGCCGCCGTCTACAAGGCCTTCCAGGAAGCCGGCCGGCCGCCTTACGAAACATTGACCGCGCCGGAGGCGCGCGCGTCCTATGCGCAGGCGCGCTTCGCCACCAATCCCGAGCCGCCGGTGCTAGCGCGCGTCGACGAACTCACGATCCCGTCGCCGCACGGCGCCATCCGAGCGCGCCTCTACGTGCCGAAGACACTGCGCAAGCAGGATGGGTCGTCGCCCGCATTGGTGTTCTTCCATGGCGGCGGCTGGGTAGTCGGCGATCTCGACACCCACGACGTGGCCTGCCGCAAGCTCGCCGACGAAGGCGCGCTGATCGTGATCTCCGTCGACTACCGCCTCGCGCCCGAGCACAAGTTTCCCGCCGCCGTCGACGACGCCATCGCCGCCACCCAATGGGTCGCGGACAACGCCAGGCAGCTCGGCATCGACGCGTCGCGCCTTTGCGTCGGCGGCGACAGCGCCGGCGGCAATCTCGCTGCCGTGGTCGCCATCGCCGCACGCGACGGCAATGGACCTGCGATCGCCGGTCAGGTCTTGATCTATCCGGCGGTCGATCTCGCGATGATGCATGGCTCGCACCGCGAGCCCGAGACCAGCGTGCTGTTGACGCATTCCGTGATCCGCTGGTTTTGCGACCACTATCTGAGCGGCGCCGCCGACATCCACGACTGGCGCGCTTCGCCGGCGCGCGCTGCGACCCTGATCGGCCTGCCGCCCGCCTATGTCCTGACCGCCGGCGCCGACCCCCTGCGCGACGAAGGCGACGACTATGCCGCGCGGCTGAAGCAGGCCGGTGTGCCCGTCGCGTACCGGCACTTCCCCGGCCAGTTCCACGGCTTCTTCACCATGGGCAAGCTGCTGCAACAGGCCAACATCGCGGCGAGCGAGATTGGAGCCTGGTTGAAGGGGTTGAATTGACGACTTGGCGCGTAGCCCGCATGAAGCGCAGCGGAATGCGGGACCAATCACCGATCAGCGGTCCCGGATTTCGCTTGCGCTCCATCCGGGCTACGAACGCTCGCAGCCCTAAGCGCTCCTCGCCGCGCGCCGCAGCGATTGCGGCGGCTGGCCGAAGGCGCGGATGAAGGCGCGCCGCATCCGCTCGGGATCGCGAAAGCCGGTCGTCTCGGCCACGCGCTCGATCGCCTCGCTCGACGACTGCACCCGCTCGCGCGCGACCTCGATGCGCAGGCGCTCGATCGCCTTCGATGGCGTCGAGCCGGTCTCCGCGGCAAAGGCGCGGGCGAAATGCCGCGCGCTCATGCCGGCGCGCTCGGCGAGATCCTCCACCGTCAGCGGCTCGTCGAGATGCTCGCGCGCCCAGGCGAGCAGCTGACCGAAGCGTCCGTCCGGCGTCTTCAGTTCGAGCAGCGATGAAAACTGAGACTGGCCGCCGCTGCGGCGGTGGTAGAGCACGAGCTGCCGCGCGGTGTCCTGCGCGACCGCATCGCCGTGGTCCTCCGCGACCATCGCCAGCGCCAGATCGATGCCGGCGGTGATGCCGGCCGAGGTCCACACGTCGCCGTCGCGGGTGTAGATCTGATCTGGCTCGAACCTCACCTTCGGATAGCGCGCGACGAAATCCCGCGTGCGGCCCCAATGCGTGGTGGCGCGCCGCCCGTCCAGGAGTCCGGCTTCGGCCAGCACATAGGCCCCGGAGCAGACGCTCGCGATCCGCACGCCGCGCCTGGCGAGCCGCTGCACGAAGGCGCGCGTGACCGGACAGCGCGCCGCCCGGGCGACCCCCTCGCCGCCCGCCACGATCAGCGTCGTGATGGCGTTCGCCGATTTCAGGTCGCGCGCCAGCATCTCGGCGCCGGACGAACTGCGCACCGGCCCGGCCTCGACCGCGAGCAGTCGCAGCGCCGGCGCCTTGCGCGCATAGCGCGCCGCGATCTCGAACACCGAGATGGGGCCCGCCGCATCGAGCAGCTGGAAATCGGGAAAGATCAGGACGCCGATCATGGCTCAGACCGCCTATGTCCGAAAATGAGGGAAATATGCCATTTAGGACGAGAAGCCATCATGGCAGGCTGACGTCGTCAAGCGGATTTTTTGCGCCGCTCATTTCGAAAGGCCTCGCCATGCCGTCACCGCTCCAGATCGGACTCCTCGTCTTCCCGCGCGTCACCCAGCTCGATCTCACCGGCCCCGTGCAGGTGTTTTCCTCCCTGCCCGGCGCCCGGGTGCATCTGATCTGGAAGCGCATCGAGCCCGTGCCGAGCGATTCCGTGCTCACGTTGACGCCGACCATCGCCTTCGCCGACTGCCCGCAGCTCGACGTGATCTGCGTGCCCGGCGGCTTCGGCACCGACGAGCTGATCGACGATGAGGACGTGCTGGA
>NZ_JAGWUA010000134.1 GCF_028868675.1 Bradyrhizobium sp.
CCCTGGCCGCCATGGTACGACACGATGGTGCTGATGTTTCAGCGCGAGGTCGCCGAGCGTATCGTCGCGCACGACAATGAGGAAGCCTACGGGCGACTGGCCGTGCTCGCCAACTGGCGCGCCGAAACCAAGATCCTGTTCGACATTTCACGCGCCGCGTTTGTCCCACCGCCGAAGGTCACGTCCTCGGTGGTGCGGCTGCTGCCGCGCCCCGCTCCGATGTCATGCGACCGCAAGGCGCTGGAGCAAGTCGCCGCCGCGGCATTCGGCCAGCGCCGCAAGATGATCCGCCAGAGCCTCAAATCGCTCGGTGTCGCCCCTGAGCGGCTTGCCGCCGCGGCCGCTCTCGACCCCACCCAGCGCGCCGAAACAATTCCATTGGCAGGCTTTGTTGCCATGGCGCGCGAATTGGCCAATATACGGGCCGAAAATTCCCAATCGGTCTAGGAGAATACGCAATGGCGCAGATGTTTCGTCAATCACTGGTCAAGTTCGATGCGCCGTTGTGCGAAACCATCGTCGACACGCCGAAGCCGCAGGGCCGCGAAGTGCTGGTGCGCATCGAGCGCTGCGGGCTGTGCCATTCCGACCTGCACATCCAGGACGGCTATGCAGATTTGGGCGGCGGCAAGAAGCTCGACACCACGCGCGGCATGACGCTGCCGTTCACGCTCGGCCACGAGATCGCAGGCGTCGTCGAGGAAGTCGGACCCGACGTGCCAGGCGGCCTCGTCGGCGCCAGGAAGGCGGTATTCCCCTGGATCGGCTGCGGCCAGTGCCGCGACTGCAAGAACGGCGACGAGAACCTCTGCGTCAAGCAGCGCTTTCTCGGCGTCTCCATCGACGGCGGATTTGCGAGCCACGTCCTGGTGCCGGACGCCAAGTACCTGCTCGACTACGATCCGCTCCCGGTCAACCAGGCCGCGACGCTGATGTGCTCGGGCGTCACCGCCTACGGCGCGCTCAAGCGCCTGGTCGACCGGCCGCGCCAGCGCAATTTGCTGCTGATCGGGCTCGGCGGCGTCGGCATGATGGGCCTGTCGTTCGCGCAAGCCATGTTCAAGCAGCCGATCACGGTCGCCGACCTGAGCGCGGCCGCGCGCGAGACCGCGCTGAAGAACGGCGCGGCGGTCGCCTACGACCCGGCCGAGCCGGAGGTCATCCGGCGCATCCTGAAGGAGACCGACGGCGGTTTTGACGAGATCGTCGACTTCGCCGGCAACGAAAAGTCGATGGCGTTCGCGGTGGCGGTCGCGGCGCGCGGCGGCAAGATCGTGGTATCCGGCCTGATGGGCGGCCAGTTCACGCTGCCGATGGTGCAGTGGGTCTACAAGCGCATGACCGTCGAGGGTTTCATGGTCGGCACGCTCGCCGAGGCACACGAGCTGATGGCCTTGGCCCGCGCCGGCAAGATCAAGCCGACGCCGATGCGCGAGGAGCCGATGGCCGACGTGCAGAAATGGATCGACGAGCTGCGCGCCGGCAAGGTGGTTGGCCGCATCGTGCTGAAGAACTGACGCGACGACCCGCAGGGCGGATTTGCGACGGCGCAACCCGCCAGGCGGGTTGCGCGACCTGCCCTGCGCCCCGAGCGGTGGATCACGGAGCAGATCGATAATTTCCGCGGGTCCTGTGATTGCCTTCACAGACGCCGCTCGGCGCTCCGACTACCTTTCGCTAGCCGATCACGTTTGGGAGCGAACCATGGCAACTCTGGCAAGAGTTCTTTCGAGCATCTCCGGCGTCGATGTCGACGTTGAAACGCTCAAGACGCTCGTCATCTTCTGCGGCATCGGGCTGCTGGCGTCACTGGCGTGCGCCATGACATACGGCCTCGATCTGAGCGCGGGCTTTTTCTAGCCCGACCAAGGCGTAGCCTCGTCAGCCCCGCGATGCGCCGACGCTGACCTCGCGGAACCACTCGAAAGCGCGAGGACCAATCCGACGACGAGGTATCTCACATCAGCCTCCTGATCTTGCGTAACCTATCAATCGCCGGCGCGATTGAAAATCACCTTGCTCGGATGCAATTCATCGGCAGGCAGCGAATTGTCGCCGTCATTCAAAGCCACAAAGAACAGGCCATGAATCCGCTGCACAAGCAACTGATCCGATCTTCCGTGCTGGGAATCCTGATTCTTGTTGGCCTGCTTTTTATTCCCGCCGGCACACTTCGCTACTGGCGGGGATGGACCTATCTGATCGTGTTTGGCGCCTGCTCCGGCGCGTACACGCTGTACCTCGCAAAGCACGATCCCGCCTTGCTCAAGCGGCGCACTGAAGCCGGTATTTCCTACGAAAAGGAACCGGCTCAAAAAGTCGTCATGGCCTTGCTCTATGCCGCATGCATTGCTGTCATCGTCGTGTCGCCGCTCGATGTCCGCTTTGGCTGGTCGAACGTGCCGTGGCTTGTCTGCGCCTTCGGCGACGTCCTGGTCGTCGTTTCCTTCTACATTTTTTATCTGGTGTCGAAGGTCAACACCTTTGCCGCAGCAAACATCCGCGTCGAAGAAGGGCAGACGGTGATCTCGACCGGCGTGTATGGATTTGTCCGCCATCCCATGTACTTCGCCGCCCTCTTCCTGTTCGTCGGAACACCGCTCGCGCTCGGATCGTGGTGGACGCTGCTCCTGCTTCCCGTTTTCGTGGTAGCTCTCGTGGGCCGCATCCTGAACGAGGAGGCGGTGCTCGTGCGGGATCTGGCTGGATACCCGGACTATCAAAGGAAAGTCACCGCCCGGCTGATTCCCTTTGTCTGGTAGTCCCCGCGCGTCGCCATCAGGGCACGCGACGAGGCGGATGGAATCGCCCGGCAGGCCCGATTTAAGCCCCATCCTCTCCGGATTTGCGGCTCATTGCCACCCAACTCTTTGACGAGTCTGGGGACAGTGAAGCGTAGCGTCACGCGTAACCGGGAGACCAGGATGGGCAACCGAACCGCCAAGTTCACATCCGCATTGCTGGCCAGCATCATCGCCGGCGCGCCGCTATCGGCGGTGTCGCAGAGCGCACCCAACGCTGCCGAGGATTGCCTGGCCGCGCCCAAGGGCGCGACGCCCGAGGGCCAGCACTGGTACTATCGGATCGAGCGCGGCACCAAGCGGCAGTGCTGGTATCTGCGCGAGGAAGGTGCCGCGAAGGAAGGCACGAAGGAAAGCACAAAGACTGCGCAGGCTCCGGCGAACCCACAGAAGGCGAATGCCCCGGCGCCGCACACGCTGCAGGATGCGCGCGCCGAGTTGACGGCATCGCAACCCGCGCCTGCCCAGAACACGACACCATCGCTTCCGGCACAGCCCGCGCCCTGGCCCGCCGCGACGCTGCCGCAGAGTGCAACCGGCAGCGCCGCCGTACAGGGGCCGCTCCTCGCGCAACGCTGGCCCGACGCATCGAATGTCGCACAGGCGCAGCCGGCGCAGATGGCGCCCGCAGCACCCTCTCCCGCAGTTCCCGAGACGGATGAGCAGGCTGCGCCTGCGCCGCAAGTCTCCACGCCGCCTGCTCCGGCAGCGCTCGCGGCCGCCGCGGTCCCGGTCGACAAGCCGACCGGATCGCTGCAAACGCTCTTCCTCGTGATCGGCGCCGCGCTGACTCTTGCCGGGATCACCGGCAGCCTCATCTACCGCTTCGCCGGCGCGCGCTCGCGCAGCAGGACCAACACCGGCGCCCGCCGCCGCGCCAACTGGGACAGTTGGGATCAGGGCAAGATCAACAACAGCCATGCGCCGTGGGCGGATACGGTGCAGGACTACGCTCCGCGCACAAAACCGCCGTCCTCGCGCGAGCCGTCGCCGATTCCTGCGACATCGACCGGGCCCGCGACCATCCGCGAGATCGACGTGCCGGAGCGCCCGGCAGCCGATTCGGTCGACATCGACGCGCTGGCGCTGGAGATCGAGCAACTGACGAAGGAAGCCGGTCTCGCGCCGGCCGGAGCGCCGGCGGAGACGATCGCGCCGGAGCCGGCGGCGGCGGAGGCCGCCGACGACGACATCGACATCGACGTCATTACGCAGATGCTGGAGCGTCTGGCGCAGGAGGGGCCGCGGCTCAGCCCTATCGCAGCTGGCCCTGCAGATCTCGAACAAAGCCGACCAGCCCGATCCGGCGCTCGCGCTTGAGGCGTTCGGCCTTCAGGATCGACTGCACCTCGGCGAACGCCGCGTCGATGTCGTGGTTGATGACGATATAGTCGTATTCGGCCCAGTGACTCATCTCGTGGCTGGCGCGGCTCATCCGGTTGCGGATCACCTCGTCGGAATCCTGGGCGCGGGAATGCAGGCGCTTTTCGAGATCGGCGGCCGACGGCGGCAGGATGAACACGCTGACCACGTCGGCACGCGCCTTGTGGCGCAATTGCTGCGTTCCCTGCCAGTCGATGTCGAACAGGACGTCCTGGCCGGCCGACAGCGCCGCCTCGACCGGCGCGCGCGGCGTGCCGTAGCTGTTGTCGAACACGGTCGCCCATTCCAGGAGCTCGTCGTCCTTTACCATCCGCTCGAACCGCGCCTTGTCGACGAACAGATAGTCGCGACCGTCGACCTCGCCCGGCCGGATCGGACGCGTGGTGGCGGACACCGACATCTTCAGGCCGGGCATGTTCTCGATCAGCAGGCGCGACAGGGTGGTCTTGCCTGCGCCGGAGGGCGAGGACAGCACGAACATCAGCCCGCGCCGCTCGACCCCGTCAAATCCGCCTGCAAACCCGTGACCGCCCGAACTCATCCGTCACTCCAGATTCTGGACCTGCTCGCGGAACTGCTCGACCACGTTCTTCATGGCGAGGCCGGTATTGGTCAACTCGATGTCGTTCGACTTGGAGCAGCAGGTGTTGACCTCGCGGTGGAACTCCTGCGCGAGAAAATCGAGCTTGCGCCCGATCGGTCCGCCCTTGCCGATCAGTTCGCGCGCCTGCGCGACGTGCGAGGCGATGCGGTCGAGCTCCTCGCGAATGTCGGCCCTGGTCGCGATCAACAGCGCTTCCTGCGTCAGCCGGTCCTGATCGAAACGGTCGGAGGCATCGAGCAGCGTCGCGATCTGCTCGGCGATGCGCGCCCTGATCGCTTCCGGCTTGCGGCCGGGCGCGGCTTCGGCCTGTTTCGCCAGCCGCTCGATCTCGTCCATGCGCTGGGCGAGGATCTGACCCAGCGATACCCCCTCGCGCCTGCGCATCTCGACGAGGTCGGCGAGCGCCTTGTCGAAGGCGAGCGCCGCGGCCTCGCGCGCCGCCTTGTCCTCGGCCTCGTCGCTCTCGGGCTCGGCCACCTCGACGACGCCCTTGATCGCGAGCAGGCCGTCGACGCTGGGAGCCACCGCGTCGACCTTGCCGGCGATCTGGCCTGCGACCTTCAGCACGGCGGCGAGCACGTCCTCGTTGATGCGAACGCTCGCGGCGGCATTGGTGCGCTTGACGTTGAGATTGGCGTAGACGGTGCCGCGCGCGAGCACCTCGCCGGCGCGCTTCTTGGCGTAGGCCTCGAGCTCGTCGAAACCTTGCGGCAGCCGCACGCGCAGGTCGAAGCCCTTGGCGTTGACCGACTTCAACTCCCATTCGAACGCATAAGGCCCGCTTGCGCCGTGGCTTCGGGCAAAGCCGGTCATGGACGACAACGCCATCGGGTGAACGTCTCCGGAAAGATGAGATTCGCAGGCCATCGAGGCCGGCAAACCTTAAGACTTTTTTGCCGCAAAGTGGAATCCGGAAGCGGCCGCTTGCCCTAGCGCTGCAGCACCGGCGAGGTCGGTTGCGCGGCCCCTTGCCGCCCCGGATTGGCGGGCCGCGCCGCCGGCGGCTTCTTCTGCTGGGTGGGCCGGGTCGCCGCGGTCGGGGCGCTGTCGGCCGGCGCGGCGGCTGCCGGCGGCTGCGCGTCCTCGGCCGGCTCCACGGTATCGTTCTGAATCTGCTTCTCCATCGCTCGAAGCCTGGCGACGTTCTTCTGATGCGCGTCGTAGGTCTCGGTGAAGGCGTGGCCGCCGCTGCCGTCGGCGACGAAATAGAGGTCGCGGGTGCGCGCCGGATTGGCGGCGGCTTCCAGCGAGGCGCGGCCGGGATTGGAGATCGGCCCCGGCGGCAGGCCGTCGATCACGTAGGTATTGTAGGGCGACGGCTGGACGATCTCGCTGCGCTTGATCGGCCGGCCCAGCGTGCCCTTGCCGCCGACCAGGCCGTAGATGATGGTCGGATCGGACTGCAGCTTGATCTTCTGCTTCAGCCGGTTGACGAACACGGCTGCGACGCGGCTGCGCTCGTCCGGCTTGCCGGTCTCCTTCTCGACGATCGAGGCGAGCGTCACGAGCTGCTCGGGCGTCTTGACCGGCAGGTCCTGGCTGCGGCGCTCCCAGATTTCCGCAAGCGCGCGCTTCTGCGCCTGCTGCATGCGCTGGATCACCTGCTCACGCGTGGTGCCGCGCGGGAACTTGTAGGTCTCGGGCAGCAGCGTGCCCTCGCGCGGGACCTCGCGCACGCTGCCGGTGAAGATGTCGTTGTCGGACAGCCGCGCCACGATCTGCTCGGAGGTCAGGCCTTCGGGAATCGTGACGGCGTGCTGCACCACCTTGCCCTCGACGATGGTGGCGATGACGTCGCGCAACGAGGCGTTCTTCTGGAACGCGTATTCGCCGGGCTTCAGGTCGGAGGAGGCCTTGAGCGCGAACACGCTGGCGATGAAGATCCACGGGTTGACGTCGGTCACGCCTTCCTTGTTCAGGGTGTCGGCGATGTCGCGTTTCCCCGCGCGGGCCGGAATGTTGACGATCTTGTCTTCCTTCAGCGGGCCTGCGGCCTCCAGGACCTGGCGACCGTAATAATAGGCGGCGCCCATGCCGATCATCGCGATCAGCAGGATGGTGATGATGGCGTTGCCGACCACCACGAGGGGATTGCGCGCCCGTTCCGAACGTCTTGGCGGCGGAGGCACCTGCTCGGGCTCCAGCGCAGCGCGCGGCGACCGAGGCGAAATGGGCGGCCTTTCACTCATCGCAGCAACCTGAATCCTGCCGGTTCAATCGCGGCACGACAATCGCTTGCCCTGCCAACATGCACGCGCCCACGCCTATGACTCATCGTCGAATAAGGCAAAACGGTGGATTCGTTCCGAACGCAAGTTAATTGGTCAGGCGCCGGACGACCACCGAAGCGTTTGTGCCGCCGAAGCCGAACGAATTCGAGAGCGCGACGTTGATCTCGCGCTTGCGCGGGGTCAGCGGCACGAGATCGATCGCGGTCTCCACCGACGGATTCTCCAGGTTGATGGTCGGCGGCGCGATGTTATCGCGAATCGCGAGAATGGCGAAGATCGCCTCGATCGCGCCGGCCGCCCCCAGCAGATGGCCGGTGGACGATTTGGTCGAGGACATCGTGACCTTCGAGGCCGCATTGCCGAGCAGCCGCTCGACCGCGCCGAGTTCGATCTCGTCGCCGAGCGGCGTCGAGGTGCCGTGGGCGTTGATGTAGTCGATATCCGACGGCGTCAGGCCGGCCCGTTTCAACGCGGCCGCCATGCTGCGGAAACCGCCGTCGCCGTCCGGCGACGGCGACGTGATGTGATAGGCGTCGCCGGACAGGCCGTAGCCGATCACCTCGGCATAGATCCTCGCGCCGCGACGCCTGGCGTGCTCGAGTTCCTCGAGTACCACGACGCCGGCGCCCTCGCCCATCACGAAGCCGTCGCGATCCTTGTCGTAGGGGCGCGACGCCTTCTCGGGCGTGTCGTTGAAGCCGGTGGACAGGGCACGCGCGGCGTTGAAGCCGGCAATGCCGATGCGGCCGATCGGCGATTCCGCGCCGCCCGCCACCATCACGTCGGCATCGCCGAGCGCGATCAGGCGGCCCGCGTCGCCGATCGCGTGCGCGCCGGTCGAACAAGCCGTCACCACGGAATGGTTCGGCCCCTTCAACCCGTGCTCGATCGAGACGTAGCCGGAGGCAAGATTGATCAGCCGGCCCGGAATGAAGAACGGAGACACCCGGCGCGGACCGCGCTCCTTGAGCAGGATCGCGGTCTCGGCGATGCCGTTGAGGCCGCCGATGCCCGATCCGATCAAGGTGCCGGTCGCGCACTTGTCCTCTTCGGTCTCGGGATGCCAGTTGGCATCGTCGAGTGCCTGACGGGCCGCCGCCATGCCGAAGATGATGAAGTCGTCGACCTTGCGCTGGTCCTTCGGCTCCATCCACTGGTCGGCGTTGAAGGTGCCGTTGGAGCCGTCGCCGCGCGGCACGACGCAGGCGATCTTGGTCTGCAGATCGGAGACGTCGAAGGTCTCGATCCTGCGGGCGCCGCTTTCGCCATTGAGGATTCGCTTCCAGGTCGGCTCGACGCCGCAACCGAGTGGCGACACCATGCCGAGGCCCGTGACGACAACCCGCCTCATCCCTCAACTCCGGTTGTAGAATCCGCAGCCGATAACAAGAAACCGGTCAACCGCCACCCCGCGGTCCGGCCGGTTTCACTGTTGCCCCACGAATAAGAGAGCTTCAGCTCTTCGCGTTCTTCTCGAGAAACTTGGTAGCGTCGCCGACGGTGAGGATGGTTTCCGCGGCGTCGTCCGGGATCTCGCAACCGAATTCTTCTTCGAACGCCATCACCAGTTCGACGGTGTCCAGACTGTCGGCGCCGAGGTCATCGATGAAGCTCGCGTTGTCGACAACCTTTTCGGGCTCAACACCGAGGTGTTCGACCACGATCTTCTTAACCCGCTCGCCAATGTCACTCATCGCTTAACCTCGTGTTGTTCCCTTGACCCGACCCCCGGGGACGATACGAGCCGTGGTGGTCGTTAAACTGCCTTCGCAATCGCGTACGAACGTTGATTTGGCCCCACCCCTAGACGCAGGGCCCGGCGAACGACGGCCAAGGCACCGCATCGCCAATATACAGGGTTTCAAATTCCTGCAATGGCGTTCTTTGCCCATCCGTTGAAGGTCCGGTTATCATACTTCAACTGCCTTGACTACAAGCCTCAATTCGCTCCGAAAACGGCTGTTTGCCGCATCCCGGGCCGCCCCCGGGACGGCTCAGATCATGGCCATGCCGCCGTTGACGTGAATCGTCTGGCCGGTGACGTAGCCCGCTTCGTTCGACGCGAGATAGACCGCGGCCGCCGCGATGTCGTCGGGCGTACCCAGGCGGGCAGCCGGGACCTTGGCGAGAATCACCTCGCGCTGCTTGTCGTTGAGCGCATCGGTCATCGGCGTCTTGATGAAACCCGGCGCGATGCAGTTCGCGGTAACGCCGCGCTTGGCGTATTCGGCGCCGAGCGTCTTGATCATGCCGATCAATCCGGCCTTCGACGCGGTATAATTGCCCTGTCCGGGATTGCCGGTCACGCCGACGATCGAGGTGATCGCGATGATGCGGCCGAACCGCTTGCGCATCATCAGCTTGGTGGCGGCGCGCGCGAGCCGGAAGGTCGCGGTCAGGTTGACGTTGATGACCTCGTCCCAGTCCTCGTCCCGCAACTGGACGAACAGATTGTCGCGGGTGATGCCGGCATTGGCGACGAGGATGTCGAGCTGGCCCATCGCCTGCTCGGCCGCCGGCACCAGGGCCTCGACCTCGTCGACCTTGGAGAGGTTGCAGGGCAGCACATGCACCCGCTCTCCGAGCCTGGCGGCGAGTTCGTCCAGCACCTCTTTCCGCGTCCCCGAGATCGCGACGGTGGCGCCCTGCGCGTGCAGCGCCTGCGCGATCGCGCCGCCGATGCCGCCGGTCGCGCCGGTGACGAGCGCCTTCCTGCCAGTGAGATCGAACATCGCAAAAACTCCTCAAGCCGATTTCGCGGCGGCCATTGCGTCCTTCGCAGCGGCAATATCGTTCGGGCCGCTGACGGCAACCCCGACGGCGCCATCGGCGATGCGCTTGACGAGGCCCGTCAAGACCTTGCCGGCGCCGATCTCGAAGAAATGCGTGACGCCCTTGCCGGCCATGAAGACGACCGACTCGCGCCAGCGCACCGTGCCGGTGACCTGCTCGACCAGGCGGCGGCGGATCTCGTCGGGATCGGTGACGGCGCTGGCGAGCACGTTCGACACCAGCGGCGCGGCCGGCGCCTTGATCGTAACCCCCGACAGCGCCTCCGCCATGGCATCGGCGGCGGGCTGCATCAGCCGGCAATGGAATGGAGCGGACACCGGCAGCAGCATCGCGCGCTTGGCGCCCTTGCCCCTGGCGATCTCGACGGCGCGGTCGACGGCCGCCTTGTCGCCGGAGACCACGACCTGTCCACCGCCATTGTCGTTGGCCGCCTGGCAGACCTGCCCCTGCGCCGCCTCATCAGCGACCGCCATCGCGGCCTCGTAGTCGAGACCGAGCAGCGCGGCCATGGCGCCGGCGCCGACCGGCACCGCCTTCTGCATGGCGAGCCCGCGAGTGCGCAGTAGGCGCGCGGTATCGGAAATGGTCAGGCTGCCGGCGGCCGCAAGCGCGGAGTATTCGCCGAGCGAGTGGCCGGCCACGAAGGCGGCATCCCGCCCCACGAAAAACCCGGCCTCCGACTCCAGCACGCGCAACGTCGCGAGCGAGACCGCCATCAACGCCGGCTGGGCGTTCTGGGTCAGCAGCAGGGTCTCGGCCGGGCCGTCCCAGATGATCGCCGTGAGCTTCTCGCCCAGCGCCGCGTCGACCTCGTCGAACACGGCGCGGGCCGCGGGAAACGCGTCCGCGAGCGCCTTGCCCATGCCGACGGCCTGGGAACCCTGCCCCGGAAATGTGAATGCTGCCGTCATCGGCGCTCCCTGGCGTTATTCGAGCATGACACGAAACCCGGCAGCCGCTTTGCGGCAAGCTCCCAGGCTCGGAACATGCTCCAGACCGGGCCGTAGACACTGACCCGGGCCGGAATGTCAAGCCGCGACGGGCGCTCTCTCAGTGTCGTCCCCGCGCACGCGGGGACCTATAACCCCAGGGAGTGGTTGTTTCGCTAATCTGCAACCCCGAATCTTCGGAACCACGTCCACCTGTGGTTATAGGTCCCGGCTCTGCGCTCGCTCCGCTCGCTTGTCCGGGACGACGAGACGAGAACGTAGCACTGGCGATCCGCCCTCAAAAACCGCCGGCCTGCTGATCGGCTCCGACCCTGGCCCCCGCCCGCGCCCGCCGCGCATTGCTCGCCAACTGGCCCGGACGATCCTCCTGGTCGGGCCTCGCGGTCGCAAGCCGCAGCACGGCAAGATAGTTCGGCTGCACCTCCATGCGGCCGGCATGCCGGCTCTTACTGAGCAAACGATGCACACGCGGCAGGTTGTAGCAGGGCACGTAGAACAGGAGATGATGCTCGAGGTGGTAGTTCACGTAGTAGGGTGCGATGAACAGCCGCTCGAGAAAACCGGCGTGCGTGGTGCGGGTGTTGCGCAAGGGATCGGCACTGTCCGGAACCACCGCATGCTCGGCGATGTTGCGGATGCGGGTGATGACCATCATCCAGGTCAGGAGCGGAACCAGCCACAGGAGCGGATAGGCCCACCACACGCCTGCAGCCGCAAGGCCCGCGAACAGCAGTGCGTTGACGACGCATTGCGGCCCGACCTTTTGCCAGAACTGCGCGGCGCGGCGCTGCCACGGCCAGTCCCTCGGTCCCAGCGCATTGAGGAACTGCGCCTTGCGCTGCTGATAGCCGGTCTGCCCGGTGAGATCGCGAATGAATTTTCGGCGATAGCTGAGCCTGGTGATCGGGAACGGCGCCGACAGCACGAGGTCGGGATCGTCGGCCTGCTGCGTGCGGGCGTGGTGCTGCAGGTGATAGCGCCGGTAGCTGCGCGTCTCCGCGAATACGGGATAGGCGCAGAACCATTGGCTCAGCGCCAGATTGGTCTTCTCGTCCGGCGACAGGCAGCCATGCGCGCCGTCATGCATGAGGATCGCAAGGCCGAGCTGGCGCGAGCCGATGATGCCGATCGCAAGCAGGTAAGTCAGCGGATTGGGCCACCACGCCACCAGCGCGATCGCGGCTGCGATCAGCGTCCAGGCATGGGCGATCAGCGCGACGCCCTTCCAGGTCGAGCGCCGGCGTATGGCGACGAGCTGATCCTCGGTCAGGAAATCGCGGGCTCGCATCCGAAGCGCGGTCATGACGACGTCTCCCCGTCCGATGAGGTCGATGCATTCTGGTCGCCGACGAGGCGCAGCGGCGGAGTCTCGCCCGCCGGCGTCGCCCTCGCCTGCTCGCCCAGCACGCGCAGCATCTCGCCGCGCAGTTCGTCCGACGAGCGGCCCATCGCGTAGCCTTCGAGGATGACGCCGATCGCCGCCGCCCAGAACCGGCGCGAGCTCTCGTCGGGCGCGCGCAGGCTGCGCCAGCCGTGCCGCGCGACCTGGGCGGCATGGGCGCGCGCGCCTTCGCCATGCAGGCGCTCGATGGTGCGCTCGACCAGCGGCGCGAGATCGGGCCGGCGCCGCGTCAACGTCAGCGCCTCGGCAAAGAAGGCAACCGAGTCGGTCGAGGTCACCGTCGCCACCAGCGCATGCGTGTACTCGCGCGGCGTGTGCGCCGTCAGCGCTGCCTGCTCGGTCCTGCGCGCGAGGTAAAGGAGGTCGCGGCAGGCGCACTCGACGAACAGGGCTTCCTTGGTGCGGAAGTAATAGGTGATCTGGCTCGGGAAGGCGTTCGCGGCGGTCGCGATATCCGAGATCGAGGCGCCCGCCAGCCCGCGTTCCCGGAACAGCGGGCTCGCCGCGTCCAGCAGCAGCGAGCGCATCTTGCGCCCCGCCGACCGCGTCGCGCGGGCGGCATGCCGAGGATCGCCCGCCGGCCCCTCAAAAGGCATCTCGACCGATTTGACCGCCATGTCGTCCTCCCATGAAATATATTTGTATGTCATACAAACAAGTCGCGCAAGGAGGTATAAAGGGACCGTCCAAGGCTTTGGGACCGCAGGTGGGCAACCTCGCCCGCCAACCTTGCCAAGGACGGCAAAATCCTTATAAAGCCGCCATCCGCAGATCCCGGCCGGGAGCTGAACGGACGGTCTCAGCAAATTCACGCGTTGATCCTGACGCCCGATTTTGATGTGGCAGGGCCAGTCGGCCCGTCGTCCCGTGCTTCCGCCTTCTGAGCAACATCGAGTCCTTTCCGAAGGTCTCGAAGGGCTTGTCGCCGGGGGATGCGCCAACATGAGGAAAGGACGTCCATGCCTCTTTACGAGCATGTCTTTCTCGCGCGCCAGGACGCGAGCCCGCAGCAGGTCGAAGAGCTGACCACGCAGATGACCGGCATCGTCGAAGGTCTCGGCGGCAAGGTCACCAAGACCGAGAATTGGGGAGTGCGCTCCCTCACCTATCGCATGAACAAGAACCGCAAGGCGCACTTCGTGCTGCTCAACATCGACGCGCCGTCCGCGGCGATCGCCGAGATCGAGCGCCAGGAGCGCATCAGCGAGGACGTGATCCGCTATCTCAGCGTTCGCGTCGAGGAGCTGGAAGAAGGTCCGTCGGCGATGATGCGCAAGGCCGATCGCGATCGCGAGCGCGATGACCGCGGCGGCGGCTTCCGCGGCGAGCGCGAAGGCGGCGGCTTCCGTGGCGACCGCGA
>NZ_JAGWUA010000342.1 GCF_028868675.1 Bradyrhizobium sp.
TGACGTTGTAGCCGATGCCGGTGGTGCCCCACATGTAGTTGGCGGCGTAGACATTGCCGGCATCGTAGGTCGCGAGCCGCTCGGTCACCACGGGCCAAGCGTTGACGAGGTTCGGCAGCTTCGACTTGTCGAGCTTCTGGAAGATGCCCGCCTTGATCTGGCGCTGCAGGAAATAGGCGGTGGGCACCACGACGTCGTAGCCGGACTTGCCGGCCATCAGCCGCGTCTCCAGCGTCTCGTTGGCGTCGAAGGTGTCGTAGACCACCTTGATGCCAGTTTCCCTGGTGAAGGCCTCCAGCACGCCCGGGGCTATGTAATTGGACCAGTTGTAGAAGTTGACGGCGCGCTGCTGCGCCGAGGCGGGCGGCGCGAGCAGCGCCAGAGCCGCGGCGATCGCGCCGGCGAAGCGCAGTCCCGAGCGGCGGGCGTTGGCCATCGTCCCCTACCTCTTGCGTCCGTGCACCGCATCCGACAACCGCTCCAGCGCGGTGTCGAGCGTCTCGTCCCTCTTGGAAAAGCAGAAGCGCACCACCGAGGTCACCGGGTCCTTCTCGTAGAAGGCCGACACCGGGATCGCCGCGACCTTGTAGTCCCGGACGATCCGCCAGCAGAACTCGGCATCGCACTCGTTCAGCCCGAGCGGCGACAGGTCGACGGTGAGGAAATAGGTGCCCTGCGACTTCAGGACCGGGAAACCCAGGCTCTTCAGCCCGGCCGTCAAACGATCGCGGCTCTTCGCCAGCGACTTGCGCATGTCGAAAAAATACGAGTCAGGCTTGGACAGGCCATAGGCGACCGCGGCCTGCAGGTTGGGCGCCGTGGTGAAGGTCAGGAACTGGTGCACCTTGGCGGCGACGCGCAACAGCGGCGGCGCAGCGCAGACGAATCCGATCTTCCAGCCGGTCAGCGAAAAGATCTTGCCGGCCGAGCCGACCTTGATGGTGCGGTCGCGCATGCCGGGGATGGTGATCAGCGGGATGTGCTTGTGCTCATCGAAGGTGACGTGCTCCCAGACTTCGTCGCAGATCGCGATCACGTCGAACTCCTGGCAGTAACGGGCCAGAAGCTCGAGGTCCTCGCGCGGATAGACCACCGCCGACGGGTTCAGCGGATTGTTGAAGAGGACCGCCTTGGTCTTTGAGTTGAAGACGCTTTTCAGCATGTCCTCGTTCAGCCGCCAGCCCGGCGGCTCGAGCCGCACGAGGCGCGGAATGCCGCCGGCCTGGCGGATGATCGGCAGGTAGGAATCGTAGACCGGCTGGAAGCAGATCACCTCGTCGCCGGGCTCGACCACGGCCAGGATCGCCGAGGTCAGCGCCTCGGTGCCGCCCGAGGTCACCATCACCTCGCTCATCGGATCGAGCTCAAGGCCGTGCCAATGACCGTAATGGGCCGCTATCGCCTGGCGCAATTCGGGAATGCCCATCATCGACGGGTACTGGTTGTAGCCGTTGAGGACGGCGTCGGCCGCGGCACGACGGATGTCCTCGGGTCCCGGATCGTCCGGAAAGCCCTGGCCGAGATTGATGGCGTCGTTGTCGCGCGCGGCCTGCGACATCGCCTCGAAGATCGTGACGGGAAGATCCGCGAAGACCTTGTTCAGGGAGGTCATGACCAGCTCAGCCGCCGACCTTGGTCGGCAATCCGGCTGCCTTCCAGCCCAGGATGCCGCCCGCAAGATGCTTGTCGTAGACGAGGCCCGCGGCTTGCGCGGCCAGCGAGGCCGTCACCGAACGTTTGCCGGAGCGGCAGGCGAATACGACCTGCTTGCCTTGCGGATCGGGAATCGCCCTGGGGTCGAAGGTCGAGAGCGGCACGACGACGCCGAACGGATAGGCTTCGGCCGCGACTTCGTTCGGCTCGCGGACGTCGACGAGCAGATAGCGCCCGTCCTCGATCCCCTCGAAGACCTCGTCCGGGGTCAGATCCTGCACCTGGTTCGTCACTCCATCCTCCCAAAATCCGAGGGTTTCGTCGGGCCGTCTCGGTCGGCGGCAACCTCGCCTCTTGGACCGCAAAAATCAAGCGCTGCAAAGGCTTGAGCCGCGTCTCGCAACCTAAGCCTCAGTCGCAGGCGGCTAAATCGTGACTTGAGTGCCGACCTCGACCACGCGGCCGCTGGGAATCTGGAAATAATCGGTGGCGTCGTTCGCCGAGCGGCTGAGCTGGATGAACAGCCGGTCCTGCCAGCGCGGCATGCCGGAATGGGCGGCCGGCTTGAGCGCCCGGCGCGACAGGAAGAACGAGGTCGACATGATGTCGAACTGCCAGCCGAGCTTGCGGGCGATCGCCAGCGCCTTTGGCACGTTGGGCGATTCCATGAAGCCGAACTTGAGCGTCACCTTGGAGAAGGTCGGGCTGACCTGTTCCAGCTTGACCCGCTCGCCCGGGTCGATCCGGGGCGTCGGAGCAGTCTCGATGGTGAGGATGACGTTCTTCTCGTGCAGCACCTTGTAGTGCTTCAGACTGTGCATGAGGGCGGTCGGCGCGCTGAGGGGATCGGAGGTGAGGAACACCGCCGTGCCCGGCACCCGCTGCGGCGGCCGCTTCTCGAGCATCGCCACGAGGTCGGCGAGCGGGAACTCGAGCTTGCGCGACTTCTCGAACAAGAGCCGGCTGCCGCGCCGCCACGTGTACATCAGGATGATCATGATGGCGCCGAGCGCTAACGGCAC
>NZ_JAGWUA010000343.1 GCF_028868675.1 Bradyrhizobium sp.
CATCACGTCGATCGCGCCCTTGACGATCGCCTCCAGCTCCTTGCGCGGCACGCGGGCGCGGGAGCGGATGGCGATCGAATGCACGGTGGCCGACGCCAGCTGCGCCAGCACGGCGGGATCGGCGCCCGCGGGCAATTCGCCCTTCTCCCTGGCGCGGCGGAAGCAAGCCGCAAACGCCCTGTCGAGCTCGGACAGTCCCTCCAGCACCATGGCGCGGATCTCGGGATCGCCGACGGCTTCCGAGGCCGCCGTCACCACCGTGAAGCAGCCGCGCGGTCCGCTCTCGCCGGAGAGATAGATGTCGAGCGCGGCGGCAAAGATGCGCTCCAGCCGCCGGCGCAGTGGCAGCTCCTGGCGAAAAATGTCGGCCATCGCCGCGCGCGCCTCGTCGCGGTAGCGCCGGTAGCTCTTGATGTAGAGCTCGCGCTTGTCGCCGAAGGCGCCATAGAGGCTCGGCCGGTTCATGCCGGTGGCCTCGCTGAGATCGTCGAGCGAGGTCGCGGCAAAGCCCTGCGTGCGGAACAGGTCGAGCGCCTTGCCGAGCGCGACCTCGGGCTCATAAGCGCGCGGCCGGCCGCGGCGCCTGGGCGGCGCCGGCGCGGCGAGAGGCGGAGGCGCGACGGGAGATTTGCTTTTTTGTACCATTTCGCAATTTATTCGTTGACCGGATTGATATTATGCAAGATAGTACAAAAATCAATCCGGCCGGGTTGGCGAACACCTGAGACAGCAATACCCCAAGGAGCAATCGATGGATCTGTATTTCTCCCCGCTCGCCTGCTCGATGGCGACCCGGATCGCACTCTACGAGGCCGGCGCGGGCGCGACCTATCTCGAGGTCGATCCCGCGACCAAGACGGTGATGCAGGACGGCTCGGATTTCCGCGCCGTCAATCCGATCGGCCTGGTGCCGACCTTGCGCACCGACGAGGGCGTGGTGCTGACGGAGAACGCCGCGATCCTGCAATATGTCGCGGACCGCTTTCCGCAATCCGGCATCAGCGCCGGGCCCGGCATCGACCGCACCCGCCTGCAGCAATGGCTCTGCTTCATCGGCACCGAGCTGCACAAGGGCCTGTTCGTGCCCGTGCTCGACCGCATGGCGCCGCAGGAGGCGAAGGCCTACGTGCTGGAGAAGAACCTGTCGCGGCTCGACCATCTCGACAACTACCTGAAAGGCCGCGAGTTCCTGCTCGACCATTTCACCGTCGCCGACGCCTATCTCGTCACCGTCATCAACTGGACCATGGCGACGCCGCCGATCGAGCTCGCGAAATGGCCGAACGTGAAGGCCTATTACGAGCGCCTGCGCACGAGACCGTCGATCGCAAGAGCGATCGCGGAGGAGTTCGAGCTGTACAAGCAGGAGCTGGCGCGGCGGAAGGCGGCGGCGTAGGCGCGCGCTCGTGTCCCGGACGTGGCGCAACGTGCAACGTTGCGCCGCAGAGCCGGGACCATATCGCGCGCTAGCTAAATCAGATCCGCCTTCATCAACTGCCGGATCGATTTCGGGATCGGCTGCGCGCGGCCGCCGCTGATGAAGGCGACGCGCACCTCGGCCTTCACCAGCACGTCCTCGCCGCGCCGCACCTCCTGCGCCAGCGTGATCGAGGCGCCCTTCACCGCGACCGGCCAGGTCACGACGTCGAGCACGTCGTCCATGCGCGCGGGCTTGAGGAAATCGAGATGCATGGAGCGCACCACGAAGGCGAAGCCTGGGCTCTCGGTCTCGGCCTGCGCGAACAGCGCGTGCTGCTCGGCGCCCATCAGCCTGAGATGGTTGGTGCGCCCGCGCTCCATGAAGCGCAGGTAATTGGCGTGATAGACGATGCCGGAAAAATCCGTGTCCTCATAGTAGACGCGGACCTGCATGTGGTGGCGGCCGTCGCGGATCTCGCCGTCGAGAGGAAGCATGATACTACTCGCGAAAATCGGCAATCAACTCCAGCGACTGGGCCGCTGCGAGCAACTGCTTATCGCGCGTCCAGATCGCGGCTTCGGGCGTCAACGCCGTGGCAGCCAACAGATGAGCATCGACGTAGCCAATTCCCAATCCCGACAGCTTCCGCTTGACGATGAAACCCTGCACTTCGTCGTTGCTTGCGACGGTCGCTCTTGGAAGCAAGTTCAAGTCGGCAAGCATGTCGGAAGTCCTCATGCCATGTCCGAGCAACAACTCCCCAACAACGAATGGATGCATGACGACGTCTCCATGCTCGAGAAGCGACGCCAGCCGCGGGTCACTCCGACGGAAGTGGTCGACCCAGATCGAGGTGTCCACCAGCACTTTCATTTGGGACGGCGGCGCAGCGGTGCCTTTGCGTCAGGCTGAGTCCCCCCCATTCGGGCAAGACGACGCGCGGCCTCGCGTTCAACGAAGGCCTTCAGGGCCTCCCTGATCACAGCGGATTTCTCGCTCATTCCCGCGAACTCTTGCGCCTTGGCGAAGAGCTCGTCGTCGATCGCAATCGTCGTTCTCATCACGCACCTTTGCATCAAATATAGCATCAACCGATGTAGTTTTCCATGCCATATCCCGTCACTTTGAGAGGGTCCTACCAGCCCCCGTCCCCGACCAGAGCGTCCAGCCGCGCCTTCACGTCGACCGGGGCATTCCCGCGCCAACTTTCTCCCGAAAGTGCGCGCCGCCGGCCCCTCGCCGATGATG
>NZ_JAGWUA010000344.1 GCF_028868675.1 Bradyrhizobium sp.
TCAAGCGACGTTGTCGGATGCGGCCCGGCCCGTTCGTCCTCGAGGACGGGTTTGAGCGCGATATTGGAACCGAAAGGACGCAGCAATGCCGAAGAACACGATCTGCCTGTGGTACGACAAGGACGCCGAGGCTGCCGCCCGCTTCTACGCAGAAACGTTCCCCGACAGCGTCGTGCACGCCGTGCACCGCGCGCCCGCCGACTATCCATCCGGCAAGGCGGGCGACGTGCTGACGGTTCAGTTCACGGTGTTCGGCATCCCCTGCCTCGGCCTCAACGGCGGTCCGATGTTCAAGCACAGCGAGGCCTTCTCGTTCCAGATCGCGACCGACGACCAGGCCGAGACCGACCGCTACTGGAACGCCATCGTCGGCAATGGCGGGCAGGAAAGCGCCTGCGGCTGGTGCAAGGACAGATGGGGCCTCTCCTGGCAGATCACCCCGCGCGCGCTGACCGACGCGCTTGCCGCCGGCGGCGACGAGGCCAAGCGCGCATTCGCCGCCATGATGGGCATGAAGAAGATCGACGTCGCCGCGATCGAGGCCGCGCGGCGCGGCTGACGCGGCCGTGCCGACGTCGCGAGCTGGCAGCATTTCGGCGGTGCTTGTGCCGGTCGAGCCGAACGCTAAACTCGGGCGAGACCCGGGAGAGGCGGATGAAACCATGTCAGGCGTTGCGGTTGCTTGCCTGTGGCGCGCTGCTGGTCGCGGCTGCGCCGTCGGCGCGGGCCGCGGGGACATTTGAAATTCCCGCGGGCGCGCACTTCAACACGGACAGGCTGGCGAGGATCGGCGAGTTCTTCCGCAACGAAGTGACGACCGGGAAAATTCCCGGCGCGATCCTGCTGATCCAGCAGCACGGCAAGCCGGTCTATCACCAATCCTTCGGCGTCCAGGACGTGGTGTCGAAGGCAGAGATCACCGACCGGACGATCTTCCGCCTGTTCTCGATGACCAAGGCGATCACCAGCGTGGTTGCGGTGAAGATGCTCGACGAGGGCAAGTTCGCGCTCGACGACCCCATCTCGAAATACATTCCGTCCTTCGCCAACGTGAAGGTCGGCGTCGAGATGAAGGCCGCCGACGGCAGCACGACGCTCGAGCTGGTGCCGCCGAACCGGCCGCCGACCGTGCTCGACCTGCTGCGCCAGACCTCGGGCATCACCTACGGCTTCTACGGCGACAGCCTGGTGCGCAAGGCCTACAGGGCCGCCGACATCTATGCCGGCGATTTCGACCTCGCCGAGTTCGCCGAGCGGATCGCAAGACTGCCGCTGCACAATCAGCCGGGCGCACTCTGGCAATACGGCCATTCCACCGACATCCTGGCGCGGATCATGGAAATCGTGTCCGGGAAGTCGCTGATCGAGGTCGAGCGGGACGAGCTGCTCGATCCGCTCGGCATGAAGGACACCGGCTTTTTCGTCACGGACCCGGAGAAGCAGAAGCTGCTGGCCCAGCCGATGCCGAACGACAGCGATTTCCGGGTCGGGCGCGACAACAACCCGACCGTGCGCAAGAAGATGACGTACGCCAGCGGCGGCATGGTCTCGACCATGGCGGACTATGCGCGCTTTGCGCAGATGCTGCTCGACGGCGGCACGTACGAGGGCAAGACGATCCTCAGTCCCAGGGCGTTCAAGCTGTTGACGACGGACCAGGTCGGGCCGGGGTCGGGCGTCGAGCGCGACTATTTCTACTTTCCGGGCGACGGCTTCGGCTTCGGTCTCGGCCTCGCCGTGCGCACCGATCCCGGAGACGCCAAGCCGCCGCCGCCGGGCGATCTCGGCGAACTCAAGTGGGACGGCGCCAGCGGTTGTTATTTCGTGATCGACCCCAAGCAGGACATGTTCTTCGTGCTGCTGGAGCAGACTCCCTCGGAGCGCCAGCGCATCCAGAAGACGGTGAAGCAGCTGATCTATGAGGCGATGGAGACCGCTCCGGCACCGGCTGAAGACGTCGACATCGGCAAGTCGGAATTCCAGTCGTCATGCGCGAGTTGTCATGGCGCCGACGCCAGGGGCAAGGGACCGGTCAGCGACCAACTCAAGATTGCGCCTTCCGATCTGACGGTGCTGGCGAGGAACAGCAACGGAGTCTTTCCCACGAGCGCCGTCTATGAAACCATCGACGGGTCGCGGACGATTCGCGCGCACGGCACCCGCGACATGCCGATCTGGGGGGAACGGTTCAACCCCATCGTCGGCCTGCCGCACAATGTCGACCCGTCCTATTGGAAGCTCGCCGGTCCGGAGCAAAGCCCGGAGGTCGTCGTGCGCAGGCGCATCCTTGCCGTCATCGACTATCTGAAAAGCGTCCAGCAGAAGTAGCGACCGGCGATCGCCGATTGCTTGCCGGGTAGGTTTCCGGCCCGGCGGTGTCCCCGCGCCCGGTCCACCGGTTCCAATCGCGAGGCGGGCGTTGACTTCGCTTCCAAAAGATAGTAATTGATTACTATCTTTGAGGTCGCGATGAACGAAAAGTACCTGTCCGCCGAGGAGCGCCGCCGGCTGACCGTTGAAACGGTCGTGTCGCTCGCAGCGGCGCAAAACCCGAGCGAGATCACGACCGCGGCGATCGCGGCGCGAATGCACGTGACGCAGGGCGCCCTGTTTCGCCATTTTCCGAGCAAGGACGCGATCTGGCAGGCG
>NZ_JAGWUA010000345.1 GCF_028868675.1 Bradyrhizobium sp.
GGCGCAGCCGGGCAGGAACAGCGCGGCGCTTTCGCGGCGCAGCCATGTGGTGGCGAGCGCTGCGATCGCAAGGCTCGCCAGGAGGTGGATCATCGTGCCCGAGCGTAGCAGTTGAAGGTTGAGGATCATCGGCGAGGTGCTGACGGCGGGCACGACCACGCCGAGCAAATAGAGCAGGATCGCGCCGAGATAGATCGCTCGCAGGTCGCGCCCCGCGGGTCCGAACCACCACAGCGCGACCGCGCCGAGCGCCATCACCGCGGCCATCTGCAGGACGTTCTCGATCGCGATCGCGTCGATCAGGGAATGGCCGGCAAAGTATTCGTGGAGATAGGCGGCGTAGTCGATGCCGAGCGGCTTGCCGAGCTCGGGGTTGGACAGGATGGCGTGGAGAACGGGCGCCATGATCGGCGCGCACAGCACCAAGCCGAGCAGGATTCGCGAACACGCCGTTCCGATCGCGATGTCACGCCTCAGCAGGAGGCGGATGCCCAGGATCGCCAGCAGCGGCGCCACCCAGACCGCCATGAACGCGTTGACGAAGAAGGTGGCGCCGAACGCCACCATCGCCGCCGTGAAGCGTCCGCGCGCGGCGAAATAGATCGCCAGCAGGGCCGTGCCGTTGCCGATCTCCGAATGGGTGAAATAGTTGAGGAACAGGCCGCCGGTGCCGGCGGGGCTGTAGCCGGACAACAGCGGCATCGAGCAGACGATCAGCGTGAACACGATCCTGTCGCGGCGCTCGACGATGCCGAGCAGCGAGGCACAGCAGAGAAAGCCGAGGACGGAGATGAGCCTGGACAGGCAGTTGAGCGCGAAGAACACCAGCTCGGTGTGATCGAAATATCTTTGCGTGTCGGTCAGGAGGATCCAGATTCCGGAGGCGAAATAGCGTAGCGACTGGATGAAGGCGTCGTCCTGGTATTGCGGCTCGCCAGAGAGACCGGCGACGATCGGCAGGTGAAAGATGTTGTTCTCGATGCCGAACACGAATCCGGTCGCCAGCACCGACAGCAGCGAGCCGGCGACCGCGATCGTCAACGTCTCGACAAAGGGAAGCGGAACGCTCGCCGCACCCGACCGCCGTTCCACGGACATGCCCAAGACAGTCTCGGTCATCAGATCGCCGCCAGCATGATGAAGATCATCGCCGCCACTGTGATGCGGCTGGCGTTGTCGCGGAAGGTGTAGAGGATCGGATCGTCGGGCATCTCGCGGCGATGCGCCATCATCAGCGCGCGGCCGAACCAGTAGAGCAGGGGCGGGTTCATCAGCCACAGCATCCAGGGGCGGCTGTAGAGCGGCGTCACCGCCGAGGACGAGACATAGAGCGAGAACACGATGACCGCGTTCATGCCGCTCGCCGCCGCCATCGCCGCGATGACCTGGAGGTCGCCGACGCGATAGTCGCGGTTGGCGGGATCGGACAGCCCCGCGCCCTGGCGCATGGTCAGCTCGCTGTAGCGCTTGATCAGCGCCAGTGAGGTGAACACGAACAGCGAGAACATCAAGAGCCATTCGGACAGCACGACGCCGGCACCGACCGCGCCGGCGATGATGCGCAGCGTGTAGAGGCCTGCGAGCGTCACCACATCGAGCAGCATCTTCCTCTTCAGGAACAGCGAATAGGCGATGGTGGTCGCCAGATAGGCGCCGAGCACGGCGACGAAGAGGCCGGAGATGCAGAGGCTGGCGGCGACCGCGGCGAGCCACAGCGCGGGGATCGCGGCGAGCGCGTGCGCGATCGGCAGTTGGCCCGCGGCGAGCGGACGGTGGCGCTTGGTCGGGTGCGCCCGGTCGGCTACGAGATCGAGCAGGTCGTTCATCAGGTAAGCGCCGGACGCGCAGGCCGAGAACGCGAAAAAGGCCAGCAGCGCGTCGCCGAGCGCCTCCAGACTCATCTGGTGCGCCGTCACCAGGGGAACGAACACCAGCGTGTTCTTGGCATATTGATAGACGCGCAGCGCCCGCAACCAGGTCCGCCAGTCAGTGCGGCGGCTTTGGCCGCTGACGTGATCGACCGTCTCGGCTGCGACCGGCAACGCGTCCGCGCGCGCGATCACGCCGTCAAAGCCGAGATGCGCCGATATCGCCGCGGCGTGGTCCTCGAAGCGGCGCGCAGCCAGATAGACCTTCTCGCCGCGCGCCCGCGCCGCGAGCGCCCGGTTCAGCACGTCGGCATCGTAAGGCAGATGCGCGTAGTCGATGCGAGCGCGAGCGAGCACGCGGCTCAGCACCGGCTTATTCGGGGAGCGTCCCGCCCAAAGCCGCGCCAGCGACCTCCCGAGATCGGCAAACAGCGCCTCCCAGGCGAGATCGGAGCGCAGCAGCGCGCCTTCGAGATCGATGACGAGCGCGCGGCCGCCCGCGGCCGGAGACGGCGCGGCTTCAGGTCGGTCCGGCGCGTGCTGCCTGAGGGCCTGCTCCATTCGGATACGCTCGACTGACTGAGAGGGGCCGGCCCTAGGCCGGCGAGCAGGGAAATGGATGGACGAAAACGGTAGTTTCCAATCGCTAAGGACGGCTTAACCGGAGCGCGGAAGGTGTTTGGGAACCGGTGTGGCCGACGACCCTGACAGGGGCGGAACGCCGGGCCTGGCGTCAACCGGAGCGCCGGTTGAGCCGTCACATCGGGATCTG
>NZ_JAGWUA010000135.1 GCF_028868675.1 Bradyrhizobium sp.
GATGGAGCCAAAACGATTTCGTCGCGGTAGCAATTGTTTCACGACAGTTTCTTGGCGCGGGCGTTCGCGGCACAGGCTGTTGGACGAGGTCAAGGTCAGGCTGCGCACTTCGCCAAGGCGAGGGTAAACACCGGCGCCCGATTCTACCGCCGCTCCTTCTCCTTCGGAGCGGGCTTGCGCGGCGCGGGCTTGGCTGGCTGTGCGGACCGCGGCGTGCCGGGCAGTTGCTGCAATCCGGGCCGACGCTGCACGCCGCCCTGTCGCGGCTGCACGGTTGGCGGCGTGACGGGTTGCCCCTGCGCTGGCTGCCCGTTGCGCGGCGTCCGCGGCAGAGGCGTTGCCGCCGGCTGCGGCGGCGTCGCGGGCAGCCGGGTTTGACCGGTGCGCGGCGTGCCCGGCCGCACCGGGCCACCCTGGCGTTGCGGCGCCGGCGTGCCTTGCTTCGTGCCGGGCTGCGTGCCCTGACCCTTCGGTGCGCCCGGCGTCGGCGGTGTGGTGCGGTTCTGGCCCGGCAGGCCGTTCGGCCGCAACTGTTGCTGTTGTCCGGGCAGACCGTTCCGGCGCGGCTGCTGCGGTTGACCCGGCAGGCTCTGCCGCCGCGGCGCGTTGGGGTTGATCACGCCGGGATTATTGCGGCGAAACTCGCGCTGCTCGGTGACGATCTGCCGTCCCGTGGTCTGCACGGCGTGCACCTGGCGCACGAAGGCCTGGTCGCGCTGCGCCTGCTGCGGCGTGATCGCGATCGGCACCGCGGCGAAGCGCACGCCGCCGCTGCCGGGCCGGATCGCAAAGCCGCTCGCGGCCTGCGTCAGGAAGCCGAGCCGTCCGCCGGAGGTGCGGTCGTTGACCTCGATGCGGCCGACCCGGCCGTCGGCGTCGGGATAGAGCTTGATGTTGACATTGTTGGCGCTGGCCGCGGCGGCCGGGTTATCCGGCACCTCGACGACACCGGTGGTGCCGCGAATGCCGAGCGAGGCCGTCGGCGTCGTGATCTTCATGTCGCCGGTCTTGGCCACCGCGGCGGCGACGAAGGCAACGGTGCCGCGGCCGACGTCGAAGATCGCCGCGTTCTGCTTGCCGCCGTCCTCATAGATGTAGTTGTCGATGGTGATCTTGGCGTTGGCCGACAAATTGAACGTCGTGGCGTCGTTGAAGGTGATGCCGAGCGAGGAATTCGACGACGTCTGCACGGTGTCGTTGAGATAGACGTCGTCGCGGAGTTTCAGCGCGATCGAGTTCTTGTTGCGGATGACGGTCGCGATCCCCGTCACCGTCGCCACATTGCCGATCGGCTCTTCCGGAGCGGCGGCGGGCGTGTCGACCGGTGCGGCAGTCGACGGCGCCTGCGGCGGTGCGGGTGTCGGTTGAGCCTGGGCGATCTCGATCGTATCGGACGCGAATGCCGGCTGCGCGCCGGTCGGGGCGACAACCAACAGCGCAAGCGCGAGGACGCAACGGCGCCAAGCCACCATGAGAGCCACGAGGAAGTCCAGACCAAGGAAGCGGTGATGCGAAGGGCAGGTCGTCCGATTTCAGCCGCGTCCGGCTGAATGGCGGATGAACGCTTGTGTCACAGGCCGGCGCCACGGGCAAACGCCACGCTCCGGTCGACGGAGCGTGGCGTCCTTGTCCGTGACGGCGAAGGAGATCAGCCGATGCGCTTCCAGGTCTGGCCGCCGCAGAACATGCCGCCGAAGGCGCAGCCCTGCACGCGCAACAGGTTCGGGCCCTTCATCGAAATCGTCGAGTCGTAGTTGCGGCCGGAGTCGGGATCGTGGATGCGGCCGCTCCACTTGGCGCCGTCGGGCTTCATGTTGATCAGGATCCTCTCGTTGGTCTTCTCGGCAAAGCCGCAGAGATCGGCGCCGCACGGCTCGACGCGGACATTGCCCTTGTTCTCTTCGGTCGCCCACAGGCCGATCGGCGAGGTTGGCGCCGGCGCGGCGGCAACCGGGGCCGGCGCGGGAGCCGGAACGGCGGCGGGCGCGCTGGTCGTCGCCGCATCGAAGCCGACGGCAGGCGCGGGCGAAGCGGTAGCGACGGTGGTGGACGGTGCGACCGGTGCAGTGACGGCGGGCGGCTGAACCTGAGTCTGCTGCGCGGGTTGCAGGACCGTCGGCGCGGGGCCGGGCTGCGTCGTCGTTGTCGTCGTAGTCGACGCGACGTCGTCGTCGTCCTTGGAGCCGAAGCCGTTGAGGTTCATGTTGTTCAGCGTGATCGGGGTCTTCGATAGGCCGGGCGCGACGATGGTGACGCAGTTGAGCGAGGCGCAGCCGCGCGGCGTCTCGATGCGGATCTTCTGTCCTTCGATCTGGAAGGAGACCGAGTTGCCGGCATGCGCTGCGGCGGTGCTCGCGAGGAAGAGGGCGGTGGCGGCGACGGTGAGCGTCTTCATGACAGTCTCCAAAGATGCGGCCTGGAAATGGATATGGCCTGATGTCCTGGGAACAACGAGCGTGGTTCGACCCTACGCCCGCGATGCCGCGTCTTCTGTGATGGGCGTCACGACGGCCGGCCTCTACCCGCCGTTGACCGGGTGAGTTGCATCACATTCGGCTTCGCCATGAGGGAGCCTGGTCCCGAAGAAGTCGGTCCCGTTGTCGCTCGTTCGCCGGCGCTGGCTGCGTGCGTGGTTAAGGAAGGGTGAAATCAAGACGTTGAAGAGTCCTTAAATAAATTCACCGAACGTTGCGCGCATGACGCGCGGAGTTCGTTTGTATCTCGTCGGCTCCATCGTCCTTGTTTCGCTGGCAGGTTGCGGGCGCGGCTTCTTCCAGGCCGAGCGCGAGCCATGGCGGGCCGAGGCCGAGATCGCCTGCCTGAAATCGGGCGCGGTGAAGGAAAACGTCGACCTCGTCCGCGTCGATCCGATCTCGGGTCCCGGCGCCTGCGGCGCGGAGTATCCGCTGAAAGTCGCCGCACTCGGCGAGGACAGCAGCAGTCTCGGTTTTGTCGACGAGCCGTTGCGTCCGCCGGGCGCGATCGGCAATCAGCCGCGCTGGCCGATGGCGCAGCCGCAATCGTCCTACCCGCGCGCGTCGAGCTATCCGGAGAGCGCGGTGCGCCAGCCGGCTGGCTATGGCGCGTCCTCCGGGCCGATCTCGCTCAGCGCGCCAGGCGTTGCGCCGGAGGAGGACGAGATCGACCTGCCGCCCGACGGCACCGACGCGGCGGGCGCCGCGCGCTACATGAATGCTCCGAACTATCCCGCGCGTCCGGGCTATGCGTCGCCGGCGCCCTATGCGCAGCGGCCGGAGCCGCAGCCCTTGCCGCGGCTCGGACCCGCGCAGGGGAGCCTGGTGGCTGCCGTCGGTCCCGTCGCGATGAAGCCGACCGCGACTCTCGCCTGTCCGATCGTGTCCGAGCTCGATCGCTGGCTCGCCGACACCGTGCAGCCGAGCGCCATGCGCTGGTTCGGCCAGCGCGTCGCCGAGATCAAGCAGATCTCCGCCTATTCCTGTCGCGGCATGAACGGCAATTCGCATGCGCATATTTCCGAGCATGCCTTCGGCAATGCGCTCGACATCGCCGCCTTCACGCTCGCCGATGGCCGTCGCGTCACCGTCAAGGACGGCTGGCGCGGCTTGCCCGAGGAGCAGGGATTTTTGCGCGACGTCCAGTCGGGCGCCTGCGCGCATTTCACCACCGTGCTGGCGCCGGGCTCCAACGTCTATCACTACGATCACATCCACGTCGACCTGATGCGCCGCGCCAGCCGCCGCGTGATCTGCCAGCCAGCCGCAGTGTCGGGCGAACAGGTCGCTGCGCGCGCAGGGGGACGCAATCCCTACGCGGCGCGCGAGCCCTACGTCACGGGCTCGCTCGGCGGCCGCAAGCAGGCGCGCCACAGGCCCGAGAAGATCAACGAGGAAGACGAGTTCGCGGACGATTAGGGCATGCGCAAAATTCGCGTCAGGCCGCTGCCGGGGCGAACGCGGGGGAGCATTGCCGCGCGTCGCGGCAACTTCAACCCTTCGCCCGATACGCCGCCAGAAACATCCGCGTCGCGCTGTCGACGACCCCTGCGATGCGGTCTTCGGAGGGGGCAGGAGCCGCCTGGAAGATGAAAGGCAGGAACAGCGAGGCCTGGCTCATCTGCATGAACTGGGCGGCGGCGAGATGGCAGTCGTCGATCGCGAGATCGCCCGGCCCGACATGGGCCTTCAGATAGTCGGCGAGACGGTTGATGCTCTTCTCCAGCACGCGCTCATAATAACGGCGGCCGACCTCGGGCATCCGCTCCGCGATCGCCATCACGGTGCGGATCGCCGATCCTCCGGAAGGCCGGCAGATCAGGGTGATGTAGGCGCGGCCGAATTCCTTCAGCGTGGTCTCGACGTCGCGCTCGGGGTCGAAATTGAACACGACCTGGCCGTGCTGGAGCGATTCTTCCTCGACGATCGCTTCGAACAGCGCGCACTTGTCGGCGAAATAGACGTAGAGCGTGCCCTTGGAGACGGCCGCCGCGCGCGCGATCTCGCCCATGCTGGCGCCGTCAAAGCCGAGATCCATGAACACCTTGCGGGCGCCATCCATGATCTGGCGGCGTTTCGAACCGTCCTCTTCGGAGACGAGATGCAGATTGGCGCGGTCGGCTGCAACCATTGGTTTAGGCTCTGAGGAAAGTTTTTGACGGCGGAAACGCGAAGAAAGGAACCCGATGTCTAGGTTCCATCCTTGGGAGATAATCTATATTGACCGAACCGTTCGGTCAATGATAATTGTGGGATTGGGCGAGGGGACGGCTGCCGGGCGGCGCGTCCCCGATCGCGCGTTTTTGTGGGGAGGCCGCGATGGCCGTTTCGAGAGACCAGGCCGCACGCGTGCTCCGCGAGGCGCCGCCGGGAGCCGCGCAGGCGGACGCGGCGACCGAGGATTCGGCGTCGCTGGCCGAGCAGTTGCGCTCCCACCTCGCCGAAGAGACCAGGCGCCGCACGGCGGAAGCGCCGGACAAGCCGGTCACCGACAAGCCCGGGGCGTCCACGCCTGCGGCCCCGAAATCCGGCAGGAAGAGATTTGTGCTGATGGGCGTCGGCGTGCTGCTTGCGCTCGCAGCGGCCGGCTATGCCGGCTACTTCACCCTCGTCGGCCGCTTCTACATATCGACCGATGACGCCTATGTGCGCGCCAACAACACCATGCTGGGCGCGCGGGTCGCGGGCCACATCGCCGCGATCCTGCCCGGCGATAATACGCTCGTCCACGCCGGCGACGTCGTATTCCGCATCGACGATGGCGACTACAAGATCGCGGTCGACGCCGCCGCCAGCAAGATTGCGACCCAGCAGGCCACCATCGATCGCATCGGACGGCAGGTCGCCGCCCTCGAGAGCCAGGTCGATCAGGCCAACGCGCAACTCGTGTCCGCCGAAGCCGGGCTGAAGCGCGCCGATGCCGATTTCGAGCGCCAGCAGGCGCTGAGCAGCAAGGGCTTTGCCTCGCGTGCCACCTTCGAAGTATCCGAGGCCGGACGCGACCAAGGCGCGGCGGCGGTGAAGGCGGCGCGCGCCGCCTATGATGCCGCGCTGAGCAATGTCGACGTCGCCAGGGCGCAGCAGGCAGAAGCCCAGGCCCAACTGGCCGAATTGAAGACCTCGCTCGCCAAGGCCGAGCGCGACCTCGCCTTCACCTCGGTGCGCGCGCCGGTCGACGGCACGTTCTCCAATCGCCTGGTCAATCTCGGCGATTTCGTAGCCGTCGGGCAGCGGCTCGGCAACATCGTGCCGCTCGACGAGGTCTTCATCGACGCCAACTTCAAGGAAACCCAGCTCAAGCGCATCCGTCCCGGCCAGCCCGTGACGATCAAGGTCGATGCCTACGGTTTCCGCAAGTTCAAGGGCGTGGTCGACAGCCTCTCGCCGGCCGCGGGCTCGGTGTTCACGCTGCTGCCGCCGGACAACGCCACCGGCAATTTCACCAAGATCGTGCAGCGGCTGCCGGTCCGCATCCGCGTGCCGAAGTCGGTCGCGCGCCAGAACCTGCTGCGCGCGGGCATGTCGGTCTACGCCACCGTCGACACCAACGAGGGTGCGGCCGATGCCGACAGCGAGGTCGACCTCGACGATCCCACCATGATCCATCCGAAGTAGACGCTCAGACAGCGCTTCGGGCCCAGACATGGCGAACGCCACGACCGCAAATCCTGCCATGACGATGGCGAACCCCGCTTCCGAGCGCATCGCGCCGAAGCGGCTGTTCGCCTTCATCATCATGGTGTTCGGGATGTTCATGTCGATCCTGGACATCCAGATCGTCTCGGCGTCGCTCTCCGAGATCCAGGCCGGCCTGTCGGCGAGCCAGAGCGAGGTCTCCTGGGTCCAGACCTCCTATCTGATCGCGGAGGTGATCGCGATTCCGCTGTCCGGATTCCTGTCGCGCGCGCTCGGCACGCGGATGTTGTTCGCGATCTCGGCCGCCGGCTTCACCATGTCGAGCTTCCTGTGCGGCTTCGCCTCCTCGGTCGAGGAGATGATCTTCTGGCGCGCGTTCCAGGGCTTTCTCGGCGCCGGCATGATTCCGACGGTGTTCGCCTCGGCCTACACCGTGTTCCCGCGCACGAAATTCCACATCGTCGGCCCGATCATCGGCCTCGTCGCGACGCTCGCCCCGACCATCGGGCCGACGGTCGGCGGCTACATCACGGACGCGACCTCCTGGCACTGGCTGTTCTTCATCAACATCGTGCCCGGCGTCGGCATCACCATCGGCGTGCTGGCGCTGGTCGACTTCGACCAGCCGCATTTCGAACTGCTCGACCGCTTCGACTGGTGGGGCCTCCTCTTCATGGCGGGCTTCCTCGGTTCGCTGGAATACGTGCTGGAGGAGGGGCCGCAATACGAGTGGATGCAGGACACTTCCGTCGCCGTCTGCGTCTGGATCTGCGGCGTCTCCGCGATCGCCTTCTTCTGGCGCGTGCTGACCGCGGCCGAGCCGATCGTCGACATCCGCGCCTTCGTCAACCGCAATTTCGGCGTCGGCTGCGTGCTGCAGTTCTGCGTCGGCATCGGGCTCTACGGCCTCACCTACATGTATCCGCGCTATCTCGCCGAGGTGCGCGGCTACAGCGCGCTGATGATCGGCGAGACCATGTTCGTGTCCGGCGCCACCATGTTCCTGATCGCGCCGGTGGTCGGCCGGCTGATGGTGCGCTTCGACATGCGCCTGCTCATCGCGTTCGGCCTGATCGTGTTCGCGCTCGGCTCCTACCAGATGACCTGGATCACCCGCGACTACGATTTCTACGAGCTGCTGCTGCCGCAGATCCTGCGCGGCATCGGCATGATGTTCGCGATGGTGCCGACCAACAACATCGCGCTGGGCACGCTGCCGCCGGACCGGGTGAAGAACGCCTCGGGGCTGTTCAACCTGATGCGCAATCTCGGCGGCGCGGTCGGGCTCGCCGTCATCAATACCGTGCTCAACGAGCGCACCGACCTGCACATCGCCCGCCTGCAGGAGCGCGTGACCTGGGGCAACGCCACAGCGACCGAGACGCTCAACATGTTCATGCAGAAGTTCCAGGGACTCGGCGACGCCGCGCTGATGGCGGTGAAGCAATTGTCGCAGATCGTGCATCGCCAGGCCGTGGTGATGGGCTATGGCGACGCCTTCTTCATGCTCACGCTGTTCTATTTCGGCCTGAGCCTGCTGGTCGTGCTGTTCAGCAAGCCGCCCACGCCGCTGTCCGGGCCCGGCGCGGCGGCCGAACCGGCGCATTGATGCAACACTCGCGCGCGATCCGCGCGGGCCGTGTTGTTGCAGATCGGGACCGATACCGAGCTCACGCAGCCTTTGCCCGCGTCCGCGTGGAGATCGCGACGGTGGCGACGACGGCGGCGGCGAACAGCACGACCTGCGGCGTGATGGTCTCGCCGTTGAAGAACGCCGCGAGCGCGAAGGTGATGAAGGGCTGCAGCAACTGCACCTGCGAGACGCGCGCGATGCCGCCCATCGCCATGCCCGCGTTCCAGGCGAAGAAGCCGATCCACTGCGAGAACAGCGCGACATAGAGCAGCGCCATCCAGGGTTCGATGTCGATCGCGCCGATATCGGCGGGCCAGCTCAGCGCCGCGGCCGGCAGCGAGATCGGCAGCGCGAGCACCAGGATCCAGCTGATCACCTCCCAGCCCGGCATCTCGGCGGTGAGCCGCCCGGAGAAGGCATAGCCCACCGCGGAGACGATGACGGCCGCAAACAGCAGGAGGTCGCCGACCGAGAGCGTGCCGCCGCCCTGGCGCAGCGCGAAGGCGACGACCAGTGCAGCACCCGCGAGCGAGGCGATCCAGAACAGCGGCCGCGGCCGCTCGTGGGTGATGAGGACGGCGACGAGGGCGGTCGCGACCGGGAGGATGCCGAGCACGACGCCGCCGTGCGAGGCGTCGACCGTCTGCATGCCGAGCGCCATCAGGAACGGAAACAGCACGCTGACGCCGAGCATCGCGACGACGAATTGCGGCCAGAGCCGGCGCGGCGGCAGCGGGCGGCGCAGCGTCATCAGCAACGCCAGCGAGCAGAGTCCCGCCACCGCCGAGCGCAACGCCGTCAGCGCGATCGGGTCGATCGCCGCAACGGCGATCCGCGTCGCGGGCAGCGTGCCGCCGAAGATCGCCATGCCGACGAAGCCCAGCAGCAGGCCCGTTCGCTCGCGCGAGAGCGACAGGGGAGGCGACGGCTCTGACAGCGACGAAGGCGGCATGGGGAAGCCACAACTAACGGTTCCGCGGATGCGCGCAACACCCGTGCGCCGCATGGCGGGCATGCGGGTGCTAATGCGCGCCCACGCTGCTCCAGACCAGGCCGACGCCGGACAGGAACAGCAGGCCGAGCACGACGTCGGCAAAATGCTTGTCGCTCAGCGCGTGATAGACGCGCGCGCCGAGCGAGGCGCCGATCAGCGTGCCCGGAAAGGCGATCGCCGCGAGCCAGATCACCTGCGTCTCGACCAGACCCGAGGCCGCCTGCAGCGCCAGCGAGGTGGCGAGGATGGTGAAGTTGAAGATCTGGAAGATGCCGCGCCGCTCGTGCTTGTTCCAGCCGCGCACGTTGGCCCACAGGATCGGCAGCGGCCCCGACAGTCCCGCAAGCCCGCCGAGAATGCCGCCGGCAAAGCCGATCGCGCCGTCGGCGATCCTGCCGCCGAGCTTGAAGGCGAGCGGCCTGCGGTTGAGATAGAGCGCGGTCGGGAAGATCAATAGCAGCACGCCGACGCTGAGCTTGAACACGCCGGGATCGGCCTGCGCGATCATCATGGTGCCGAGCGGCACGCCGGCCAGCCCGCCGATCAGGAACGGCCAGACCAGCGAGAGGTCGAAACTCTTCCACATCGAGGGCAGCGTCAGCATCTGCGAGATCACGGAGCAGATCAGCACCAGCGGCACCGCGAGCGAGGGCGGCAGCACGTAGAGCCAGATGCCGAGCGCCATCAGCGCCGTGCCGAAGCCGGCCAGGCCCGAGACGAAGCCGCCGGCAAGCGCGCCAAAGAGCAGGAGCGCGTAAGTGAGCGTTTCCACCGGTTGTCCTTATCGTCGTCGGTGTTGCAGGGAAGCGGACTGTTGATCGGCGCGGCGGGAATAGCACGAGCCCGGCCCGGGAAGCTATGAGCCCAGCGCACGCAAGCCTGATCGGGACGCGGCGCGCTTTTTTCGGCCGCTGGCCCGACGCAGGATCTGCAACGCATTTCGGGGGCGCGGCAATCGGCTTCCGCGCCGCAGCGTTTACATCGGCTGGTCGGTCGCTACACTCGCACCGATCGTCCACGAGAACGATGGAAGCGCCGATGACCGCACGCTCGCCCGCGACGTTCCTCCTGTGCCACGGCGCGTGGTCGGGCGGATGGTCGTGGAAGAAGATGCATCCGCTGATGGCGAAGGCCGGCCACCGGCTGGTCGCGCCGACCTATACCGGGCTCGGGGAGCGATCCCATCTCGCCGGTCCCGCCATCGACCTGGAGACCCATATCCAGGACATCCTCAACGTCATCCGGTTCGAGGACCTCGGCGACGTCGTGCTGCTCGGGCACAGCTATGGCGGCATGGTCGCGACCGGCGTCGCCGACCGCGCCCGCGACCGCATCACGCAGATGATCTATCTCGACGCCTTCGTGCCGCGCGACGGCCAGTCGCTGTTCGATCTCAACGAGCCGGGACGCGAGCCGATGCGCGGGGCCGCCGCCTCGGGCGACGGCTGGCGCATCCCGCCCAATCCGCCGCCGCCGGATACACCGCAGGCCGACCTCGAATGGCTCAACGCGCGCCGCATCGACATGCCGATCAAGTGTTTCGAGACCAGGCTCAGGCTCGCGCATGGCGAGCCGGCGATGCCGCGCAGCTACATCTACTGCACGCGCATTCCGCCGGGCGACGTGTTCGGCCAATTTGCCAGGCGTACGAAGAACGAAGCCGGCTGGCGCCATTTCGAACTCGATGCGAGCCACGCGCCGAACGTCACCGCGCCGGAGGCGCTGATGAAGGTGCTGGAGCGGATCGTGGCGCAGCCATCACCGTCATCCCACCTTGTGCAATAGCGCAATGGGGGCGCGACGCAGTCGCGAACCCGAATCCAGAAGTTGTTGCGCGAGATTCTCAGGTGCGCAATTGCGCACCATAGGTCTCGCTTCGCGAGCCCCGGAACGACGGCGCGGAAAACTGGTGAGGGGTCCGGCGCGTTTGCGTCGAACCCCTCGTTGGCTTGGTTAGTAAGACGCGTTTTCTTCACGCGAACCGGGAAACCACTTCGCTCGAAAACGCTTTAGAATATCAGCCGGCCTGTAAGCCGGGTTCTGTAGGGCACCGTCCGCTCGCACGGACGATACGTGACGGCCATTCCTCTGGGACAATGTTTGCACACTGCCTCGAGCAACCTACCCGGACGGCGGGCCTGACATCGCCCCGCGGCGTTATCGCTTGCGCGAACAGCCCGCGTCTGCCGTCCCTATTCGGTTTTGCTCCCGGTGGGGTTTACCATGCCGGCTCCGTTGCCGGAACCGCGGTGCGCTCTTACCGCACCTTTTCACCCTTACCCGCCTTCGCAGCTTGCGCTGCTACGGCGTGGCGAGCCTTGGGGCCTGCCACGCCAGAGCCCCGAAGGGGCGACGGCGGGCGGTTCGTTCTCTGTGGCACTTTCCCTGGGGTCGCCCCCGCCGGACGTTATCCGGCACCGCATGTCAAGGGAGCCCGGACTTTCCTCCCCGGCGGCCTTTCGGCGCTTGCCGGAGCGGCCGTCCGGCCGACTGACGCCTTACGCATGGGGTCTTATGCGGCCGCCGTCAAGGCGATATCGCCACCGCACGGCAGGCGAAAAATAATTTATCCTGAAGATGTCGTTCGGCGTCAGCCCCGCTCGACTGGATGTCGGCGATCCGGCCGAACAACAGGAGTAAGCGATGCAGTACCTGCTGCTGATCTATCGGAACGAAGCTGAACTGAGCAAGATGACCGCCACGAACCGCGAGAAGATGTCGGCGGAGTATGGCGCCTTCACCCAATCCATCATCCAGAGCGGCAATTTCAAGGCCGGCGACGGGCTGCAGCCCACGACGACCGCCACCACGGTGCGCGTTCGCGACGGCAAGATCCTGACGACCGATGGTCCGTTCGCGGAAACCCGCGAGCAGCTCGGCGGCTACTATCTGGTCGAGGCCAGGGATCTCGACGCGGCGATCGCGATGGCCGCGCGGATCCCGGGAGCCAGGGAAGGGTCGATCGAGGTCAGGCCGATCATGATCTACAAGTGACGCCGTCCGCCGAGATCGACAGGATATTCCGCGACGAGGCGGGGCGGGCGCTGGCCACGCTGATCCGCCTCGTCGGCGATTTCGATCTTGCCGAGGAGGCGCTGCAGGACGCCTTTGCCGTTGCGCTCGCGCGCTGGCCGGCATGCGAGATGCCGGACAATCCGCGCGCCTGGCTCGTCAATGTCGCCCGCAACAAGGCGATCGATCGCATCCGACGGCAGGCGACGTTCCGCGGCAAGCAGCAGCAGCTCGTGCATGAACTCGAACTCGACGCGCGGGCCGATGACGATCCGCCCGCGATGCTCGACGACGACATGCTGCGGCTGATCTTCACCTGCTGCCATCCGGCGTTGGCAGCCGAGGTCCAGGTCGCGCTGACGCTGCGCACGGTGTGTGGGCTCTCGACCGCGCAGGTCGCCCGCGCCTTCCTCGTCGGCGAGGAGGCGATGGCGCAGCGGCTGGTCCGCGCCAGGCAGAAGATCAGGCTCGCCGGCATTCCCTACGAGGTGCCCGAGCGCGACGCGCTGGAGCCGCGGCTCAACGGCGCGCTCGCCGTGATCTATCTCGTCTTCACCGAAGGCTATGTCGCAACCTCGGGCGCCGATCTGATGCGGCCCGATCTCGCGGTCGAGGCGATCCGGCTCGGCCGCTTGCTCGACCGGTTGATACCGGGACGCGCCGAGATCAAGGGATTGCTGGCCTTGATGCTGCTGCACGATGCGCGCCGCGCCGGCCGCGAAACCGGTGCCGGCGACATCGTGCTGCTCGAGGAGCAGGACCGCGCACTCTGGGATCGTGCGCAGATCGAGGAGGGGCTGGGCCTCGTGGAGGCCGCCCTGCGCGTGCCGGGACGGCCGCAACCCTATGCGGTGCAGGCCGCGATCGCAGCCCTTCATGCGCGCGCGCCGGGCTGGGCGCAAACCGACTGGCCGCAGATCGCCGGCCTCTACGAGGTGCTGCTCAGGATCAGTCCGTCGCCGGTGATCGAGCTCAATCATGCCGCGGCGGTGTCGATGGTCGACGGCCCCGCGCGCGCACTCGATCTCGTCAACGCGATCGCGGCGCGCGGCGGGCTCGACGGCTATGAATTGTTGCCGGCGGTGCGCGCCGATTTGCTGCGGCGGCTCGGCCGCACGCAGGAGGCGCGGCAGGCCTATGTCGCGGCGACGGCGGCGACGCAGCTCGAGCCGTTGCGGAGATTGTATGCGCGGCGATTGGCAGAACTGGGGGTGTAGCTGCCGTCATTGCGAGCGAAGCGAAGCAATTCGGAGTATCTCCGCGTTGGCAGTCTGGATTGCTTCGTCGCTCCGCTCTTCGCAATGACGGAGGATGAGGCTATTGCCGTCACTTCGCCGCGACGGCCGTCGCCTCAGGCGGCAGGCTCGCCAGCAGCGCCTGCAGCGTCGAGAGCGTGGAATGATCGGCCACGCCGTCGAGGCGGGCGGGACGGAAGTGGCGCTGGAACGCCATGAC
>NZ_JAGWUA010000006.1 GCF_028868675.1 Bradyrhizobium sp.
CTTCGCCGTCCGCCACGTCTATCGTGCCACGTCAGCCAATCGAAAACGGCGCATGCGCATCCGTCTCCTCATCCCGGCTCTCGTCGTGCTTCTGGCCGGATCGGTCGCCGCCCAGCACAGCCATCACGGCCACATGGACCACGGCGCTGGGGCGGCCGACACGCGCGAGTTCGTCAGCTTTCCTCCGGAACTCGTCGTGCACACCATGGCCAACATGCGCGACCACCTCCTGGCGCTCCAGGAGATCAGTGACTCCTTGGCGAACGATCAGCCGGACAAGGCCGCAAGAATCGCCGAGCAGCGTCTGGGCATGAGTTCACTGCCACTGCACGGCGCCGACGAGGTCGCCGCGTTCATGCCGAAGGGCATGCAGGACGCCGGCACCACCATGCATCGCGCGGCGAGCCGCTTCGCCATTGAGGCGCAAAATGTGGGCGTCACCGGCGAGCTCAAGCCCGCGCTGGGCGCGCTGGCCGAGGTCATGCGCGCCTGCGCCGGTTGTCACGCCGGCTATCGGCTGAAATAGCCGCAACCGCTAACCGCGACGCGCGATCAGCGGTCGCCCCGGCAGCATGATCTCGAATTGCGCGCCGCCCTCCGGAGCGGGCGAGGCCGAGAGCTGCCCGCCGTGCCGCTCGACGATCATGCGGCAGATCGCAAGTCCCAACCCGATGCCGTGAGACTTGGTCGTGACGAAGGCATCGAAGATGCCGGCGAGCTTCGCCGGCTCGATTCCGGGACCGGTGTCGATGACCTTGATCGCGATCCCGTCAGGCTCGCGCCGCTCGGTCTTCACTCGCAGCATCCGCGGTCCATCTTCGTGCCCGGCCATTGCTTCGATCGCGTTGCGAACGAGGTTGAGGAGCACTTCCTGCAACTGTCCGGGATGCACGATGACCGAAGGATCGCCGGCCGTCAGCTCGGTGCGCACCGCGATGCGGTGCTCGGCGAGTTCGCCCTGCAGTGCATCGAGCACGCCGATCACCATCGCGTTGACGTCGACCGGAATCCGCTCCTCGTCCGAGGCCCGGAACAGATCGCGGATGTTGTCGAAGATCTGGCTGGCGCGGTGCCCGTCGCTGACGATCTTGTTGAGCGCCGTGCGGGCCTTGTCGAGGTCGGGCGGCGCATGCGCGAGGAAGCGCAGCGCCGTGCTTCCGCGCATCACGATCGCCGCCAGCGGTTGCTTCACCTCGTGCGAGATCGAGGCCACCACGGCCTCCAGGTTCATCAGCTTGTTGTCGCGCTCGCGGCTCAGCATCATGTTGGTGCGCGCAAGGCGCGTATAGAGCCCGGTCGTCTCGACCAGCAGGATCACCAGCACGATGGTCGAGGTGGCGAGCGAGAGCACGCGGCTGAAATAGAAGCCGAGGCTGAAGCGGACCAGAGTCAGCGCGAGTTCGCCGACCAGCGCGCAGGCGACCACCATCAGCCACAGATCGAGAACGGAGCGCCGGCGCAGCCAGAGGGAGACGAGCGCGACCGCACAGAGCAGGAGGTCGAAGGTGGGAGCGAAACTGCCGAGCCGCGTGAGGCCCGAGGCACTCACGAACAGATGGGGCAGATACGCATCGCCCCCGATGGCGAGCCAGACCAGCGCGGTCACCGCCGCAACCGTGATCGCGACACACCAGGTGATCGCAGACTTGATCGACGCGTGGACCTTGCGCTGGCCGTCCTTCATCCACGCATAGACGGTGAGGACCGTGGGAAAGCCGGAGTGCCAGAAGATATAGAGCCATGCCGTGGTCTGCAGACCCGCGCCGAGCAGCCCCGTCGGCGAGAACGCGCCCGGAAACGTCAGCGCATGGGGCACGACGATCAGCGCGGTGAAGAGATATCCCCCCGACAGCACCAGGAGCGCGCGCGAGCGCGAGATCGAGAATTGCGCGAACAGCAGGATCGCGGTGACGAGGTCGGTGACGAGGATGGTCGCGTTGAGAAAGGGAATGAAGGCCGCGAATTGCGGCAGCGGCGTCGCCGCGATCGGCGCCACACAGGCGACCGCCGCCGCGAGGAGAGCAACCGCGCCGAGCGCGATGCGCTTCTCGAGCGCGGTCGGCTCCAGATCGATCAGTTCGACGCTGGCGCCGGACCTTTCGTCGAGCGTGACCGGACCGACCTCGGATTCGCCGCTCGCGTGCTTGGGGTCGGCGCGGCCCGGCATGCCTGCCTACGCGCCGCGGGAGAGCCAGAGGCGGACGAGATCCGGCAATCCCCTTGCGTTCGTCTTTTCCATGATGTGGGCGCGATGGAATTCCACGGTGCGCGGGCTGATGCCGAGGCGCACGGCGATCTCCTTATTGGACTCGCCGGCCACCACATGCTCGAACACCTCGATCTCCCGTGCCGTCAGCTTCTGGAGGCCGTGGCGCGCTTCGCCGTCTTCCGCTCCAGCGCCGTTCGCACCGGGGCGCAGCGCCGTCTCGACCGCGTCGAGCAGCGTGTCGGCGTCGAAAGGCTTTTCCAGGAAGTCGGCGGCGCCGGCCTTCATCGCCGCCACGGCCATCCTGACGTCGCCGTGCCCCGTGATCAGGATCAGCGGCAGCGCGGACCCGGCGGAGCGCAGGTGGCGCAACAGCGTGAGCCCGTCCATGCCCGGCATCCGCACGTCGCTGACGATGCAGCCGGGCTCCAGACCGGGGCCCCGCGCCAGCAGGTCCTCCGCCTTCGGGTAGGCGCGAACGGTGTACCCGGCCTCCTCCAGGAGTTCGACCAGCGATTCCCGCATCGGCCGGTCGTCCTCCACGACATGCACGCACCCGGGCAAAGCGCCGTCCCCCTGCGAATCGACGCAGCATACCGCCTCATCTCCCCCGGGCTTGATCGAGATCAATTATCCAAGCCGAAGCTCGGAATTCGGCAGCCGGACCCCCGTAAATCTACTAGCTGGGGATCGCCCGAGTTACCCAGGGACGGCACCCGACGTAGGGATTTGATGGCAGAATTGCCGACTTGCCTGGACCGGCGGCGCCGAGCCCGTGCTGTCATTTCGGGCCATATGTTGCTTTCCGGCGCAGTCTCCCAAGTGACTGCCAACAAGAAGACTGTTCGATCGCACGACCTTGCCGGGCGCATTGAAGAGCCGAAGCGAAATATCCCCCCGGTGTTCGCTTCAGACGATACGGCGCGCGGTGCCGCCACCGCGCGTCGACTTCTTCCGAGGCCGTGGCAGCTGCTCGAACCCGCGACACCATAGGACACGAAGATGCCCGCCCGCTGGCTGAAGCCATCGCGAATCCTGAGCACCGAGCACTACTACGATGCCGACGCATACCGCGCCCATGAGGTCCTCGGCGGCGGCACCTCGACTGCGCTGCGGCCGCGCGAGTTTTGCGTATCGCGCGCCATTCTCCCGCTTCAGGACGGCATCTTCGTGCTGCAGCGCTCCTTCGCCCGGCATCTCGAAGCGGATCTCGGAACCGATCAGGGTGTCGGCCTGTTCATTCCCATCGCGTTCCACTGCAACATCAACGGCCACGATGCCGATAATTCGACCATCGGGCTGATGCGCGGCCGGACTCCGGCCAAGGTGATCGAGCAGCATCCGAACACGTATCTGATGCTGCGCTTCAACTCCGACATGCGCCATCGCGGCTGGCTCGACGACGACGAGGCGCTGCACCTCGTCCGGGCCCCGACCGAAAGCATCCAGAGCCTGCGCGCAGCGATCCTGGACATGTTCAGCCTGGCCTCGGCATGCGACGACCCACGGCAGTTCGAGACGCTCAACCGGCCGATCCAGGAAAGGTTCGTCGCCGCCCTCGACGACGCCCTGGTCCCCGACGGCGCGCACCGGGCGCGCCCCGGATCCTACGACAGGCACCGCCGGCTGGTCGACCGGCTGGACGAGCAGGTGACGCTACTCGGCGGCACGCCGCTCTACAGCGAGGATCTCGCGCAGGCGCTCGGCGTTTCCGTCCGCACGCTGCAATCGGCGACGCGGACCGTCCACGGCGTCAGCCTGCATCACTATCTCCGGCTCAAGCGACTGTGGTCGGCGCGCAAGCAACTCACCACCGGGAGCACGGGCCTCACCGTCAAGGCCGCCGCGCTCGGCAACGGCTTCTGCCACATGGGCGACTTCTCGAAGGACTACAGATCGGCGTTCGGGGAGATGCCTTCGGAGACGCTGGCGCGAGGCCGGCATCTCTAGCCCCCGCGCCTACCCTCCATTCGGTTGTTGCGCTTCCAGATCAGACGTCATACCTCTGCCGAAGCCCGTCGCGGCCCACCCGCGGCTTGCGTCACCGACGCCAGCCGCCGCGTGGAAAGGAATTGGCGGTGGACGCAACCGAACTCTCCGTCGTGAATCGCCTGGAAAACCGGCTCGGGCGGCTGCATGCACGACAGCGGCTGGGCATCGAGGCCGACCACGAGGCGCAAATCTTCGGCCAGGGCCTCAACTTCTTCCACATCGAGAACTGGTATTCGGTTCACTCCGTCATCCGCACCGCCTTCAGGTTCTCCGGCCTCTATCGGCGCGGACTGAAGAACGCGGCCGACGTGCAGGTCAGAACCACCGACCTCGCGTTCGCGGCCCTACCAAAAGCCTTCGACGGCTTCACCCTGCTGCACATCAGCGACCTGCATGTCGACATGAACGCGCCGGCGATGCGGCGCCTGGCGGAGCTGTTGCCTGCGCTCGCCTACGACGTCTGCGTGCTCACCGGCGACTTCCGCGGCGCGACCTACGGACCGTTCGACGCCGCGCTCGACGGCATGAAGGCAATCTGCGCGCTGCTGACGTCGTCGGTCTACGGCGTGCTCGGCAATCACGACACGATTCGGCTGGTCCCCGGCCTGGAAGATCTCGGCGTCCGCATGCTGCTGAACGAATGCACGGCGCTGACGCGGGGCGATGAGCGCATTCATCTCTGCGGCATCGACGACGCGCATTTCTATCGCGTCGACAACATCGAGAAGGCCGCGGCCGACATTCCGCCGGAGAGCTTCACCATCCTGTTGTCGCACACGCCGGAGATCTACCGCCATGCCGCGCATGCCGGCTTCGACCTCCTGCTCAGCGGCCACACCCATGGCGGCCAGATCTGCCTGCCGGGCCCGGTCCCGATCACGCTGGACTCGGCGCTGCCGCGGCGGTTCGGATCGGGGCTGTGGCGATATCACGACATGGTCGGATACACCTCGGTCGGCGTCGGATCCTCGGTGGTGCCGATCCGCCTCAACTGTCCGCCCGAGATCGCGCTGCACCGGCTGCATTGCGCCTGAGGCCTCAATAGGGCCGGTCGCGAATGTGCATCCAGAACAACAGGCGCGAGGCCAGGATCTCGCCGACGAGGAAGATGCCGACCGCCACGGCGACATCGATCGCCGTCAACGACAGGTCCCGCCAGCACAACAGCGCCGGGATCAGCGATTCCGGAATTTGATCGAGACCGGTGGCGCGGCTGCTCAGCGCAAAGCCGAGCCGGCGCTTGATGAAGCTCGACAGCAGGTCTCCGGCCATCGCGCCGGCGCCGATCGCAAACCCCGTGCCGGGCGTCAGACCAAGCAGCGGCGCCGCAAGGCTTGCCGCCGCAACCGCGGACACGAAGCCGCGCAGCGTCTTGGAAGCGCCGAACAGCGGTCGACCGTCGACAAAGGTCGCGCCGCCATCGAGCGGCCGGGCCAGACGCTCGCCCAGCAGACGCTTGGCAATCACCGGCATGCCGTTGGCCACCGCGAGGAGCACGAGCAGCTTGAGGATGACGGCGGTCTGCATGCCAGGCAGGTCCATTCTTCGTTGGACCCGTCTAGTAACATAACCCGCCGCGAGGTCAGCCCCTGCCTTGCTTCAGGCCAAGCTCGCCGCGCGGGTGCCGACCGGCACGCTGCGGAATGAGAAACAGGCACGCAATGATGAAGATCGCGATCGCCGCAGATGCCAACGGACGACTCCAGGCCAGGCCGCCCTGGCCGACGGGTTTGTCGAGGAAATCGCCGACGGTCGCGCCCAGCGGGCGAGTCAGGATGAACGCCGCCCAGAACAGGGCGACCCGCGACGCATTGGTCCAGGCATAGAGCCCCGCGACCACCGCCAGCGCGGCCAGGAAGATGAGCGCGCCGCCGCGATAGCCAATGTCGCCGGTATCCGCGATCCAGTCGCCGAGCGCCGTGCCCAGCGTTTGCGAGAATGTGATCGCGGTCCAGTAGTAGGCCTCGACCCTCGGCGTGTTGACGGTATCGACCGCAATGGTTCCCTCAGTTGCGTACCAGAGGGCCAGGATCGTCATCAGGCAGATCAGCAGCAGCGTCGATCCGCCGGCATATCCGACGCCCAGAGAGCGGTCGGCGAAATCGGCCATCGTCGTCCCGAAGGTGGTCGAAGCCACGATGGTCGCCCAGTAGAGGGCCGGGTGGAATGTGCGGGCGGCGATCTGGACGGCGACGAGCGCGATCAGCGCAACCAGGAACAGGCCCGTGCCGGCCAGATAACCCCAGTTCAACGTCATCGTGACCGTGTCGCCGCCGGTTTCTCCCAACGTGGTGGCAGCGATCTTGATGACCCAGAAGCCGAGGGACACCTCCGGCACCTTGGTGGCGTACCGGTCGTCATGGCCGTCCATGCGGGAATCCCCCTTCGCAAGAGGCAACCGGTCTCAACCGCTGTCCAGGTCGGGAGTTCGCTCACGCCGCTCAACAACGCGTGTACGAGCCTGGGGCACGAGCTCCGTACCGCGTCTGCCTGGAAGGGGACTCCCGCCGTGATCTCGGCTTTGCGGGTGCGTCAATGACGCTTGTCGCTCTCCGCCTTGCCAGCCGGGCCGATACCGTCAACATTGACCGCGAGAAACCAGCCGGGAGAACCAGGGATGCCAAGCTTTTCGACGCTGACGATCGAGCCGGACCCCGCCGCGCCGCGCGTGGCCCGCCTGCTCCTGAACCGGCCGGAGCGGCTCAACGCGATCAACGACCAGACGCCGCGCGAGATCCGCGCCGCCGTGGAATGGGCTGAGAAGAACGACGACATCCACGTCATCATCGTCGAGGGCGCGGGCAAGGGCTTTTGCGGCGGCTACGATCTCGTCGGCTATGCCGAGAGCACCGCCGACCGGCCCTGCCAGCAGGAGAGCTTCCCCTGGGATCCGCTCGTCGACTACGCCGCGATGAAGCGCAACACCGAGGACTTCATGAGCCTGTGGCGCTGCCCGAAGCCGACGATCGCCCGCATCCACGGCCACGCGGTCGCCGGCGGCAGCGACATCGCGCTGTGCTGCGATCTCATCGTGATGGCCGACGATGCCCGCATCGGCTACATGCCGACGCGGGTGTGGGGATGCCCGACCACGGCGATGTGGACGTTTCGCCTCGGCCCGACGCGCGCCAAGCAGCTGATGTTCACCGGCGACGTGATCGACGGCCGCACCGCGGCCGACTGGGGACTTGCGAACCTCGCGGTGCCCGCGAGCGAGCTCGACGCCGCCACCATGAAGCTCGCGCAGCGCATCGCCGGCGTGCCCAGGAGCCACCTCGCGATGCACAAGATGGTCGTCAACCAGGTGATGCTGACCATGGGGCTGGAACAGACCCAGATGCTGGCGACCGTGTTCGACGGCATCTCGCGCCACAATCCGGAAGGGCTGTGGTTCCGCCGCTATGCGCAGCACCACGGTTTCAAGGCGGCGGTCGAATGGCGCGACAGCGGCCGGCCGATTCCCGAGGGCGACGAGGCACGCGCCGAGATCCGCCGCCTCGACGGCGCATCCTGAAAGGGCACCGCGACGATGGAGGCCGCAACCGCGGCCGGCGGTAACGGAAGGCTCCGGGACCGGCGGGCCATCCGTATATCTACTGACTCGAAATTTAACTTGGATTGAAGGCGCGGGCCATAGGTCTCACGGGGACGAGGACTCATCGACCGAAGATGATCGGAGATGACGTTCCCGGTTGAGCCGATGTCCGCGATTTCACAAGGATGATTTCACGAGGATTGACAATGTCGTTTGCAATGCTGCGCCGGTTCAACATGACCATCAGCCGGAAACTCTATGCACTCATTGCCCTCTGTTTCGCGGGTCTTCTGGGAATTGCGACCCTCGATTCGCGCGAGCTGGCGTCGAGCCTGAAGCAACAGAAGCAGATCGAGTTGCAGCATCTCGCGGACCTTGCCCTCAGCATCGTCAAGGAGGAATACGCAGCCTCCCAGAAGGGCGACATCGCGGTCGCCGACGCGCAGAAGCGGGCGCAGGAGCGGGTCAAGGCGCTTCGCTACGGCAACAACGACTATTTCGTCATCCAGAACATCGACGGCGTGGTGCTGATGCATCCGGTCGCGCCGCAGCAGGTCGGCCGGGACGTGACCGCGATCAAGGACGCGAACGGGAAAGCCTTCCTGGCCGAAGTGACGAATCAGGTGAAGCAGAAGGGCAGCGGCTTCGTCGACTTCTACTGGCCGCGGCCGGGATCCGACAAGCCGCAGCCGAAGCTCTCCTACATGGTCGGGTTCACGCCGTGGAATTGGGGCATCATGGACGGCGTCTATGTGGACGACCTGGACGCCCAGGTCTGGGCCTCGGCGCAGCGCTCCATGATCGTGGCCGGGCTGGTGCTGGTGCTGACGCTCGCGGTGTCGATGCTCGTCGCCCGGGGCATCACCAAGCCGCTGCAGCGCATGACGGGTGCGATGAAGGAGCTCGCGGGCGGCAAGCTCGATGTCGAAGTGCCCGGCATCGGCCGGCGCGACGAGGTCGGCGAGATGGCCGAGGCCGTCGAGGTCTTCAAGAGCAATGCGGTCGCCCGCCAGGGTCTCGAGGCCGAGCGGAAGGAGGCGGAAAGCCGTGCGACCGCCCGGCGCAGGGCGGACATGCACAAGGTGGCCGACGACTTCGAAGCCGCGATCGGCGGAATCGTCGAGGCGGTGTCTTCGGCCTCGTCTCAGCTCGAGCTGTCGGCCGGCACGCTCACCTCCACCGCCGAACGCGCGAAGGAGGTCACGACCGCCGTGGCCGCAGCATCCGAGGAAGCCTCGACCAACGTGCAGTCGGTGGCCTCGGCTACGGAAGAAATGGCATCATCGGTCAACGAGATCAGCCGCCAGGTGCAGGAATCGGCGCGGATGGCGAACGAGGCGGTCGACCAGGCCCGGACCACCAACGATCGCGTCAGCGAACTGTCGAAGGCCGCCGCCCGCATCGGCGACGTGGTCGAATTGATCAACACCATCGCCGGGCAGACCAATCTCCTGGCGCTGAACGCCACCATCGAGGCGGCCCGCGCCGGCGAAGCCGGCCGCGGCTTCGCCGTGGTGGCGTCCGAGGTCAAGGCGCTCGCGGAGCAGACCGCCAAGGCGACCGGCGAGATCGGCCAGCAGATCACCGGCATTCAGTCCGCAACCCAGGACTCCGTGAACGCCATCAAGGAAATCAGCGGCACCATCGAAAAGCTGTCCGAGATCTCCGCGGTGATCGCCGCGGCGGTGGAGGAACAGGGGGCGGCGACGCAGGAAATTTCCCGCAACGTGCAGCAGGCAGCCCACGGCACCACCCTCGTCTCGTCCAACATCGCCGACGTGCAGCGCGGCGCCGGCGAGACCGGCTCCGCCTCGGCGCAGGTGCTATCGGCCGCACAATCGCTGTCCGGCGACAGCAATCGCCTCAAGCTCGAAGTCGGCAAGTTCCTGGGTACGGTTCGCACCGCCTAGTCCAGGGCCGGATACGCGCGGACCGCTACTCCGCAGCCTCTCGCACGTGACGCGCGGTCGGCGTGCGCATGGTGACGAGCTCTTCCGCGGCCGTCGGATGCAGCGCGATGGTCGCGTCGAAGTCGGCCTTGGTCGCCTTCATCTTCACGGCGATCGCGACCGCCTGGACGATCTCGGCGGCAGCGTCGCCGACGATGTGGCAGCCGAGCACGCGGTCGGAGGCGCCGTCGACCACGAGCTTCATCAGCACGCTTGTGTCGCGCCCCGACATCGTCGCCTTGATGGGGCGGAACGTCGCCTTGTAGACGTCGACGCGGCTGAACTGCGCCCGCGCCTGCGTCTCGGTCAGACCGACGGTGCCGACCTCCGGCTGCGAGAACACCGCGGTCGGGATGTCGGCGTGATCGACCCTGACCTCGCGCTTGCCGAACACGGTGTCGGCGAAGGCGTGGCCCTCGCGGATCGCGACCGGGGTGAGGTTGAAGCGATGGGTAACGTCGCCGATCGCGTAGATGCTGTCGACCGAGCTCTTCGAGAATCCGTCGACCGCGATGCCGCCGTTCTTCGGATTGATGGCGACACCCGCCTTCTCCAGACCGAGATTGGCGACGTTGGGATGGCGGCCGATCGCGAACATCACCTGGTCGGAGGCGACGCTGGAGCCGTTCGACAGATGCGTGGTGAATTCATCGCCATGACGCTCGACGCGGTCCACCGTGCAGCCGGTCAGAACCGTGATGCCGTTCTTCTCCATCTCGTCGCGGACATGGGCGCGGACGTCGTCGTCGAAGCCGCGCAGGATGTTGTCGCCGCGATAGATCACGGTGACGTCCGAGCCGAAGCCGGCGAAGATGCCGGCGAACTCCAGCGCGATGTAGCCGCCGCCCTGGATCACGATGCGCCGCGGCAGCCTTTCCAGGTGAAACGCCTCGTTCGACGAGATCACGTGCTCGATGCCGGGGATCGCGGCGCCGTGGTTGGGCGCACCGCCGGTCGCGATCAGGATGTATCCGGCCCTGACCGTCTGCCCGTCCTTGACGAGGCGCACGGTGTGGGCGTCCTCGATCACCGCGCGGCTCTTGAGGATGCGCGCGCCGGACTTTTCGACATTGGCGGTGTAGGCCGCCTCCAGTCGCGCGATCTCCTTGTCCTTGTTGGCGACCAGCGTCGGCCAGTCGAAGGTCGCCGACGGGATCGTCCAGCCGAAACCCACAGCGTCCTCGATCTCGTGGCGGACATGCGAGCCGATCACGAACAGCTTCTTCGGGACGCAGCCGCGGATCACGCAAGTACCGCCCATGCGGTACTCTTCCGCGATCATCACGCGCGCGCCGTGGCCGGCCGCGATGCGGGCGGCGCGCACGCCGCCCGAGCCGCCGCCGATGACGAAGAGGTCGACGTCGAATTCAGCCATGCTCCACCTCGACCTCTCGCGCGGCGTCGGACCGTGTTCGTCAGATTTCCTTGCCGCGCTTGCGCATCTCTGCGCGGAAGGCGCCCATCACGGTCTCGGTGAAGTTCTGCGCCCAAGAATTGAGGTACTGCATGCTGAGCCCGATGGCCTTGGGCTCGTTGTTGATCAGCTTCTGGCCGAGCGGCGACTTGTAGAAGGTCACGAGATCCTTGAGCTCCTGCTCGGTGAACTCGCTGGCATAGACCTGGGCCATGCCCTCGCCGATCTCGCTTTCACGGCCGGAGAGCTGCTTCGCGACGATCGGCGCGACCTCGTTCAGATCCTTCTGGTAGTTGAGGTTCTGCTGGATCAGCGTGACCTTGGTCTTCTCCACCATGCCCGGCACGGCGTTGGCGTACATCGCGCTGGCGTTCTTCAGCGTCAGGATCTCCTTGGCCGCCGCGATCGCCGCCGGAGACGGCTTCGGAGGCTGCTGCGCGGCCGCAGGCAGGGCGCCGAGAACCAGTCCCAGCGCGAGGCCGGCGGCGGGCAACATCTTCAATACGCTCTTCATTCCTAGTCTCCTTTGGCGGCTCACCGCCGTTCAACCACGCGGATTCCCTCGCCCCCCGCCAGAACGGCCGAGCTGGCCAAGCCGATGAACAGCCCGTGCTCAACCACGCCGGGGATCGCACCGAGCGCCCTGGCGAGCCGCGCGGGATCCTCGATCCGGCCGAGATGGGCATCGGCGATCCAGTGGCCCCCGTCGGTGACGAAAACGTGGCCGTCCCTGGACTTGCGGAGCGCCATTTGCCCGGAAACGCCGCATTCTGCAAATGCCTTGTCCATCGCCCGCCGGGTCGCGCCGAGCCCGAAGGGGATCACCTCCACCGGCAGCGGAAAGCGGCCGAGGGTTGCGACCCATTTGGTGTCGTCGGCGATCACGATCATGCGATCGGACGCCGCCGCCACGATCTTCTCGCGCAGCAGCGCGCCGCCCCCACCCTTGATGAGGTTGAGCGCGGGATCGATCTCGTCGGCGCCGTCGACGGTGAGATCCAGGCGGTCAATCTCGTCCAGCGTGGTCAGCGGCACACCGCAGCGCGCGGCGTCCGCGCGGGTCGCCTCCGAGGTCGGCACCCCGATCACCTTCAGCCCGGCGCGCACGCGCTCGCCCAGGAGCTCGACGAAATGCCTGGCGGTCGAGCCGGTACCGAGCCCGAGCTGCATGCCGTCGCGCACCTCTTCCAGGGCGCGCGCCGCGGCCTGTCGCTTCAACTGGTCCATGTTCACGTTGAACTCGTCCTCAATATCCCGCCGGATGACGTGTCAGGCGGCCTGTCTAGCCTCGATTTGCCGCCGGGAACAGGCCCATAAGCCGATCTTATGGCGCCTCCGCTTGCGCAAGCGCGGCCGGCCCGATAGCGCTTGGTCATGACATCTGCCCACACGATCGTGTTCGATCTGGACGGCACGCTGGTCGATACCGCGCCCGACCTGATCAATGCCCTCAACCACGTCCTGGACCGCGAGGGCCTGCCGCCCGTGCCGCTGCAATCGGCCCGCAACATGATCGGCGCCGGCGCCCGCAAGCTGATCGAGCGCGGGCTGGAGGCCGAGGGCCGCGTCGCCGGGATCGAGGACATCGCCCGGATGACCGCGGATTTCATCGATTATTATGCCGAGCACATCGCCGACGAATCCCGCCCCTTCGAAGGGCTCGAAACGGCGCTCGACCGTCTGGCGGCCCGCGGTCATCAGTTCGCGGTCTGCACCAACAAGCTGGAATGGCTGTCCAAGCGCCTGCTCGACCGGCTCGACCTGAGCCGCCGGTTTGCCGCGATCTGCGGCGCCGACACGTTCGGCGTGCAGAAGCCGGACCCGGCCATCCTGCGCGAGACGGTCGCCCGCGCCGGCGGGCAATTGGCCACCAGCATCATGGTCGGGGATGCCGGAACCGACGTCGGCGTCGCCCGCCGGGCCGGCGTTCCCGTCATCGGAGTCGGCTTCGGCTATACGGACGTCCCGATCGCCGAGCTCAGGCCGGACCGCCTGATCCACCATATGCGGGACCTGCCGGACGCCGTGAGCAGCCTGACGGCGGCTTGAACCTTCTTGCAACATATTGACGTTGCAGTGAATCTCACTTCCTCACTGCGTTAACCATCAATTAACTATGTGACCCCGGCTGATTGCGCGGCCGGACCTTCACACCTATGGTCAACCCCCTGGGATTGTGGCAGTTCGCCGCAGTAAGGTGGATGATCATGCGTCGTGTGATCGCGATTGCCGTTGCGGGAATGAGTCTGGCGGGGTGTTCCTCGGTTTCGTGGGACATGTTCAAGTCGACGCCGCCCACCGTCCAGATCCAGCTCGATTCCACGCCGCCGGGCGCTGAGGCCCACACGTCGCTCGGGCCGGGCTGCAAGACCCCCTGCTCGGTCACGGTGCCGCTGCCCGATGCGTCGTTCTCGGTCAGCTACACCCTCGCCAAGCACCTGCCGGCCACGGTTCCGGTGAACGTGCTGAGGCACCCCGGCGACTTCACGACCCCGGCGAGCGTCACCACCGATCCGAACCCGGTGTTCGCGGAACTGCAGCCGGCGCCGCCGCCGAAGCCGGTGAAGAAGCCGCATCGTCCGAAGAGGCCGAAACCGGCGGCGGCCGCCCCGGCGGCCTCGCCGTTCCCCGACCCCAACGCGGCTCCGCCGCCGCCGGCCGCGGGTCCCGCACCCGCAGCCCCCACACCCAAGCGCTGACGGTGCGGCGCACGATTGTCCGCCCCGCGAGGGATGCTTAGATTGCCTTTCACGCGTTCTTGCCGCACAGAGTGCGGTGATTGCCAGTGACAAGGCCTGCTGAATGAACGGATCCCTCTCCCCGCCGTCCAGTCCGATGATCGACCCGTTCGGCCGGACCATCACCTATCTGCGGGTGTCGGTCACCGACCGCTGCGATCTGCGCTGCTTCTACTGCATGTCGGAAGACATGACGTTCCTGCCCAAGGCGGACCTGTTGACGCTCGAGGAACTCGACCGGCTCTGCTCGGCCTTCATCGCCAAGGGCGTGAAGAAGCTGCGCCTGACCGGCGGCGAGCCTCTGGTCCGCCGCAACGTGATGTCGCTGGTGCGCTCGCTGTCGCGCCATCTGGCGAGCGGCGCACTCGGCGAATTGACGCTGACGACCAACGGCACGCAGCTGTCGCGCCACGCCGCCGAACTCGCCGACTGCGGCGTCCGGCGCATCAACGTCTCGCTCGACACGCTCGATCCGCAAAAATTTCGCGACATCACCCGCTGGGGCGAACTCGACAAGGTCCTGGAGGGCATCGAGGCCGCACGGGCGGCGGGGCTTGCCGTGAAGATCAATGCGGTGGCGCTCAAGGGCCTCAACGAGGACGAACTCCCGTCGCTGATGCGGTGGGCCCATGGCAAGGGCATGGCGCTGACGCTGATCGAGGTGATGCCGATGGGCGAGGTCGGCACCGGCCGCCTCGACCAGTACGTGCCGCTGTCGCTGATCCGCGCCCGGCTCGCCCAGCAGTTCACCTTGACCGACCTCGAGGAGACCACCGGCGGACCGGCGCGCTATGCCAGCGTCGGCGAAACCGGCGGCAAGCTCGGCTTCATCACGCCGATGACCCATAATTTCTGCGAGTCCTGCAACCGGGTGCGCATCACCTGCACGGGAACGCTGCACACCTGCCTCGGCCACGAGGATGCCTCCGATTTGCGCAAACCCCTGCGCGCATCGGCGGACGATGCGCTACTTTCGGCTGCGATCGATCGCGCCATCGGGCTGAAGCCGAAGGGGCACGACTTCATCATCGACCGCAGGCACAACCGCCCGAGCGTCAGCCGGCACATGAGCGTGACCGGGGGCTGACTCGCGCGACGCGGCCGCCAACTAAGCTGCTGACGCCGCGTCAATTTGTCCATTTTCCGATTGACGGCGCCGCAGCCCGCTGAAATGGTGCATCCGCCTTTGCATGCACGGCAACATAAGCCGGCGCGCCCCGATGGTCGCGTTCAAGACGGCAAGGCGCGAGGGGAGGAGAGTCGCTGCAATCGCTTCGGACAACGAGCCGCAAGGGTCGCGTGCATCACGTGCGCCGGCCGGGCGATGCGCGCAAACGCGCCCCAACGAACCACGGTCGCGGCGGAGAACAATAAGATGCGTCCATTGCTGGCGGTGAGCAACGCCATCGATCTCCTCAACGAGAAGATCGGCTACGTCTGCAATCTGCTCGTGCTGCTGGCGTGCCTGGTCAGTGCGGCCAACGCCATGATCCGCTATGCCTTCAGCTACTCGTCCAACGGCTGGCTCGAGCTGCAATGGTACATGTTCGCAATCCTCGTGATGTTCGGCTCCTCCTACACCTTCAAGCGCAACGAGCATGTGCGCGTCGAAATCTTCTACCTGATGCTGTCCGAGCGCGGGCAGCTCTGGCTCGACCTGATCGGCACCCTGTTCTTCCTGATTCCCGCCTGCCTGCTGCTTTCCTATCTGTCGTGGCCGTTCTTCATGCAGTCCTATGACGTCGGCGAAATGAGCGGCAACGCCGGCGGCCTGGTTCGCTGGCCGATCAAGTTCGTCATCCCCGCAGGGTTCGTGATGCTGGCGCTGCAGGGCCTCTCCGAAGTGATCAAGCGTATCGCGGCTCTCAACGGCTATGTGACGATCGACGCCAAGTACGAGAGGCCGACGCAATGATTACGCTGGAAATGATGCCGCCGCTGATGTTCGGCGGCCTGGTTCTGGCGATGCTGATCGGCTATCCCGTCGCCTTCACTCTGGCGGCGCTCGGCCTGTCGTTCGGCTTCCTCGCCATCGACCTCGGATTCTTCGACCTCAACTTCCTGCAGGCCATTCCGGGCCGCGTGTTCGGCAGCGTGCTCGCCAACGAGCTCCTGCTCGCCATTCCCTTCTTCACCTTCATGGGATCGGTGCTGGAACGCTGCGGACTTGCGGAGGACATGCTCGATTCCATGGGCCAGTTGTTCGGCCCGATCCGCGGCGGCCTCGGCTACTCCGTCATCATCGTCGGTTTCATCCTCGGCGCGATCACCGGCACGGTCGCCGCCCAGGTCATCGCCATGGCGCTGATCTCGATGCCGGTGATGATCCGCTACGGCTACAACATCCGCTACATCACCGGCGTGCTGGCCGCCTCCGGCACCATCACCCAACTCGTGCCCCCCTCGCTCGTCCTGATCGTGCTCGCCGACCAACTCGGCAAGTCGGTCGGCGACATGTATCTCGGCGCCTGGGGCCCCTCGATCTTCCAGATCGTGCTGTTCGCCAGCTACACCTTCGTGCTCGGCATCATCAAGCCGCACCACGTGCCCGCCGTTCCGAAGGAGGCGCGCACACTGACCGGCTGGCCGCTGTGGAAGAAGTGCCTGATGGGCATCATTCCCTCCGCGGTCCTGATCTTCGTCGTGCTCGGCACCATGATGCTCGGGCTCGCGACCCCGACCGAAGCCGGCGCGATGGGCGCAGTCGGCGCGATCGTGCTCGCGGCGATCCATCACAAGGACTTCTCGACGACCGGTCAAAAAATTCTGATCGCCGGCATCATCGCGGCGGGTATCGGCGTGATCGTCGCCATGCTCTACAGCGAGAACATCGTCTTCAAGATCGCGTTCGCGATCACCTATCTCGCGGTGACGTGGATCTGCATCGAGGCGGCGCGCATCCCGGACCTCCGCGACCTGATCAAGCAGGGCTACGAGACGACCATGCGCATCACCTGCATGGTCACCTTCATCCTGATCGGCTCGACCTGCTTCTCGATCGTGTTCCTCGGCTGCAACGGCGGCGTCTGGCTCGAGCACCTGCTCACGTCGCTGCCCGGCGGCGCCTGGGGCTTCCTGATCTTCATCAACATCTTCATCTTCTTCGTCGCGTTCTTCCTCGACTTCTTCGAGATCGCCTTCATCATCCTGCCGATGATCGCGCCGATCGCGCAGAAGGTGCTGGCTCCCGTCGTCGGCCCGGACGCTGCCCTGATCTGGTTCGGCGTGATGCTCTGCGTGAACATGCAGACCTCGTTCCTGCATCCGCCGTTCGGCTTCGCGCTGTTCTATCTCCGCGGCGTGGCGCCGCGCTCGGTGAAGAGCTCCGACATCTATTGGGGCGCGGTCCCCTGGATCGGACTGCAGATGATCATGGTGCTGCTCGTGATCGCCATCCCCTCCGTGGTCACGGGCCTGCTCGACAAGCCGCTCAACGTCGACCTCGACAAGGTCAAGATCGAGGTGCCGCAGATCGAGCTGCCGCCGCTCGACCTCGGGCCGCCCAAGCAGTAGCGGCGAGCGCACACACACAGAAAACCCCGGAGCGGATGCCGCTTCCGGGGTTCTGCTTTGCCGCGCAGCCGCGGTTGCGATCAGCCCTTCCCGCTCACCCCTGCGAGTGACGCGCCATGAAGACGTCGTAGCCGACCTCGGCGACCTGGAACCACTGGTAGCCGTCGTTGGAGAACTTGGTCAGGCTTTCATAGACCTTCTTGAAGTTGGGATTGGTCGCGCTGACCTCGCTGTGCAGCTCCTTCGCCGCCTTGAAGCAGGCGTCCATGATCGGCGGCGAGAAGGCGTGCAGCTTGGTGCCGGCGGCGAGCAGCTTCTTCAGCGCCATCGGGTTGGCCTGGTCGTAGCGCGCCATCATGTAGTTGTTGGCGTAGTGGCCGGCCTGCTCCAGCACGCTCTGATAATACTTCGGCAGCGCATTCCACTTGTCCAGGTTGACGTAGGCGAGCAGCATCGGTCCGCCTTCCCACCAGCCGGGATAGTAGTAGTGCGGCGCGATCTTGTAGAAGCCGAGCTTCTCGTCGTCGTAGGGACCGACCCACTCGGCCGCGTCGATGGTGCCCTTCTCCAGCGCCGGATAGATGTCGCCGCCGGCGAGTTGCTGCGGCACCACGCCGAGCTTCTGCATTACGCGGCCGGCGAAGCCGCCGATGCGGAATTTCATGCCCTTGAGGTCGTCGACCGAGTTGACCTCCTTGCGGAACCAGCCGCCCATCTGGCAGCCGGTGTTGCCGGCCAACAGCGAGATGACGTTGTAGCTCTTGTAGAACTCGTTGAGCACGTCGCGTCCGCCGCCCTGCACGTACCAGGCCTGGTTGATGCGCTGGTTCGGACCGAACGGCACCGACGAGCCGAAGGTGAAGGTCGGGTCCTTGCCGAAATAATAGTAGGACGCGGTGTGGCCGATCTCGCAGGTGGCGTTCTGCACGGCATCGAGCACCTGCAGACCGGGCACGATCTCGCCGGCCGCAAAGGGCTGTATCTGGAACTTGTTGTCGGTCGCTTCGCCGACCATCTTGCACATCATCTCGGCGCCGCCATACAGCGTATCGAGCGACTTGGGCCAGCTCGTCGGCATCCGCCATTTGATCTCGGGCATCGACTGCGCGATGGCCGGCGCGGCGAGCGTTGCGCTGCCCGCGGCGGCAAGCCCTGTGGCCTTGAGGAAGTCTCTTCTTTTCATGTTTTCCTACCCTGTGGATTGTGACGCGAAAAACCTTCTTGGCGAGGCTTGGCGTCAAGCATGGAACATCCGGTTCCCGATTGCCATATGGCCCGGGGCTGCGGACATAAAAAAACCCGGCCTCGCGAGAGGCCGGGCTTTCCGATCTTAGACTTTAGGCTGACGCGATCAGCCGCGGGTGCGCGAGCGGATCATGAAGCTGTCGTAGGTGTATTCGGCGACCTGCCACCACAGATATTCGTCGGAGCGGTAGGCCTGCATGGTGTCGATCGACTTCTTGAAGTCGGCGTTCTTGGCCGAAATCTCCGCCCACAATTCGTTGGTCGCCTTCAGGCAGGCTTCGAGCACCTCGTTGGTGAAGGGCCGAAGCTGGGTGCCGCCGGCCACCAGACGCTTCAGCGCGGCCGGATTCACCATGTCGTAGCGCGCGGCCATCCAGGTGTTGGCGTTGATGGTCGCGTTGGTGAGGATCGCCTGGTAGTTCTTCGGCAGCGAATTCCACTTGTCCAGGTTGACGAAGGCATGGACGGTCGGGCCGCCTTCCCAGAAGCCCGGGTAGTAGTAGTACTTGGCGACCTTGGCAAAGCCGAGCTTCTCGTCGTCATAGGGGCCGACCCACTCGGCGGCGTCGATGGTGCCCTTCTCCAGCGCCGGATAGATGTCGCCGCCGGCGAGCTGCTGCGGCACCACGCCGACCTTCTGCAGGACCTGGCCGGCGATGCCGCCGATGCGGAATTTCAGGCCGGAGAGATCGGCAACCGTCTTGATCTCCTTGCGGAACCAGCCGCCCATCTGGGTGCCGGTGTTGCCGCAGGGGAAGCCGATCACGTTCGACTTCTTGAAGAACTCGTTGGCGAGCTCGTTGCCGCCGCCGGCATAGAGCCAGGAGTTCTGCTGGCGGGCATTGAGGCCGAACGGCACCGAGGCGTAGATCGCGAAGGTCGGATCCTTGCCGACATAGTAGTACGAGACGGTGTGGCTCATCTCGACCGTGCCGTTGGAGGTCGCATCCAGCGCCTGCAGGCCGGGGGCGACTTCACCAGCGGCGAAGACCTGGATCTGGAACTTGTTGTCGGTCATTTCGGCGACGTATTTCGCCACCTGTTCGGCACCGCCATAGATGGTGTCGAGCGATTTCGGGAAGCTCGACGTCAGCCGCCACTTGATCTCGGGCGAGGACTGCGCAATCGCCGGCGAGGCCACCGCGGTCGCCGCCGCGCCCGCTGCCGACACTTTCAAGAAATCACGACGCTTCATCTTAAGGTCTCTCCTTGCTGGGGCGTTTCCCCTAACTCTTGCTTTTAACTCTTTGCTGCCGCTCGGTCCGGCGATGCGATGAACCATCCGCGTCGAACCGTAGGCGCTTGACCGCCGGGGGCCTTTAACACGGAAGTCCCCGTGGCGGAACGCAACATTGGCATGACGGGACCGTACGAAAGTCGCATGGCTGCGCCGGCCCGCTCAAGCCGCGGAAATCACGCCCTTGAGCTGGTCGCGGACGCGGCCGGCGATGGCGCGGTAGATCGCCGCATGGGGCCCGTCCGGCTCGCTTTCGACCACCGGGTTTCCGGCGTCGGACGTGCTGCGAATCGCCATGTGCAGGGGGATCTCGCCCAGGAACGGTACCCCGAGCCGCTCGGCCTCGTGCCGGGCGCCGCCATGGCCGAAGATGTCCGACCGGGTGCCGCAATTCGGGCACTGGAAGTAGCTCATGTTCTCGACGATGCCGAGCACCGGCACGTTCACCTTCTGGAACATGGCAAGGCCCCGCCGCGCGTCGATCAGGGACAGATCCTGCGGGGTCGAGATGATGACAGCGCCCTTCAGCGGCACGTTCTGCGCCAGCGTGAGCTGCGCGTCGCCCGTGCCCGGCGGCATGTCCACGACCAGCACGTCGAGCTTGCCCCAGTCGACGTCGCGCAGCATCTGCGTCACCGCCGACATCACCATCGGACCGCGCCAGATCATCGCGGTCTCCTCCTCCACGAGGAAGCCGATCGACATGATGGCGAGGCCGAAGCGCTTCAACGGAATCATCTTTCGCTCGCTGTTCAGCTCGGGCTTGTCGCGCAGGCCCGTCAGCCGCGGCACCGAGGGACCGTAGATGTCGGCATCCAGAAGCCCGACCTTCAGTCCGAGATCGCGCAGGCCGAGCGCCAGGTTGAGCGCGGTGGTCGACTTGCCGACACCGCCCTTGCCGGAGGCGACCGCGATGATGGCGGCAACGCCGGGAAGCTCCGCCTGCCGCGCCATCGGCGAGGCGCCGCCATGCGGCGGCCGATGGGCCGCGGCCGGCTTGACCCCGCCGCCACTGCCGGCGGGAGCCGCACCCGGCTTGCGCTCGGCGGTCAGCGCCACCATGGCCGTGCTCACGCCGGGAATGGCGCGCACCGCAGCCTCGGCCGCGGCGCGGACGCTTTCCCACGCCCGCGCCTCGGTGGCATCGACGTTGATCGAGAAGAACACCTTGCCGTCGTTGACGGTGACCGCACTCAGCACGTTGGCGTTGCTGAGTGCGACCCCGCGCGGGGACTTGACCTTGGCAAGGGTGTCGAGAACCTGTTGTTGTGTCACACTCAAAGCGCATCTCCTGAAGATTTCGATGCGACCCATAGAGCGGAAACGCGCAAAAGGCTACCGTCTCGCCATATCGTCCGCCATCTCGGCCGGCGCCGCCCCCTTTTCCTGGGCCGCATCATAATTCAGCTCGATCATCACCCCGTTGGGGTCGTTGACGAAGATCTGCCAGAGCGCGCCGCCGGGCACCTGGCGCGCCTCATACGTCATGCCCCTGGACTTCAGCCGCTGCGCCATGCCGTCGAAACCGCTGCTGACGAAGGCGACGTGATGGACAACGCCGGAATCCGGCTTTTGCGCCTCGTCGGTTCCGGAAATGTCGACGAGATGCACCACCGCCTTGCCCTCGCTGTACATCCAGGCCCCCGGGAACGCAAAGTTCGGCCGGGCGCCCTTCTCGAGCCCCAGCACATCCTCATAGAAGCGAACCGTCTCGGCCAGTTTCCGGGTCCTGATGTTGAAATGATCCAGGACGCCCACGCTCACTCCCATGCTCCTCACTCCCTTTTTTGTGTCTTGTCCCGCGATCCTAGCATACGGGGCGGCGAAACGAAGCCGTTGCCCTCGCTGCGGCAGGGGTTATGGTGCGCCTCCGGTCCGCTTCCAGGGCGGAACCGAAGCAATACGGCCGGAGTCCCCAATCCGGCGCGCAGCAAGAACCCAAGGCACAGACAAGGTTACACACATGGCTAAAGTCGCTTTCCTCGGTCTCGGCGTGATGGGCTTCCCGATGGCCGGACACCTCGTGAAGAAGGGCGGCCACGAGGTCACCGTCTACAACCGCACCGCGGCGAAGGCGAAGGAATGGGCGGACAAGTTCGGCAGCAAGACCGCCGCGACGCCGAAAGCTGCGGCCGAAGGCCAGGATTTCGTGATGTGCTGCGTCGGCAACGACAATGACCTCCGCACGGTGACGACCGGTCCCGACGGCGCCTTCTCCGGCATGAAGAAGGGCGCGACCTTCGTCGACCACACCACGGCCTCCGCCGAGATCGCGCGCGAACTCGACGCCACGGCCGCCAAGGCCGGCTTCAAATTCGTCGATGCGCCGGTGTCCGGCGGACAGGCCGGCGCCGAGAACGGCGTGCTGACGGTGATGTGCGGAGGCGCCGAGGACGCCTATGCGGCGGCAGAGCCGGTGATCGCGGCCTATGCGCGGATGTGCAAGCGGCTCGGACCCGCCGGATCCGGCCAGCTCACCAAGATGGTCAACCAGATCTGCATCGCCGGCCTCGTGCAGGGCCTTTCCGAGGGCATCCACTTCGCCAAGAAATCCGGCCTCGACGTCCAGTCCGTCATCGACACCATCTCCAAGGGCGCGGCGCAGTCCTGGCAGATGGAGAACCGCTACAAGACCATGAACGACAGCAAGTACGATTTCGGCTTCGCCGTCGAATGGATGCGCAAGGACCTCTCGATCTGCATCGCGGAAGCGCGGCGCAACGGCGCCAACCTGCCGGTCACCGCGCTGGTCGACCAGTTCTATTCCGAGGTCGAGAAGATGGGCGGCAAGCGCTGGGACACTTCGAGCCTGCTGGCGCGGCTGGAACGCTGACGGGGCAAGCTACTTTTCCAGCAGTCCGAGCCTGCCCGCCAGCCATTTCGTGGTCGGCGCCTGGATCAGGATCGTCATCAGGACCGCGATGAAGGTGACCGACGCGATGATGTGCGCGCCGGGCGCCTTCATCCCGATCAACAGGCCGGCGAGCGCCGCCGGAATGACGCCGGTCTCGCGCGTCCAGGACATGAACAGCATTTCGTTGAAGCTCCATTTCGCGCGACGGTCGGGCGCCGCGCAGAGGAAGACCGTCAACGGCCGCGCCACCAGCATGAAGACGGCCACCACGGCGGCGCCGCCCCACACATGCTGCCCCATCAGCGCGAAGTCGACCTGGGCGCCGAGCAGGATGAAGATGAACACGCGCATGATGAACGCGGTGGTCGCCACGTACTCGTCGAGCTTCTGCGCCTCCCCCGCCTCCATCGCGAAGCCGAAGGCATCCTTGTTGCCGAGCACGATGCCGAACACGAAGACCGCCATGAACCCGCTGGCATGGAAGCCGTCGGCGGCGAAATAGGCGCCGATCACGGCAACCAGGGTGATGACCGGCGCGTATTCGGCGAGGAACGCCCATCGCTCATGCGCGATCAGGAGCGCAGCCAGATATCCGAGCGCCAGGCCGCCGAGGATGCCGACGACCGACTGCCAGAGCAGATCGACGAGCGACGAGGTCAGCGAGAAGCTGCCGCCTCCGGTCGCCGCCGCCAGAATGCCGAAGGTGATGATCGCGCCCATGGCGTCGTTGAAGGCGGACTCGCTCATCACCGTCTGCGCCACGCGGTCGCGAATTCTCACCTGGCGGAAGATCGGGACCAGCGTCGCCGGATCCGTCGACGCGATGGTGGCGCCGAGCAGCAGCGCCACCATCACGGGAACGCCGAGAATGAAATGGGCGGCAAGTCCGGTCAGCGCGGCCGTGATCGCGACGCCGACGGTGGCGATCACGACGATGGTGATCCAGGTCTGCTTCAGCACCTCGAGCCGCAGGGAAGCGCCGCCGTCGAACAGGATGTAGCTTGCGCCGAACAGCAGGATGATCTGGTTGAGGGCCGAATCCGCCTTGATGTCGACGAGCCCGAGCGCGGCCGGTCCCACCGCCATGCCGACGACGAGAAACACCGCGACGTCAGGCACCCGGATCTTCTGGGCGACGAATGCGGTCAGGATTCCGATGGCCAGGATCAGTCCGCTCGAAAGCAGCGTCTCCTTCGCAAGCTCGATCGCGCTCACCCCTTCGGCTTCCTTCCCCGAACGACGGACATCGGCGCGCCTCGTCCTCTGCATCGGTTCGCGCCCCCGAACGATGCTGCCTGAGGGGTCTCGAAATGACAAGGCGACATCGGATCCCAGACCGGAGCTCAAGCCGCGGCTTTTCCGACCCGGCCTGATCGGCTCCGCTTAACCCGGCGTTAACGTAATTCTTTAGCTCCTTAAGGCAGCTCTTAAGGATTTATTGCCACAGATAGACAATGCAGAAGGCCCGCGTTCCGCGCGGGCAGGATTTGTGTTGTTCGATGAGTAACCCCGCTGAAAAGCCAGAGGTCGTGCAGGTTCCGGCCGTGCCGCTGCCTGTGCCATCGGCGAGCCATCGCCGGGCCGCGGCGAAGCGGGTGCGCGAGGCGCGCGACAAGTTAACGTCGACGAGCGGAACGCGGCCTGCCTTCGACAGCGAGCTGCTGCGGCAACATGCCCAGACACGTCTGTCGGCATCCTATGTCGTGCTGCTGCTGGTGGTCGCGACCGGGCTGCTGTTCGGCTTCTGGATGCAGCCGATCCCCGCCGCGGCCTGGACCTGCGGCATGCTCTGCATCCACGCCGCGACGATCAACAGCTGCCGCCGCTTCCTCGCGGAAGCCGCCTCCCCCGCCGCGACGCGCAAGTGGCGCACGCGCTTCGTCATGCTCGACCTGCTCTACGGCCTGTGCTGGATGGCGATCCTGATCCATCCCGCGCTCGACATGGTCACGGAAACGCTGATGATGTTCCTAATGCTGCTGGTGATCGCAGTGTCGAGCATGGTCGCGGCCAACCTGCCGATCGCGGCGCTCGCCGCAACCGCACCGGTCGCGGTGGCGATGGCGCTGAGTTTTGCCGTGACCGGCGCGCTCGACAACTACATCCTGGCGGCGCTGGCGCTTGCCGCCGAGGGCTATTTCGTGCTGCTGGCGCACCGGCTGCACCAGACCACGTTCGCGACGCTGGAAGCGCGCGCGGAAAAGGACGCGCTGATCGGCGAGCTCGAGCAGGCCAAGGCGATTTCCGACGAGGCCCGCCACCGCGCCGAGGCCGCCAACGTCGCGAAATCGCGCTTCCTCGCCCAGATGAGCCACGAGCTGCGCACGCCGCTGAACGCGATCCTCGGCTTCTCCGAGGTGATGAAGAGCGAGATCTTCGGCGCGCATGCCGTGCCGGTCTACAAGGAATATTCCGCCGACATCCACAATTCCGGCGTGCACCTGCTCAACCTCATCAACGAGATCCTCGACCTGTCGCGGATCGAGGCCGGTCGCTACGAATTGAACGAGGAAGCGGTCTCGCTGGTCGGCGTGGTCGCCGACTGCCATCATCTGATGAAGCTGCGCGCCTCCAACCGCGGCATCACCATCCACGAGGTCTACGAGCACGCGATGCCGCGGCTGTGGGCCGACGAGCGCGCGATCCGGCAGGTCGTGCTCAATCTGCTCTCCAACTCCATCAAGTTCACCCCGCAGGGCGGCGATATCTGGCTCAAGGTCGGCTGGACCGCCTCGGGCGGGCAATATCTCAGCGTCAAGGACACCGGCTCGGGAATCCCGGAGCACGAGATCCCGATCGTGCTGGCCTCCTTCGGGCAGGGCTCGAACTCGATCAAGTCGGCCGAACAGGGCGCCGGTCTCGGCCTGCCCATCGCAAAAAACCTGATCGACCTGCACGGCGGCACCTTTACGCTGAAATCGAAGCTGCGCATCGGCACCGAGGTGATCGTCACCTTCCCGCCGGAGCGCGTGATGTCGGCGCTGGCGCCGATGGCCGATGACGCGCCGCCGCTGCAGCCGGAACCCATCGACGTCGCCGACGACAAGCGGCGGCCCCGGCACAAGCCGATCATGAGCGCGGGCACGGGTTCCTGACATGCTTGCAGAAAAGCCCGATCGTCCTTCACCATGTCCGGATGAGCAAAGACACCCCGTGCATCGACGTCTGCCAGATCGACCCCAAGAGCGGCCTGTGCTTCGGCTGCGGCCGCACGCTGCCCGAGATCGCGCGCTGGCCCTCCATGACGAGCGCGGAACGTCGCGCCGTGATGGCAGAGCTGGCCGCGCGCATGGCGGATGCCGGACTGTCGCCCGTTGCGGCGCGGCAGGATCCGGCCTGACGCAGGCTGCGGGAGGCGTGCGATGAGCCGTCTCGCCCTGGTGCTGATCCTGCTGATCGCGACCGCCGGCGCGGTGGTCGCCTACAAGGACCCCGAACAGGTCGCGCGCGCCAGCGACACCGTCTCCGACCTGTTGCGCCATCGCGCGAGCGCCAAGGCGCGCGCGGTCGAGATCCAGCGCGGCCGCGGCGGCGAGTTCTCGCTGCAGGCCAGGATCAACGGCGTGAGAGCGCCGATGGTGGTCGACACCGGCGCGACCTCGGTGGTGCTCACCTACGAGACCGCGAAGGCCGCCGGCCTGCCGCTGGAGCTGCTCGCCTATGACGTCGACGTGGAGACCGCCGGCGGCCGCACCAAGGCGGCCAGGCTGACGCTCGACCGTCTCGCGATCGGCTCGCTGGTCGAACGCTCGGTGCCGGCGCTGGTGGTGCCGCACGGCACGATGAAGACCAATCTGCTCGGCATGAGCTTCCTCGATCGCCTCGAGCGCTGGGAAGTCCGCGCCGACCGGCTGATGCTGCACGGCTATCCGTAAAACCCTCAGGCCGCAGCCTCTGCCGGCGCGCGGCTGCCGACCCGCGCGATCGCCTCGCGCAGCACATCGAGGCCGGCGCCAGTCCGCACGCCGTGCTCGGCGAGATGACGGCGAAAGGCGCGCGCGCCGGGAACGGCATGGAACGCGCCGACGAAATGCCGGGTGATCGCGTGCAGCCGCGTGCCGCGCGCAAGCTGATCGGCGATATAGGGCGTCATCGCCTCGAGCGCCTGCTGCATGGTGGCCTGCGGCGCTACCTCGCCGAAGATGTCGGGGTCGACGGCGAGCAGCCGCCACGGCTCCTGATATGCGGCCCGGCCGAGCATGGCGCCATCGACATGCACGAGATGCGCCCTCGCCTCCTCGATGCCGAGGATGCCGCCGTTGATGATGACGGGCACGTTCGGCATCGCGCGCTTGAGGCGGTAGACGCGATCATGGTCGAGCGGCGGGATGTCGCGGTTCTCCTTCGGCGACAGCCCGTCGAGCCAGGCCTTTCGCGCATGCACGATCAACGCGTCCGAACCGGCGGCGACCACCGCGCGCGCAAGCCGGTCGAGCGCGAGCTCCGGATCCTGGTCGTCGATGCCGATGCGGCACTTCACGGTGACGGGGATGCGCACCGCGCGCTTCATCGCCGCGACGCAATCGGCGACCAGCTCCGGCTCCGCCATCAGGCAGGCGCCGAAGCGGCCATCCCTCACCCGGTCGGACGGACAGCCGACATTGAGATTGATCTCGTCATAGCCGAAGCCTTCGCCGATCCGCGCGGCCTCCGCGAGTTCGGCGGGCTCCGAGCCGCCGAGCTGCAGCGCCAGCGGATGCTCGCGCGCGTCGAAGCCGAGCAGCCGCGCGCGGTCGCCATGGATGACGGCGCCGGTGGTCAGCATCTCCGTGTAGAGCAGCGCGCGCCGGGTCAGATGGCGGTGGAACACACGGCAGTGCCGGTCGGTCCAGTCCATCATCGGCGCGACGGAAAAACGGCGGTCCAACATGTTGATTTTGCAGACTTTCCCGCGGGGCGATGCTGGGGCTGAGCTCTCGGGCCTGATCTATAGCCTATCCGCCCATTGTCAAACAGGCGGCGGGCCGGATTCGAAACACGCGGTTCAACCCCATGCACAGTGGGCAAGCATCTGACGCGACACGAATTTCTTTTTTGTCGAAATATGACTTGACTCGTCGGGCAAATCAGGGGCATGATGGCACATTCCACAAATCCGAATAACGACCGCGGCGCGCGATGAGTCCGCAACCGACGACGCGCTCACGCAATGGGACCGGGATGGTTTTGGCGCCTTCGCCACCGCCGACGGTACGGGTTCCATCGACAAATCGGATGATTCGTCGCCCTCGCGAATATTGCCTTGGCAGGCCAACCCCTGTGGTTTTTTGACGAAGATCAGAGGAGATGCGCTTTGAGGATCCCATCCATCCTGGGCAGTGTTGTTCTGGCTGTCGCTTTGAGCGTCGGTGTCGCGCAGGCTTCCACCGTCAACGTCGCACTCTCAAGCGACGGGGCAAGCTTCGTGAGCGCAACATCCCAGATCTTCTCCAGCAGTTCACCGTGCTGCGGCGGTTTCGTGAACGGTGGCTTGACCACGGCGCAAGACAATCTGCTGACGACGACCCCGATCCCGTGGCTTGCCAACGGCGACGAGCGCTTCATCTTCGACGATAACGACAGCGTCGCCTCTCTCATCATCAGGTTGGGCAGCATCAGCACGCTCGTCAGCTTCGGTGCCACCTTCAGCGCGACCGATCGAATTCCAGGGCTGTTCTCGGTAGCCACGTCGCTGGATGGCGTTCACTTCACGTCCGTCGGAACGTTGCTCAACCCGAATTCATCGTTCAGCGGCGGCAATTCCACCCTCGTCACGACGGCGCCTCTCTCGGCATTGTACGTCGAATACTCTTTCGGCTCTGCTACTGGCACCAACGCGTACGGCGCCGGCGTCAGCGAAGTTTTCGCCTCTGTCGCAGGGGTCCCCGAGCCCTCGACCTGGGCAATGATGATGCTCGGCTTCTGCGGCCTCGGCTTCATGGCGTATCGGCGGAAGAAGCAGATCGTGGCCGCACTCGCCTGATGGCGGTCACCGGATATCAGCTCACGCCTTCGACGCGGCCGGGCGGGCGTCCGGCTGCGCCGCGCCGGCGCGGTCGACGAGCAGATCGGTCAGGCCCGCGCCCAGCCACATGCCGCCGAGCACGAGCCAGGCCGTCAGCGCGAACACGGAGGCGCCGGTGACGCCGGCGCCCACCGCGCAGCCGCCGGCGAGCATGGCGCCAAAGCCCATCAGCACCGCACCCAACAGGTAGCGGCGCATGCCGAGGCCGTCGGAAAATCCCTCGAGCTTCAGTTCGTGCGCGAGCGCCGCGGCGACGAACGAGCCGAGGAACACGCCGGGAATGATGCCGAGGTCGAAGCCGAGCCTGATCTGCGAGGAGTTGAGCACCAGCATCAGCAATTCGGCCGACGGGCCGGAAAAGGTCAGGCTCTTCAGCGTCACCGGGGCGAAGGACGACTGCGACAGCTGATAGGTGAAGAGCCAGCCGGCGACGACGGCCGCTCCCGTCGCGAGCGCCGACAGGATCAGGCGCCGCGGCAGGCGGCTGCGAAAGGCGAAGGCGAGGCCCGCGATCAGCCACAGGCCGCCGAAGGCGAGCTTCTCCGGCGTGCCGCCGCCGAACACCGCCATGATGTCGCGCGACGGTCCGCCGTCGACCAGCCACAGATTGGTCAGCCATTCGCGCGCGGGCGACAGCAGGCCGTGCCAGGCGGCCTGCGCCGTCACCGCGAAGACGAGACCGGACAAGAGCGCGCGCAGGTTTCCGTTGGCCGACAGCACGAGCAGCCGGCTCGCGCAGCCGCGGGCAAGGATCATGCCGCAGCCGAACATCACGCCGCCGATCATGGCGCCGGAAATGCTGCCCTGCTGCGCGAGCTGGCGCGCCTCGGAGACATCCAGCCAGCGGATCGCGACGAGCGCCTGCGTGCCGACGAGCGCCGCGGCGAAGGTCAGCAGCCAGACCGCAAGGCGCGGCCCGCCCTCGCCGCGCGAGAATTCGACCGCGGCGGCGCGCAGGCAGAACCGGCTCCTCTGGGCGAAGAAGCCGAAGAGGCCGCCGACCACGAGGCCGCCGAGCCAGGAGAGCCGGTCTTCACCCAGGAGATCGATGACCGATGTCAGCACGGCGCGCTCAGTTTTCGTCAGAGCCGGCAAGTCTAGCGACGTCGCGATTCCGCCCCATGAGCCAGATCAAGGCCGCGCACGGCTCAGGGCCGCAAGTACGCAAAGCCCTGCTGCTGCAGCTCCGCAATCCGCACCACGCCGCCCTTCTCGGCCACCACGAAGCCGGGGATGAGGTCGTCGAGCTTGACGCCCTGCGCCTTCATGGTGTTGGCGCAGGCGTCGAAGCCGACGCCTTCCTGCGCCAGCTTCTGCATCGCCGCCACGGTGTGATCCTGGGCGGCGAGCGCATGGAACGCACGCAGCGCCGGGCCGTGAACGACGAGCCTGATGTCGGCCTTGCCGGGTCCGCCGACGCCATCGACGTGGTTCTGCAGATTGCCGAGCACGAAGACGACACGATCGGCATCCGCGAGGTGATAGACGACGCGCTGGCGCGCGGCCGGTTCGGCGGCCGCAGCGGCGCCGCCTGCGCCGAACGCCCCCAACAGTCCGGCAAGGCCCGCGCGAAGCATGGATCGACGCTGCATGTCTCCTCCTATCGTGTCTGCTTGATGAATTCGGCGATGCGATCGGCCGCGTCCTCGGCAAAGAGGTCGCGGAAGAAATGGTCGGCGTCCTCGATGGTGTCGAGCTGCACCCGGCCGCCGCTCGCGCCCGCGAGCTTCGCGAAGGACGTCGCCACATCAGGCACGACCGTGTCCTTCGTTCCCGCCAGCACGAGCACGGGCATCTTCAGTTGCGCCACCAGCGCCACGGTGTCCTGGCCGGGATCGGCCGCGTAGAACGAGGCAAAGGCGCGCGCCGTCACCGTGGCGTCGCGGCAGTAGATGAAACCGGGCACGGTCATCCATTCGCCGCCGCGCCCGGCCGCAACGGCCCTGGTCGCCTGCTCCAGCAACGGCTCGAGCGGCCTGCCGTAGGTTGCGGCATAGGACGCGCGAAGGCTCGCTTCGGCCGTGGCGGTGACCGGCGCAAGCAGTACGGCGGCCGCGACCGCGCCGCCGTTCGCCGCCAGATAACGCGCTACCTGGTTGCCGCCGCGCGAATGGCCGAAGGCGTAGATGCGCCGCGACAGGCCCTTTGCGTGTCGCACCCAGGCATCGATTTCGGCTGCGGCGTCATCGGTGACGTAGTCGTGGCGGGTCGCGCAGTCGTACATGCCCTTGCGGCGGTCCTGCCCGAGCGCCAGCGTGTGGGCGAGCGAGGCGATGCCGCGCTCGGCCAGCGCCTGCGCCAGCGTCCGGATCACGTCCATGTCCTTGTGCGCCAGCGTGCCGTGGGTCATCACGACCAGCGGCGTGTCGGCCTGCATCGACGCCGGCGTGCGCAGCGTGGCGAGAACCGTGCGGCCGCCGACCGACAGCTCGATGTCCTGCTCGGCAGCGGCAGCCGTTCCGGCCAACGCGAGCAGGATCGAAAGTCCCACCAACCATCGCATCAGTCGCCATCTCCCTAGGGACGAACGATCGTCCAGTGCTTTTCCGCAAATTCCATCAGGGCGGCGACGCCGACCTGGGTGACGTTGACGCCCTCGATCAGCGGCGGCCGCCTGCCCTCCTTCACGCCAAGCGTCTCCAGCGTATTGCCGCAGGCGATGAAGCTCACATTGGGCATCGATTTCAGGAAATTGGTCATGCGCTCCTTCACCGGGGAGCGGTCGTCGAGCAGCATGTCGAGGCCGCCGTTGAAGGCGATCACGACGATCTCGACGTCCTCGCCCTGCCCCGAATAGTGCCGCGAGACGTTGGCCGCGACATCGAGCACGGCGCGCATCTTGGCGGGCTCGTCATCGCTGATCTGCAGCACCAGGCGGTGCGGATCGGCGGCGAAGGCCGGGATCGCGAACGCCGCGACGAGCAAGCCGGCGGCCGCACAAGCCCTAAGCAATGCGCGGCGGCTTGCCCCGCCGCGGTTCACTCCACGCCCCGCGATTTCTTGTCCTTGTCTTCCGGCGTCACGTCGATGGCGGCGGCACGGGCGGTGATCTTCACCGGCGCGATGCAATTCTTCATGCAGGGATCCTTCTGCCAGAACGATTTCTCCGCGGCGGCGCGGTCGTCCATGACGAAACCCTGCTCGTTCGGCATCTTGATCGCGGCGAGATTCTTGTTGTTCAGCTCGAAATCCTGGTCGGTGATGACGTCGTTGAGATAGAGGACGTAGGCGACCAGCGCGTAATATTCGTCGACCTTGAAGGCCTCCGCGTTGCCGTAGGGCATGGCGTGGCGGACGTAGTCGAACACGGTCGAGGCATAGGGCCAGTAGGAGCCGACCGTCTTCACCGGGTTGTCGGAGGTCAGCGAGCCCTTGCCGCCGGCGAGCACGGGCCAGCGGCCGTTGCCCTCGCCGAACTCGCCGTGGCAGGATGCACAATTGTCCATGAACAGCTTTTCGCCCTGCGCGACCGTGCCCTTGCCCTCGGGCAGGCCCTGGCCGTCCGGACGCACGTCGATGTCCCAGCCGCGGATCTCCTCCGCCGTCGGGGCGCGGCCGATGTCGTAGCGCGGAGCGGACTTTGCCTCCGTTTTGGCGTCCGGCTTGCTCTGCGCCAGCGCCGGGGAGGCGATCGCGCCGGCGAGCAGCGCCGCGGCGACGAGCTTAGGCAACTTCGACATTCTCGACCTCACCATTGGCCTGCACGTGCCAGGTCTGGATGCCATTGTTGTGATAGATGGAATTGACGCCGCGGATCTTGCGGAGCTCGGCCTTGCTCGGCTGCACGTAGCCGGTCTCGTCCTGCACGCGCGATTGCAGCAGGAGCGGCTCGCCATTCCAGTCGAACTCGTAGTAGAAGCGCGCCAGCGCCTTGTCGAGCACGGGCCCGTCGAGCCGCGCCGGCCGCCAGTTGCGGCCGCCGTCGAGCGAGACGTCGACGCGCTTGACCTTGCCGTTGCCGCTCCAGGCGAGCCCCGAGATGATGGTAAAGCCCTTGCCGTGCCTGATCGGCGCCTGCGGACTCGGGCTCGTGATCACGGATTTGGCGTCCATCGCCCAGGTGAAGCGGCGCGCCTTTCCGCTCGGCAGGAGGTCGGTGTATTTCGAGGTCTCCTCGCGGGTATGCCAGGGCTGGTCGCCGACCTTGATGCGGCGCAGCCACTTGACCCAGAGATTGCCCTGCCAGCCCGGAACGACCAGCCGCATCGGATAGCCCTGCTCGGGATAGAGCGCCTCGCCGTTCATCTTGTAGGCGATGATGCAGTCGTCGAGCGCCTTCTCGATCGGCAGGCTGCGATCCATCGCGGCGGCGTCCGCGCCTTCGACCAGCAGCCACTTGCCGTTGGTCTTGACGCCGGCCTCCTCGAGCAGCGTGCGCAGCGACACGCCGGTGTACTGCACGCAATGGATCATGCCGTGGGTGAACTGGCAGCCGTTGAGCTGGGCGCCGCGCCATTCCATGCCGGAATTGGCCGCGCACTCCATGAAGTGGATCCGGTTGACGCGCGGATAGCGCTTCAGCTCCTCCAGCGTCAGGATCAGCGGACGCTCGACCAGGCCATGGATCATCAGGCGATGGTCGGCCGGGTCGATCTCGGCGATGCCGCCGTGATGGCGCTCGAAGCAGAGGCCGTTGGGCGTGATGATGCCTTCGAGCTCGTGCAGCGGCGTGAAGCTGACGGACGATTCGCGCGAGGCGGTCAGCCATTCGACGTCGCGGCGGACGACGTCCTTCTCGAATTTCGAGGGCTTGCCGTAGGGCCGCACCGCGACGCCCTCGCCGAGCGCCCTGGTCCATTCCGGCACGTTGGGCGGCTGGTTCGCGGGATTGCCGCCGGCCCCCGCCGGCCTTGCCAGCATCGTCGCGGCAACGCCTGCGCCTGCGGCGAGGAAGTTGCGGCGGGACTGGCCTTGCTCGTCCATCTTCGACATCGCTCTCACGCTCCGGTCACCTTGACGGCGCGGTTCGGCTCGAGCCGAACCGTCTTCTGCCGCGTCAAATAGTTCGCAACGACGTCCCAGATCGGCGGCCCCTCCGTGCCCTCGTTGACGCTGGCCCAGCCGGCCACCTGGTATTCCCTGTTCGGGTCGATCGGCGCGCCGGTCCTGGCGAGCTGCATGTCGGAGATGCGGCTGCCTTGCGGCCTGGCGATGTCGATCGCGTAGGACAGCCCGCCGATCCGCACCATGTCGCCGCCCTGCTGATAGTAGGGATCGACGTTGAAGAGGTTGTCGGCGACGTCCTCGATGATCTCCTTCAGCCGTGCGCCCGTCATGCCCATGCGGTAGACGGCCGGGTAGGTGATGGCGGTGGCGTTGGTGACGTCCTCGAAGGTGATGTCCTGGCCCGGCAGCACGCTGGTGCCCCAGCGGAAGCCCGGCGACAGCGCGATCTCGGCATCGCGCTCGGTCAGCAGCGCCTGGCAGATCAGATCGTCGAAGGTGCCGTTGAAATTGCCGCGCCGGTAGAGCAGCGAGTCGGTCTTGCCGAGCACGCGCGAGAGATCGGCAGCAAATGGCTTGCGCACCTCGGCGATCTTCGCGGCCATCTCCGCATCCGGCGTGATGATGTCGGAGAACAGCGGGATCAGCTTGTACCGGAACGCCTTGACCTCGCCGTCGCGGACGTCGAGATCGAGCCGGGACACGAATTTTCCGGACGAGCCCGACGCGATCAGCAGCGTCTTGCCGACCTTGACAGCCTCGGGCAGCGCGTCATGGGTATGGCCGGTCAGGATGACGTCGATGCCCCTGACGCGGGAGGCCAGCTTGCGGTCGACGTCAAAACCGTTGTGCGACAGCAGCACGACGAGCTGCGCGCCGCCCTTGCGCGCCTTGTCGACCTGCGCCTGGACGTCCTCCTCGCGCACGCCGAACGACCAGTTCGGGATCATCCAGCGCGGATTGGCGACCGGCGTATAGGGAAAGGCCTGACCGAGCACCGCGATCTTGACGCCGCCGCGCTCGATCGTGGTGGAGGCCTCGAACGCCGCCTCGTTCCATTCGGTGTCGCGGATGTTGAGGCCAAGGAAGGGGAAGCCGAGACCTTCGATCGCCTGCTTGACGCGCTCGGTGCCGTAGGTGAATTCCCAGTGGCCGGTCATGGCGTCGGGCTTGAGCAGGGCCATGCAGTCGATCATGTCCTGGCCGCGCGTCTTCAGCGACGACCACGAGCCCTGCCAGGTGTCGCCGCCGTCGAGCAGCGCGACCTTGTCGCCGCGCTCGGCGCGGATCGCCTTGATCACGGTGGCGGCGCGATCGAGCCCGCCGATCTTGCCGTAGGTTTTTGCCAGCGCCTCGAAATCCTCAGAGGTCAGTGCGTAGGCCGCCGACGAGCCCGGCGCGACGCCGAAGCGGGCGAGGAACTCCTTCGCGGTGACGTGCGGCGGCAGCCCCTTGGCCTCGCCGACGCCGAGATTGGTCGAGGGTTCGCGGAAATAGAGCGGCATCAGCTGGCCGTGGATGTCGGTGACATGCACCAGCGTGACGTTGCCGAGCGGCTCGAAGGCCAGCAATTCCTTCTCGCTCAGGCGCTGCTGGGCGAAGGCCCGCGACAGGCCGGCACCGGGGCCGGCCGTGAGCGCGGCGGTCGCCGCGGCAACCTGAATGAATTCACGGCGCGAGATCATGCGCTGCTCTCCTCAAGACCGTCGTTCAGTTGCGCACGGAGGGCGTCTCGACCGGCAGCCCGATGCCGCGCCAGGCGACGTAGACCTCGAGCGCGAGGAACTCGTCCGACAGCGGCTTGTAGGGCTCGGCGCGCACGTCGAACATGCAGCCCTCGAAGCGTTCGTGCAGCGGCACCAGGCGCTGGTCGCGCAAACGGTAGGTCGGGAAGCCGTTGGTCTGGCCCTGGCTCAGGAAGTCGGCGCGCATGAACTTGCCGTTGTTGCGCTCGTGGCAGGAGGCGCAGGCGAGATCGAGCTGGCCGACCCGGGTATAGTAGATCTGCTTGCCGCGCTCGAACCACGGCGACATCGGCCCGTCGGTCTTCACCGCCACCGGCATGCCGCGCGACTGGAAGCGCACGAAGGCGGTCATGTCGGTCAGCGCCTGCGACTTGAACGCCCAGGGCTCCGCCTTCATCTTCTCGGTGCGGCAGATGTTGATGCGCTGCTCGAGATTGACCGGCTTCTTCAGCCTGTCGTCCCATTTGGGCATGGCGGCGCCGACGCCCTTCATGGTCGTCTCCGCCTCGCCGTGGCAGCTCGCGCAGGACTTGCCCTCGCTGCCCTCGACCTTCTTCCAGGCGTCGGCGGCGCGCTCCACCGCGAGGAAGCCCGGATTCTCCAGGTCGTCGTCCTGCAGCGCGCGCGTCTCCTTGCTGCGGAACTCGTAGCCGGAGATGATGGTCTTGAAGACGTGGCCGGGCGGCGCAGGAATGCCCTTGCGTTCGGCCTCCTGCGCAGAAATGCCCGCGCCGGTCAGGACGATTGCCGCCGCGGCGACGGCGAACAGGCCAACGTAACGAGACGTCATCCGACCACTCCCTCGAAGCCCCAGCGGCATCATGCCTTGAGCGCGATCTTCTCTTCGGCCGTGATCACCGTGCCGTCATCGTCGGTCCAGGAGAACTTGAACGTTCCGGCCTCATCCACCTTCGCATTGAACTGGATGTAGGGATTGGCGGAGATCGCGGGCTCCAGCGCGCAGGCGAACAGCGGTTTGCCGTTGAACTCGCAGGCGAACTTGTTGATGATCTTGCGCGGAATGGCCTTGCCCTGCGCGTCCTTGCGCTGGCCGGATTCCATGACGTGCGAGACCAGGGTCTTGATCTGGATGACGTCGCCCTTGGCCGCTTCCTTGGGAAGCTTGATGCGCGGTTTGTCTGCCATGATGTTTCTCCTCTCGCTTCCTAGCCGCCGCAGCCGCCGATGGTGACCTTCACGGTCTTCTGCTCCGTGAACAGGCTGCCGTCGCTCATCTTCGCGATCGCCACCACGTTCTGGGTGGCCGCGAGCCGGATCCGGATCGAGGCCTCGGCCTTGCCCGAGAGCGGCGTGAACATCAGCGTCGCGACGCCGGCGTTCGGGTTGCCGTCGGCGAGGATCATGACCTCCTTGACGTAGGCCTGCTCCGTCATCGGGCTCTCGACGCTGAGCGACAGCGGCACTGTGTTGCCGTTCTCCGCGATCTCCGGCAGGTCGAGCGAGATCTTGCCCTTCACCGGCGCCTTGCCGCCGGTGAATTTCTCGATCCACTTGGCGGCGTCGTTGGTGACTTGCGCATCGGCCGCCATCGGCATCAGGGTCAGCATGACGAAGCCGCCCCCGAGCGCGAATGCCTGCCGTCGATTGATGGCTTTCATTCCTGTCCTCCTCGCTGTCAGTTCAGCGTCTTGAGATAAGCGACGACGTCCTCGACCTGCGCGGCCGTCAGGATCGTCTTGCCGACGAATTCGGGGCGCACCCGGCTCAAGCCGTCGTTCCGGTAGAACGCGGGCATCACGGTGTCGGCGAAGATGCGCTTGGGGTCGGCGACGATGAGGCGAAGCTGCGCCTCGCTGTAGCGGCCGGCGACGCCGTCGAGCGACGGGCCGAACTCGCCGTGGAATTCCTCGGACTTCAGGCTGGTGACCTGGTGGCAGGCCAGGCAATTGCCGAGCGTGCGCGTCAGGAACACCTTCTTGCCGGCGCCCGCATTGCCGGGCGCGCCGGTCAGCGATTTCGGCAGGGAGTCGTTGACGACATCGAGCTTGATCGGCTCCTGCGCGGAGGCGGCTGCCGCCCACAGACACAATGCCAACGCGGCGACGCGCGAGCGCTGCATGTTCCCTACCCTTCATGGCGGGGTGACGCCCGCCTTCTCGCTGATGGACTCACGGACCATCAAATTCAGTTATCATGATATGTTGATGTAAAAGGCGGCGTCAAGCGAAATTCGCGAACCGCTGTCACCTAGCCGCTGGTGGCGAGGAATTCCCGGAACGAGCCGCGCTCATAGGCGCGCTCGCGCACGAAGCGGAACATCGCCAGGAAATGCTGCGGCTTGAGATAGCCGGGCGCGCGGGTAACCTCCCGCGCCATCGGCTCTTTCGCCTCGATGCCGGCAGCCTGCGGCGGAAAGAACTGGAACGTCGGGGTGAAGCGGATTCCGTACTTCTGGGCGAGGTCCTTCTCCGACAATTCCTGCTTGTCGAAATCCGTAACCTTGCGGGAGCCGATCAGGTTGAGCTGCAGCACCTCGAAATTGTCGCGGATGTAGCTCGCGATCGCTTCGTCGGCAAAGTTCACCAGATGGGTCTCGCGGCAATAGGGGCAGCCGCGCAGCTCCCACATGATGACGAGGCGCTTGCCGCTCGCGGCCGCGCTCTCCAGATCCTCGCGCAAGTCGAGAAAACTCTGCAGGAACCAGGGTTCGTGGTAGAGGCCGTCCTCGCCGGGCGCAGGCTCGGCACGCGCTTCGCCGCCCGCTGCGACGACCGCAGCCCCCGACGTGAGCGCGAGGAAGCCGCGACGCGAGAACAGCGGGGCATGCATTCGAGAAGCTTGCGTGTCGGTCATTTGATGATGATATTCAAATGCTCGAATGTGACAAGGATTTCCCATCTTGCGCTGCATCATCGCTCTGCTGGCATGGCTCGTCGCAACGGGAGCCGGCCTCGGCGCCGAGGCCGGAAAGCCCGTTGATTTCCCGTCCGCCGTCCAGTCGGTCATGGCCAATCTGCGCACGGCGGCAAGCTACGCCCGCACCGGCAACATCGCGCTCGCCCAGATGGAGACCGAGGAGGCGCAGACCGCGTGGCAGGCGCTGCAAGACGGCGCAACTGCCGCTCCCCTGCCCCCTTACGCGCCGGCGGCGCTGCAGGATTTTCTCGCCAGGGGCCGCGCGCAGCTCAAGGGCATAAATGACGCGCTCGGCGGCGGCGACAACGTCGCGGCGGGCCGCGACCTCTTCGCGGTCCGCAAATCGTTCCATGATCTCCGGCGCAAATCGGGACTCTACGATCTCGGCGACTGCGTCTTCGAGATCGCGCCCGCGATGGAGAGGCTGCGCGCGGCTGCGACGGGCTTTGGCGAGCAGCCGGCCGGCGCACGCGCCGAAGACACCGTTTCCGCCGCCGCCGCGTTTCGCGACCGGCTGCAGCGCTGCAACGATTGGGCGAGCGCCGAGATCTCCGCGCAGCCCGAATTCCGCCGGCTGATCGACGGCGCGACCGCCAGCGCAGGCGAGATCGCGCATGCGGCGATGGCCGGCGACGCCCCGCTGGTACATCGCTATCTGATCGAGCTGCAGTCCTACGCGCAGTTGCTCGACTTCCGCTTCGGCTAGCATCAGCCGATGCTGGTCAGTCCGGGGAGGCGCTCCAGCAGCCACTGCGAGACTGACGGCATCAGGCCGGCGAGGAACGCCAGCCCGGTCGCGACCAGGAACGCGCCCATGGTCTTCTCGACGAGGCCGAGATGCCGACGCGCCCGGCCAAGCATCGCGACGAAACGGCCGGTGAAGGCGGCCGCGATCAGGAAGGGAATGCCGGTGCCGGCCGAATAGGCCAGCAGCAAGAGCGCGCCCCGGCCCGCCGTGTCTTCGGATCCCGCCATCAACAGCACCGCGGCGAGGATGGGGCCCGCGCAGGGCGTCCAGCCGAACGCGAAGGCGAGCCCCATGACGAAGGCGCCCGCCAGCCCCGCCGGCCGGTTCTCGACCTGCACGGTTGCGCTCCGGTAGAGCAGCGGAATCCGGATCAGGCCGAGAAAGTGCAGGCCCATGACGATGATCAGGACGCCCGCGACCGTGCCGAGCGCCGACAGATGCGCGGTGATGAAGCGGCCCGCCAGCGATGCGGTCGTGCCGAGCGCGACGAAGACGAGCGAGAAGCCGGCGACGAAGGCCAGCGCCGCGACCAGCACGCGCGGCCGCAGCTCCGGCCGGTCGGCCGACAGCTCCGTGACCGAAACGCCGGCCATGTAGCAGAGGAAAGGCGGCACCAGGGGCAGGATGCAGGGCGAGAGAAAGGACAACAGACCGGCGACGAAGGCCGCCCCGAGCGTGACGTCCAGACCCATTCCCGCGCCCTCATCCCTAGCACATATCCGAATTTAATGATATAAAGAGGTCGAGAAGTCCAGAAGGAAGTCCACCAGAAGCCTTGCCGTGATGACCCGGTTCACCATCCATCTCGCCGCTGCCGCGATTTTCGCGCTGCTCGCAACGACCGCTTCCGCCGCCGAGCTCGTGATGTTCGAGCGCGCCGGCTGCGTCTGGTGCGCGCGTTTCGACGCCGAGGTCGCGCCGATCTACGGCAAGACCGACGAGAGCCAGGCCGCGCCGTTGCGCCGTGTCGATTTGGGCCGCCCCCTGCCCGCCGACCTCGCCGGAATCGATCCGGGCGCCTTCACACCGACGTTCGTCGTGCTAGACGACGGACGCGAGATCGGGCGTATTCGCGGCTATCCGGGGGACGCCTTCTTCTTCGGCCTCCTGGGCCGGATCCTGACCAACGCGGGACCGGCGTCCGGCCGGTCGTGACCACAGGGATTGCAGAGCAATGTCACTGCCGAAACTGAAAGAGATCGAAGGCTCCGCCGAGCTCGAGCAGATGATCGAGAAGGCGCGCGAGGCCAGCGACATGCTGAAGGCGCTCTCGCACGAATCGCGCCTGCTGCTGCTCTGCATCCTCGCCGAGGGCGAGAAGTCGGTGACCGAGCTCGAGCAGTTCCTGGGCGAACGGCAGTCGACGGTCTCGCAGCAGCTCGCGCGGCTGCGGCTCGATCGCCTCGTCACGACGCGCCGCGACGGCAAGGCGATCTATTACAGCCTCGCCAACGAAGAGGTGCGCAAGATCCTGACCGCCATCTACGACGTGTTCTGCGAGCCGGTCCGTCGCCGCCGCAGGTGAGGCTGCGGCACTGGATTTTCGCGCCGCGCCGGCGCACATTGCCCGCCAGACGGAACGAGCCCATCCGGGAGGAATGCTGAGTCCTTCGACCATCGCGTTTGCGTGCGGGCTTACCGCCGGCGCCCTGCTCGGCGTCGCCGGCCGGGCCGGCCGATTCTGCACGCTTGCGATGCTCGAGGATGCGTTCTTCGGATCGGACTTTCGCCGCCTGAAATCCTTCGCACTGGCCGCGGCGGTGGCGCTGCTGGCAACGCAGGCGCTGGCCCGGTTCGGCATCGTCGACCTGTCGCGGTCGATCTATCTGACGCCGTCGATCGGGCTCGGCGGCGCCGTCGTCGGCGGGCTGATGTTCGGCGTCGGCATGGCGCTGGTGGGCACCTGCGGCTTCGGCACGCTGGTGCGCATCGGCGGCGGAGACTTGCGCGCGATCGTCGTCTTCCTCGTGCTCGGTATCTCGGCGCTGGCGACCATGCGCGGCATCACCGGAATGCTGCGCGTGCTGCTGATCGAGCCGCTGTCGCTGCGGCTGCCCGAAGGCACCAACCAGACGCTGACGTCGCTGCTCGGCCCCGGTTTCGGCGCGGCCCTCGCCATCTCCATCGCCGCCGCACTGGCGTGGTGGGCGCTCGCCGACGGCAAGCTGATCCGCTCGCCGAGGCTGTTCGCCTCCGGCCTTGCGGTCGGCGCGGCGATCGCGTTCGGCTGGTTCGCCACCGGCTGGCTTGCGGACGACGAGTTCGATCCGGTCCGCGTCTCGTCGCTGAGCTTCGTCGCCCCGCTCGGCGACGCCATCCTCTATATCGCCACCTTCTCCGGCGCGCGGCTGAATTTCGGCATCGGCTCGGTCGCCGGCGTCGTTGCCGGCTCGCTTGCCTCAGCCATGCTCGCACGCGGCTTCCGCTGGGAGGCCTGCGACGACGCGCGCGAACTGAAGCGCCACATGACCGGTGCGCTGCTGATGGGCATCGGCGGCATCATGTCGATGGGATGCACCATCGGACAGGGTCTGTCCGCGTTCTCCACCCTCGCGGTGTCGGCCCCGATCGCGATGCTCTCGATCGCCTGCGGCGCGCGGCTCGGCCTCGAATTCACCATGACCGGCGAATGGCTGCCGGCCGTGCGCCGGCTGTTCGGGGCTTCGACGTAGCATGGCCACTCAGCACTTATTGCAGGGTGGGCAAAGCGAAAGCGTGCCCACCATCTTGCTTCAACGCTCGCAGAAGAGGTGGGCACGGCGCGTTCGCGCCTTTGCCCACCCTACGCTGTCACTCGACCACTATTCCCACGACCAGGCCGAAAAATCGTTCTCGAACTGCGGGACCTGCTGCCAGACGCCCTTCAGCTTCTTGTTGGCGATGGTGATCCATTGCGGCTGGAACAGGAAGCCCGCCACCGCGTCGGTCGCCAGCATCTTCTGGGCCTCGCCGAGCAGCTTCGCGCGGCCGGCCTCGTCGGGCGTCGACATGATCTTCTTGTAGAGATCGTTGAACGCGGGCGACTGGTAGCCGAGATAGTAGTCCGGCTCGGTCAGCTTCACGAGGTCGAACGGTTCGACATGGGAGACGATGGTGAGATCGTAATTGTGCGGGCCGTTGGGCGCGAAGACCTGCGACAGCCATTGCGCCCATTCGACGTTCTCGATCTTGGCGACGATACCGACCTTGGCGAGCTGGGCCGCGAGAATCTCGCCGCCCTGCCGTGCGTAGGGCGGCGGCGGCAGCTTCAGCGACAATTCGAGCGGCGTGGTGACGCCGGCTTCCGCCAGGAGTTTCTTGGCCTTCTCGGGATCGTAGGGGTTGATGCCGGTGGTGTCGACATAGCCGAGCGAGCCCGGGGTATAGAAGCTGCCGATCGGCGTGCCGAAGCCGTCGACGGCGCCGTCGATCATCGCCTTGCGGTCGATCGCGGCCAGGATCGCGCGACGCACCCGCACGTCGTCGAGCGGCTTCCTCTTCTCGTTGATGCCGACGATGGTCTTGGCCTTGGAGCCGCCGATCAGCACGGCAAAGCGCGCATCCGCCTTGAACTGAGCGAGGCTGCGGGCGGCCGTGACGCGCGGAAACGCATCGACGTCGCCCGACAGCAGCGCCGCGACCTGCGCGGCCGGATCGGAGATGAAGCGGATCGTCACCTTGGAGAGCTTGATCGCGGAGGCGTTGCGGTAGTCGGCCCACTTGTTCAGCGTGATCGAGGAGCCCTTGGCCCAGGCGCCGAGCTGATACGGGCCGGTGCCGATGGGCTGGGTGGCGTCGGTCGGCGCGCTCTTCGGCTCGACGATCGACGCGCTCGCCTGCCCCATCAGGAACGGGAAGTTCGGCTCGGAATATTTCAGCGCAATGACGACGGTGTCGGCGTCCGGCGTCGCGATCGACTCGAAGCTCTGGAACAGGCTCTTGTCCTTGTTGGTCGAGGTCGCCACCGCGTTGCGCTCGAACGAGAATTTTACCGCGGCGGAATTGAAGGGCTCGCCGTTCTGGAATTTCACGCCCTTGCGCAGCTTGAACGTATAGGTCTTCAGGTCGGGCGCCGCCGTCCAGCTCTCGGCCAGCAAGGGCGAGACCGTGCCGTCCTCGTTGATCTTGGTGAGCGTCTCGTAGATGTTGTAGAGCGTGACTTCCGCAATCGCTGCGGCGGCCGCCACGGTCGGATCGAGCCCCGGCGGCTCCAGCGTCATGCCCATGACGACGCTGTCCTTCTTGCCCTGCGCCAGCGCCGGAAGCGGCGCCGACGCAAAGGCGGCGGCGACCGCGATGATGATGAGTTTCTTGAACATGCGCATTTCTCCCCGGCCATTCACGTTGTCAGTCTAGGCCAATCCGACACGAGACGCTAACCGCCCTCCGCCGACGAGGCGGGCTGCGACATCACCGCCTCCACCTTGTGGCAGGCGGCGAGATGGGTCTCGCCGACCCTGCGTAGCTCAGGCGCAGCTTCGCGGCAATGCTGGTCGGTCAGGGGACAGCGCGATGCATAGGGGCAGCCGGTCGCGGCGGCCGATTGCGAGGCGATCGGCTGGGCTCCCCGGCGGCGGCGCACCCCGCCCGGCCGGGCGCGCGGCACCGCCTCCAGCAGCGCGCGCGTATAGGGATGGGCGCAGCGCTCGAACAGATCCTCGGGCCGCCCCTGCTCGACGATCTGCCCGAGGTACATCACCGCGACCTCGTCGCAGAGATAATCCACCACCGCGAGATCGTGGCTGATCAGGATGTAGCTCAGGCCGAACTGCTCCTGCAGGTCCTGCATCAGGTTCAAGACCTGCGCCTGCACGGAGACGTCGAGCGCGGACACCGGCTCGTCGGCCACGATCAGCCTGGGCTGGGTGATGAGCGCGCGGGCGATCGCGACGCGCTGGCGCTGGCCGCCGGAGAATTCGTGCGGATACTTGTCCATGTCGGTGTCGCGCAAGCCGACCTGCCGCAGCACGGCGGCGACACGCGTGCGCAGCGTGGCGCGGTCGATATGCTCGAGCGCGGTGAGCGGCTCGGCGACGATGCGCGCGATGGTCTGGCGCGGATCGAGCGAGCCGTAGGGGTCCTGGAACACCATCTGGAAATCGCGCCGGGCGCGGCGCAACTCGGCCGCGTCGATCCGGTTGAGATCGCGACCGAGAAGCGACACCGACCCCGACGTCGGCCGCTCCAGCGCCATCACGAGGCGCGCAAAAGTCGATTTGCCCGAGCCGGATTCGCCGACCACGCCGAGGCTCTTGCCCGCCTCGATCCGGACGCTGACGCCGTTGAGCGCGCGCACCTCGCCCGCGGAGCGGAACAGGCTCTCGCGCGGCAGCCGATAGCGCTGCGCGAGATCGGTCACCTCCAGAATCGGCTGCTCGGGTGTCATGCCGGAACGCTTCCTTCCGCCATCGAGACATCGGTGCGGATGCAGCGAACCCCGTGCCCGGAACCGACCTCGACCAGCGGGGGAAGCGCAGCGCGGCAACGCTCCTCGACCAGTGGGCAGCGGTCGGCAAAGACGCAGCCATGAGGCAGATCCGCCAACTCCGGCACGGTGCCGGCGATCGTCTTCAGCCGCGTGCCCTTGCGCGCGCCGAGCCGCGGCCGGGCGCGGAACAGGCCCTGGGTGTAGGGATGGCCCATGCGCCGGAACACCTCATCGCTGGGCCCGCTCTCCACCACCGTGCCGCCATACATCACCATCATGCGCCGGACGTTCTCGGCGATGACGCCGAGATCGTGCGAGATCAGGATCATCGACATGCCGCGCTCCGCGACGAGATCGGCGATGAGGTCGAGGATCTGGCCCTGAATGGTGACGTCGAGCGCGGTGGTCGGCTCGTCGGCGATCAGGAGGTCCGGCTCGCAGGCGAGCGCCATGGCGATGGTGATGCGCTGGCGCTGGCCGCCGGAGAACTGGTGCGGATAGGCGTCGACCCGCCGCGCCGCGTCGGGAAGCCCGACGCGGTCGAGCAACGCGATGGCCTCGCGCCGCGCCTCTCCCGCCGAGCGGTCCTTGTGCCGCCGCAGCGGCTCGGCGACCTGGTGTCCGATGGTGTGCATCGGATTGAGCGCGGTCATCGGCTCCTGGAAGATCATGCTGATGCGATTGCCGCGCAGCCTGCAATAGTCGGCATCGGGCAGGGTGACGAGTTCGCGGCCGTCGAGCCGGACGCTGCCGCTGACGACGGCGCTGTCCGGCAAGAGGCCCATCAGGGCGAGCGCGGTGACCGACTTGCCGCAGCCGGATTCGCCGACCAGCCCCAACGTCTCGCCGCGCTTCAACGCAAAGCTGACGCCGCGCACGGCCTGCGCGGGGCCGCGGCTGGTGTTGAGTCGGACGCCGAGGTTTTCGACCTCGATCAGGGGCGCGCTCATGCTCACCGCTCCCGCGCCAATCGGGGATCGAGCAGGTCGCGCAATCCGTCGCCGAGCAGGTTGAGGCCGAGCACGGCGATTGCGATCGCCACGCCCGGATAGACCGCGAGCATCGGCGACTGGAACAGCAGCGTCTGCGCGTCGTTCAGCATGCGGCCCCAGGAGGGCTGCGGCGGCTGGGTTCCGAGCCCGAGATAGGACAGCGCCGCCTCCGCCAGGATCGCGAGCGCGAACTGGATCGTCGCCTGCACGATCAGGACCGACAGGACGTTCGGCAACACGTGCTCGATGGTGATGCGGAAGCCGCCCTTCCCCGCCGCTCGCGCGGCCAGTACGAACTCCCGCGCCCAGATCGCGTTCGCCGAGCCGCGCGTGACGCGGACGAAGATCGGGATCTGGAAGATGCCGATGGCGGTGATCGAGGTCACCATGCCCGGGCCGACGACGGCGGCGAGCATGATCGCGGACAGCACGGCGGGAAAGGCGAAGGTGAAATCCGTCAGCCGCATGATGATCTCTTCGGTCCAGCCTCTTCGCGCAGCCGCGATCAGCCCGAGGCAGACGCCGAAGGTCAGCCCGATGCCGACCGCGATGATACCGACCAGGATGGTCGAGCGCGCGCCGACCAGGAGCAGCGAGACGATGTCGCGGCCGAAGGCGTCGGTGCCGAGCCAGTGCGACGTCGACGGTGGCTTCAGTTTGGCGGCGATGTCGATCTCGTAGGCCGACCAGGGAGTCCAGACCAGCGACAGCAGCGCCGAACCGATCACCAAAAGCACGAGCGCGCCGCCGAGCACGAAACTGCGATGGCGCAACGCGCGCGGCCAGAAGCTGGTCGCGGGCCGCGACGGCGGCGCGATCGCCGGTCCCCCGACGGCTGCGGTCAAGGGATCGCTCACAGGTCGTGGACCTTGATGCGGGGATCGATGAAGGCATAGAGCACGTCGACCGCGAAGTTGACGACCACCACCATGGCCGCGAGCAGCATCACGCAGTTGCGGACCACGATCAGGTCGCGGTTGGCGATCGACTGGAAGATCAGCCGGCCGAGGCCCGGCAGATAGAACACGTTCTCGATCACGATGGTGCCGGCGAGCAGGTTGGCGAATTGCAGGCCCATCACCGTCATGACAGGGATCATCGCGTTGCGCAGCACGTGGCTCCAGAGCACCTCGCGCTTGCCGAGCCCCTTGGCGCGCGCGGTGCGGACAAAATCCTCGCGCAGCACCTCCAGCACCGCCGAGCGGGTGACGCGGGCTAGGATCGCGGCCTGCACCACCGCGAGTGAGATCGCCGGCAGCAGCAGCGACCTGACGCCCGCCCAGATGCCGTCGTCCCAGCCGGCGAAGCCGCCCGCCGACAGCCATTGCAGCTTCACCGAGAACAGCAGGATCAGGAGAATGGCGAACCAGAAGTTCGGCAGCGCAATGCCGATTTGAGTCAGCGACATCACGCCGACGTCGCCGAGCCGGTTGTGATTGGCGGCGGTGTAGATGCCGGCGGCGAGCGCCAGCACCACCGTGATGAGCATCGACATGATCGCGAGCGGAATGGTCAGCACCAGCCGCTCCGCGATGAGGCCGGCGACCGGCGTGCCGTAGACATAGGAGCTGCCGAGATCGCCGACCGCCATGCCCTTGAGCCACAGCATGTAGCGATAGGTCAGCGGCTGGTCGAGCCCGAGCTTGACGGTGAGTGCGCGCACGGCGTCCGGCGAGGCGTCGGCGCCCATCAGCATCTGCGCCGCGTTGCCGGGCAAGGCATCGAGCACGAGGAAAATGATCAGGGACGCGCCGACCAGCGTCGCCGCCAGGGTCAAAAGCCTCCGCAGGAGGAACACGCTCATGCCGTGCGCTCTGGCTCGGATTCGGCCTCGTATTGATCGTTGGACCGACCTCGCGGCACGATCAACACGTCCCGCGTCCCGACGCAAGCCCCCTGCCGCACGCCTCCGCTCCTCATGCCGGCCGACGGGACAACAGATCGCAGGACGACTCGAACAGCGCGCTCACCCGCAACAGCTCCGCATCGGCACGGAAGCGGCCGACGAGTTGCAGCCCGATCGGCAATCCGTCGCGGCCGAAGCCGCAGGGCAGGCTGATGGCGGGATGGCCGGTCATGTTGAACGGCATGGTCCAGGGAAACCAGTGCGGCCGGACGCTGTCGTAGTTCCGGCCGTCGATCTCGATGCTGCCGAAGAGGTCCTGGTCGATCGGCAGCGCGGTCCGCGTCAGGGTCGGCATGGCCAGGAGGTTGCCGCGCGCGAGCAGCGCCTGCACGCGGCGGAACAGCGCCGTGCGGTCGAACATCGCCTGCTGGTAGTCGACGCCCGTCACCCTGGTCGCGAGCGCGATCTGCCTGACGAAGGTCTCGCTCAGCTCGTCCCTATGCTCCGCGACCAGCTTCTCGAAGCGCGTGCGCCAGACGGTGTGGTTGATGGCGCGCCAGATCGGCTCGACGTCAAGACCCTCGCCGGAAAATTCCTCCAGCTCAGCGCCAAGGCCCGCCAGCCGGTCGAGGCTCGCCCTGAAGGCGCCGGCCACGTCGGCGGAGACCGGCCGTCCCGGCGGCGACAGGCAGTAGAGGATGGTCTGCCCGCGCAGATCGCCGCGCGGCGCGGCGGCTTCGACGAAATCCGGTACGGGAACGCCGATCGACCAGGGGTCGGAGGCATCCTCGCCGGCGAGCGCCTGCATCATCAGCGCGGTATCGGCAACGTTGCGCGTCGTCGGCGTCACATAGGTCTGGTTGCCGAAGGCGTCCTGCACCTGGCTGTGCGGGATGACGCCGTTGCTCTGCTTCAACCCGACGACGCCGTTGCAGGCGGCGGGGATTCGCGTCGAACCGCCGCCGTCGGTCGCGATCGCCAGAGGCGCGATGCCGCTTGCCACCGCCACCGCCGCCCCGCCGCTGGAGCCGCCGGAGGACCGCGTCGCGTCCCAGGCGTTGCGGGTGCGGCCGAACAGCGGCGAGTCGGTTAGGCACTTGCTGCCGAATTCGGGCGTGGTGGTCTTGCCGATCAGGATCGCGCCCTGCGCGCGCAGGCGGGCGACCGCCACGGCGTCCTGGTCCGGCACATTGTCCTTGTAGGGAACCGCGCCGAAGGTCGTCTTGATGCCTTTCGTGTTGACGATGTCCTTGACGGTGACGGGAATGCCGTGCAGCAGGCCGAGCGGCTCGCCGGCCATCATTTTCCGCTCGGCGGATTGCGCCGCGGCCATGGCCTCGTCGCCGCACAGCGTGATGAAGCAGTTCAATTTCGGCTGCAGCGCCTCGGCCCGCGCGAGCACGGCGCGCGTCACCTCGACCGGCGACACCTCCTTGCGGACGATGCGGCCACGCAGTTCAACGGCCGTGAGAAGACAGGGATCGTCGCTCATTTCGGGAACCGGCTCGCCATCGACGCTACGCGCAGCCTGCCAGCGCGCCGACGGCCTGTCCATTTCCGCAGACGCATGGCCGCAGTCGCCGCCGGCATCGTTTGCGACCCCGTCACAGCAGTTTTCGCTGTGCCAGGTTTTTCATCAGCGCGCCGATGCCGAAGGTCCAGGGTTCGCATTCATCGCTGGAACGCACGCGGTTGACCAGCCGGCCGAGCTGCGGCGCCGAGATCGTGACGACGTCGTCGCGCTTGTGGGTAAAGCCCTGTCCCTTCGTATCGCGGTCCTCGACCGGCGCGAACATGGTGCCGAGGAACAGCACGAAGCCGTCGGGATATTGGTGCACGGGCCCGATGGTCTGCTCGACCAGATCGGTCGGGTCGCGGCTGATCCGGCCGATCGAGGAATGGCCGTTGAGGACGAAACCGTCCGGCCCCTTCACGTTGAGGCTGATCTCCATCCTGCGCGCGTGCTCGAGCGTGAAGCCGTCGTCGAACAGGCGCAGCAGCGGGCCGATGGCGCAGGAGGCGTTGTTGTCCTTGGCCTTCGAAAGAAGCAGCGCCGAGCGCCCTTCGAAGTCGCGCAGGTTGACGTCGTTGCCGAGCGCGGCCCCGACGATCCGGCCGCGACTGGAGACGAACAGCACGAGCTCCGGCTCCGGATTGTTCCAGGTCGATTTCGGATGCAGGCCGGCATCCATGCCGGTGCCGACCGAGGACAGCACCGGCGCCTTGGTGAAGACCTCGGCGTCGGGGCCGATACCGACCTCGAGATACTGGCTCCAGGCCTGCTGCTCGATCAGCACCTGCTTCAGCCGCATCGCCTCCGCCGAGCCGGGCTTCAGCCGCGACAGATCGTCGCCGACGAGGCGCGTGACCTCCTTCCGGATCGTTTCCGCGGAAGCCGGATTGCCGCGCGCGCGCTCCTCGATCACGCGTTCCAGCATGGAGACGGCAAAGGTCACGCCGGCGGCCTTCAACGCCTGCAGGTCGACGGGTGCGAGCAGCCAGGGCCTTTGCCGGTCGCGGCGATCGGGCGGCGTGTTGGCCGCGATTGCCTCGAGATCGCCGATCCGCTCGCCCTTGGTCGCGCGCAAGGCCTGCGCCGGATTCTCCTCCTCGCAGAGCGCGCTGACGGTCGGGAAACGGCCGCTGACGTCGAACACGCCGTCACCGCGCACCGCGACCACGGCGGGGCCCTGCACCTGCGGCAGCCAGACCCGCCCCGCCAGCGTGCCCGCCGTTCCGTCCGCGGGCAGAACCTCCCTCGCCGTCAGTGTCGTCATGGCCGTCTCTCCATTTCATTGCGCCGGTCGGTGTCGACCCTAGCACATGGCTTTGATGGGTGAAGCCGGGGCCGATCGCAAGCGGCAACAGCGGCGAACTACAGCGCCAGGTAACGGCGGCGGATCGCCTCGTTGGCCTTCAGCTCGTCGATTCCGGCGGCGTACACGATCTGGCCCTTGTCGATCACGGTGGCGTGGCTCGCCAGGCCCAGGCAAAAGTGCATGTTCTGCTCGGCGATCAGCACGGTCGATCCGATGCTGCGCAGCTGCCGCAAGAGTTCCCCGATCCGCTGCACGATGATCGGCGCGAGCCCTTCGCTCGGCTCGTCCAGCAGCAATAGCGCGGGATTGCCCATCAGCGTTCGCGCGATCGCCAGCATCTGCTGCTCGCCGCCGGAGAGGCGCCCCGCGATACGCTGGCGCAGCGGCTCGAGCAGCGGAAAGACGTCGTAGATGCGCCTGATCGACCATTCGTCCTGGCCGTCGGGTCCCTTCTTTTGCCCGATCACCAGATTGTCCTCCACCGTGTGCTCGGGGAAGATCTGCCGGTCCTCGGGCACGAAGCCGAGACCCGCGCGCGCGATCGCATGCGGCTTCCAGCCGGAGATGACAGCGCCGCGCAGGCTGACGGTGCCGCGCTTCGGCGGCGCCAGCCCCATGATCGCCTTCAGCGTGGTCGACTTGCCGGCGCCATTGCGGCCCAAGAGCGCCATGGTCTCGCCCTGCCGCACCGACAGCGCGACGCCAAACAGGATCTGGCTCGTGCCGTAGTAGACGTCGAGGTCGGCGACCTCGATGATCGGCTGCGTGCTCATGCCGCCCCCGCATGCTCGGTGCCGAGATAGGCATCGATCACGGCGGAGTTGTTGCGTATCTCCTCCGGCGTGCCGGTTGCGAGAATGCGGCCGTAGCACAGCACGACGATCTTGGGCGCGATCTTGAACACGATGTCCATGTCGTGCTCGATGAAGACGACGGTGATCTTCTGCGTTTCCCAAAGCTCGCGCACCTTGTCGATCATGCGCCAGCGCTCCTCCGGGCCCATGCCGGCGGTGGGCTCGTCGAGCAGCAGCACTTTTGGCTCGAGCACCAGCGCGAGCGCGATGTCGAGCAGCTTCTGGTCGCCATGCGACAGCGTCGCCGCCGTGCGGTCGCGCTTGGCGGACAGGCCGAGCAGCTCCATCACATGCTCGGCATGGCCGCGGGTCTCGGCCAGCGGAAAGCGCCGGTGCAGGACAGACGCCTTGCGCTGGTCGGCGGCGACCGCCGCCAGCATGGTCTCCTGCACCGTCAGCGAGGGAAAGATGCTCGCGACCTGGAAGGCGCGGCCGATGCCGTGGCGCACGATCTCCGGCGGCGAGCGGCCGGCAAGATCGACGCCGTCGAGCAGCACCGCGCCCGCATCCGGGGTCAGCGCGCCGGTGATCAGGTTGAAGAAGGTGCTCTTGCCCGCTCCGTTGGGGCCGATCACCGCCGTGAGCGAGCCGTCGGAGAACGCCAGCGACACGTCATTGGTCGCCTTCACCCCGCCGAAGGATTTCTGGAGGTTGCGGATCTCGAGCATGGCTAGTCCCGCCCCTCGCCCGCGTCACGCCGGTGCGCGACCCATTCGACGGCGAAGTCCAGCAGTCCCTTGCGCAGGCCCAGCGCGAAGAACAGGATCACGACGCCGAGCACGATGCCGTGGTACTCGGTGAACCGCGTCACGGTGTCGTTGAGCAGCAGCAGCAGCACGGTGCCGACCATCGGCCCCAGGAAGGTCGAGACGCCACCGAGCATGTTGATGAAGATGGCCTCGCCCGAGATCGTCCAGTAGGCGAACTCGGGGTATGCGCCGGACACGAACAACGCCATCACCATGCCGCCCATCGACGCGAACAGCGCCGCCAATACGAAGATCGTGAGCTTGGCGCGCCAGACGTCGATGCCGAGGAAGCTCGCGCGCCCCGCATTGTCGCGGATCATGCGCAGCGTATAGCCGAACGGCGACTGCGCGATCTGGCGCATCGCGAGCAGGCCGAGGACCAGCAGCGCGCAGGCCGCGACGTAGAGATGGATGTGGTTGGACAGGTCGATGCCGAGGAAGGCGGGGCGCGGAATGCCGCCGCGCAGGCCCTGGTCGCCGCCGGTGAACGACGCCCAGGACAGGATGGTCGAGTGGATCAGCATCTGGAAGGCGAGCGTGACGAAGGCGAAATAGATATCCTTCAGCCGCACGCAGATCGCGCCGATGACCGTTGCGATCACCGCGGTGATGGCCAGCGTCGTCACGAAGGCGACCGGAATGGGCACGGCGAGCCGCTGCATGATCAGCCCGAAACCGTAGGCGCCGAGGCCGAAGAACATGCCGTGGCCGAACGAGGTCAAGCCGGTATAGCCGACCAGCAGGTTGAGCGAGGTCGCAAACAGGCCGTAGGCCGAGCAGCGGATGACGAAATCGAGCAGCGCCTTGCTGCCGGTGAACAGCGGCAGGCTCGCCAGCACGACGAAGGCGAGCAGTGCGACCAGAACGTCGAGATAGCGCGCACCCCATGCCCGCGCCGCGCCCGTGGGCGCCAGTGCTCCGGCGCGTCCGGCCTGAAGCTCGGTCATGCCACCTCCTTGCCGAACAGGCCGGAGGGCCGCAAGACCAGCACGACCACCATGAAGAGATACATCAGGCCTTCGGTGAACAGGGGAAATCCGAGCGAGCCGAAGGATCTGATCAGGCCGAGCAAGAGCGCACCGATCAGCGCGCCGAGGATCGAGCCCATGCCTCCGATCACGGTGACGATGAAGGATTCGATCAGCACCGAAAATCCCATGCCGGGGGTGAGCGAACGCACGGGTGCGGCGAGCGCGCCGGCCAGTCCCGCGAGCATGCCGCCGAGCGCGAACACGCCGCCGTAGATCAGGCCGGTGTCGACGCCGAGCGCCGAGACCATGCCGGGATTCTGGGCGGCGGCGCGGATCACCTTGCCGATCCGCGTACGCGACAAACCGATGCCGAGCACGACGGCGGCCGCCAGCGCGACGCCGATCAGCAGCAGGTAGTAAGGCGGCACCACGCCGCCGGCGATGAACAACGGCGCCACCTGGAACGCGGTCGGCATGCCCATCGACC
>NZ_JAGWUA010000136.1 GCF_028868675.1 Bradyrhizobium sp.
TTCACCGCGCTCTCGAACCAGTTCTTCAGCCTGGACCTGACCAAGACCATGGCCAACCTGCCGGTGACCATCAATAACTTCGTGCAGAGCCCCTACGACAATTGGAAGCAGCTTGCCTGGAGCGGCGCGCTGCTGATCACGCTGACCGTGCTCGCCCTCAACATCACCGCGCGTATCCTTGGCGCCGAGAGGACTTCAGAATGACCGACCTGTCCGTTTCCGTGAATTCCGCCGCCGGTCACGGCGGTCATCTGGCGGCACCGGCGCTGCCGAAAGTCCCGGCCAAGGTGACGGCCCGCAATCTCAACTTCCATTACGGCGAGCACCACGCGCTGAAGAACATCAACCTGACGCTCGGCGCCAACCGCGTCACCGCGTTCATCGGCCCGTCCGGCTGCGGCAAGTCGACCCTGCTGCGCATCTTCAACCGGATGTACGATCTTTATCCGGGCCAGCGCGCCACGGGACAACTGATGCTCGACCAGACCGACATCCTCGATCCCAGCCTCGACCTCAATCTGCTGCGGGCCCGGGTCGGCATGGTGTTCCAGAAGCCGACGCCGTTCCCGATGACGATCTACGAGAACATCGCCTTCGGCATCCGCCTGTACGAGAAGATCTCGAAACCGGAGATGGACGACCGGGTCGAGAAGGCGCTGCGCGGCGGCGCACTGTGGAACGAGGTCAAGGACAAGCTCAACGCCTCGGGGCTCAGCCTCTCCGGCGGCCAGCAGCAGCGGCTCTGCATCGCCCGCACGGTCGCGGTGCGGCCCGAGGTGATCCTGTTCGACGAACCCTGCTCGGCGCTCGACCCGATCTCGACCGCCAGGGTCGAGGAGCTGATCCAGGAATTGTCCGAGAACTATACGATCGCGATCGTCACCCACAACATGCAGCAGGCGGCGCGCGTCTCCGACAAGACCGCCTTCATGTATCTCGGCGAGTTGATCGAGTTCGACGACACCAGCAGGATCTTCACGTCGCCGACCGATCGGCGTACGCAGGACTACATCACCGGCCGCTTCGGTTGAGGAGACGAGACATGGGTTCTGAACACACCGTAAAGGCCTTCGACTCCGACCTGCAGGAGCTCACCCGGCTGGTCTCGGAAATGGGCGGCCTCGCCGAGCGCATGATCGTCGATTCCGTCGATGCGCTGATCCGCCGCGACGTCGCGCTGGGCCAGCGCGTGGTCGCCGCCGACGCCGAGATCGACGCGCTGCAGAAGCTGATCGAGGAACGCTCGGTGCTGACCATCGCCCGCCGCCAGCCGATGGCGGTGGACCTGCGCGAGATCGTCGGCGCCATGCGGGTCGCGACCGACCTCGAGCGCATCGGCGACCTCGCCAAGAACATGGGCAAGCGCGTCGCGGCGCTGGAGACCGACTTCCATCCGCTGAAACTGTTCCGCGGGCTCGAGCACATGACCGACCTCGTGCAGCAGCAGGTCAAGTCGGTGCTCGACGCCTATGCCGCGCACGACCTGCCGGCCGCGCTGGCGGTGTGGAAGGGTGATGAGGAGGTCGACGCCATCTGTACCTCGCTGTTCCGCGAGCTCCTCACCTACATGATGGAGGATCCGCGCAACATCTCGTTCTGCATCCACCTGATATTCTGCGCCAAGAACATCGAGCGGATCGGCGACCATGCGACCAACATCGCGGAAACCGTGTTCTACATGATCGAGGGACAGCAGATCGCGGACAAGCGTCCGAAGGGCGACATGACGACTTTCGCGACGACGGTCCCGAACAGTTGAGGAGAAGGCGACGCCATGGGCGCACGCATTATGGTGGTTGAGGACGAGGAAGCGCTGACCGAGCTGTTGCGCTACAACCTCGAAGGCGACGGCTATGAAGTCGAGACGGTGACGCGCGGCGACGACGCCGACACCCGCCTCAAGGAGCAGGTTCCCGACCTGATCGTGCTCGACTGGATGCTGCCGGGGCTGTCCGGCATCGAGCTGTGCCGGCGGCTTCGCACCCGCCCCGAGACTAGGCAGCTGCCGATCATCATGCTGACCGCGCGTGGCGAGGAGAGCGAGCGGGTTCGGGGGCTCGCCACCGGGGCCGATGACTACATCGTCAAGCCGTTCTCGGTGCCGGAACTGCTGGCGCGGGTGAAGGGCCTGTTGCGGCGCGCGAGCCCCGAGCGGCTCGCCACCGTGCTCGCCTTCGGCGACATCGAGCTCGATCGCGATAAGCGCCGCGTCGCGCGCTCCGGCCGCCCGATCGATCTCGGCCCGACCGAATACCGGCTGCTCGAGTTCTTCCTCGAGCATCCCGGGCGGGTGTTCTCCCGCGAGCAGCTGCTCGACAGCGTGTGGGGCCGCGACATCTACATCGACGAGCGCACGGTCGACGTGCATATCGGACGGCTGCGCAAGCTGCTCAATCTCGGCCGCGAGCAGGATCCGATCCGCACCGTGCGCGGCGCCGGCTACGCGCTCGACGATCGTTTCGCGAAGGCGGCGCGGACGTAAGCTACGCTGCGCCTACAATCACTAGCCGTCGTCCCGGACAAGCGCAGCGAAGCGGAGCGCCGATCCGGGACCTATAGCCACGAAGTGAAGCTGTTGCGCGAAGAAGGTAACTCCGAGTCCCCGTAACCACGCCTGCCGGCGGTTGATGGGTCCCCGCTTTCGCGGGGACGACATCGAGTTTGTTGCGCGGTCGTCGTGATTGCGACGGCGCCGTTCGGCCCAATCAGGTCCAGCTCAGCGCGTGCCGGGCTTGGCCGGAGCGCGGCGGCGGTCGGTGGCCGGCTGGTAGGCGACGCGCGAATGCTGGGCGCAGTAGGGCAGGCCGCTCAGCGCCTTGCCGCCGCAGAAGAAGAAGTCCGGGCTCGAGGGGTCGCCGACCGGCCAGTGGCAGGTCGCCTCGTTGAGCTCCAGCAGCGACAGGCGCTGGCTCATCGGCACCACGTTGTCGTAGGCGATCGGATCGGGCTCGATCTCGACCTCGAAGGCCTGCGCCAGCGCCGTGTTGCCGCGCGAGATCGGGCGGCTCACCCGCATCATGTGCTGGGCGGGGCGCGCCTTGCGGGGCCGCGGCGCGGCCGAGGACGGGCTCTTGGCGCGGCCGGACAGGCCCAGCCGGTGCACCTTGCCGATCACGGCATTGCGGGTCACATTGCCGAGCTCGGCTGCGATCTGGCTGGCCGAAAGCCCGGCCTCCCAGAGCTTCTTCAACTGCTCGACGCGATCGTCGGACCAGGTCAAAACCGTCATCGCACCCTTCCCTTCGTCTTGCGCCGGCCGTTTCCGGTCCGGCGCTGCGATGCCTAAGCCTCAAAAACCCGTGCCCTCAGAATCCCTTGGGGTTCGCCGGCCGCAATGAGTGCGCCCGAACGTGTACGCCGGTGACCAGGACTAAGAGGATTCAGAACCGCTGCACGAGATGTCGTATCTGACAGCCCGAACGCTACAATATGGCGTGACTCCGGCGCAAGAGTCCGCGGTCCCGCGTCCACATGTTCCGTGGCTCGATCTCCGCAAAATCGGCACCGAAAGAATACGGATAATGCCGCTTTACGAGCTCTTCTGACCGGCATTGACACGGGTTGCGCCCCGCATAAGATAGTCTGGCGTGCCGCCCTTAAAAGGCGGCACGTTTCATTTTCCGGGCAGGCCGATGATGCGCCGCGCAATGCGCAAGCCTCGGCGGGCCTTTCAACCGACCGCCAAAGTGACCGTCATGACCAAGAGCGCCGCGACGCATCTGCTTCCCGTTTTCGCCAGGGCCGAGCTCGGCTTCGAGCGCGGCGAGGGCTGCTGGCTGATCGCGACCAATGGCGAACGCTATCTGGATTTCACCTCCGGTGTCGCCGTCAATGCGCTCGGGCATGTCCATCCCCATCTCGTCGCGGCCCTGCAGGAGCAGGCGACGAAGCTCTGGCACATGTCGAACCTGTTCCAGAGCCCGGACGGCGAGCGGCTGGCGGTGCGGCTCTGCGAGCAGAGCTTTGCCGACTTCGTGTTCTTCTGCAATTCGGGCGCCGAGGCGCTGGAATGCGTGATCAAGGTGGTGCGCCGCCATCACGCCGCCAAGGGCCATCCCGAGCGCTACCGCCTCGTGACCTTCGAGGGTGCCTTCCACGGCCGCACGCTGGCGACGCTGGCCGCCACCGGCTCGGCAAAATATCTCGAGGGCTTCGGTCCGCCGATGGACGGTTTCGACCAGGTGCCGCATGGCGACCTCGAAGCCGTCAAGAAGGCGATCGGCCCGCAGACCGCCGGCATCCTGATCGAGCCGATCCAGGGCGAGGGCGGCGTGCGCGCGGCGCCGCCGGCGTTCTACAGGGCGTTGCGCGAACTCTGCGACGAGCGCGGCCTGTTGCTGGCGTTCGACGAGGTGCAGACCGGCATGGGCCGCACCGGCGACCTCTTCGCCTATCGCCGCCTCGGCGTGACCCCCGACGTGATGTCGCTCGCAAAAGCGCTCGGCGGCGGCTTCCCGATCGGCGCCTGCCTTGCGACCGCGGAAGCCGCCTCCGGCATGACGCCGGGCTCGCACGGCTCGACCTTCGGCGGCAATCCGCTGGCGATCGCCGCGGCGAATGCCGTGCTCGATGTCATGCTCAAGCCCGGCTTCTTCGATCACGTGCAGAAGATGTCACTGCTGTTGAAGCAGAAGCTCGCCTCCGTCATCGACCGCCATCCCGACGTCGTCAGCGAGATTCGCGGCGAGGGCCTCCTGATCGGCATCAAGGCCGTGGTGCCTTCGGGCGACCTCGTGACCGCACTGCGCGACGAGAAGCTGCTGACCGTCGGCGCCGGCGACAACGTGGTGCGCTTCCTGCCGCCCTTGATCGTCACCGAGGCCGAGATCGACGATTCCGTGGCGCGGCTCGAACGTGCCTGCGCCGCGATCTCCTCCAGCCAGCCGAAGCGGGCGGCAAGCTGATGAGCCAGACGCCCAATTCCCCGAAGCACTTCCTCGACATCAACGAGCTGCCGCTCTCGGAGCTCAAGAGCATGCTCGCCGCCTCCTCCGCCATGAAGGCGAAGCTGAAGGCGCATGAGAAATCCGCGCGGCCGCTCGAGGGCAAGACGCTCGCCATGATCTTCGAGCGCCCCTCGACCCGCACGCGCGTGTCGTTCGACGTCGGCATGCGCCAGCTCGGCGGCGAGTCGATCATGCTGACAGGCGCCGAGATGCAGCTCGGCCGCGGCGAGACCATCGCCGATACCGCACGCGTGCTGTCGCGTTATGTCGACGCCATCATGATCCGCATCCTCAATCACGACGCGTTGCTGGAGCTCGCCGCACATGCCACGGTGCCGGTGATCAACGGGCTGACGCGGCGCTCGCATCCCTGCCAGGTGATGGCCGACCTCATGACCTTCGAGGAGCATCGCGGACCGATCGCGGGCAAGACGGTGGCCTGGACCGGCGACGACAACAACGTGCTCGCCTCGTGGGCGCACGCCGCCGAGCGCTTCAAGTTCAGGCTCAACGTCGCGACCCCGCCGGAGCTCGCGCCGAAGAAGGCGATGCGCGACTGGATCAGGACGGCCGGCGCCTCCGTCGTACTCGGCACCGATCCGGAAGCCGCCGTGCGCGGCGCCGATTGCGTCGTCACCGACACCTGGGTGTCGATGGGCGACAAGGAGGGCGAGCACCGGCACAACGTGCTCAAGCCCTATCAGGTCAACGCCAAGCTGATGTCGCTGGCAAAGCCCGACGCGCTGTTCATGCACTGCCTGCCCGCCCATCGCGGCGAGGAGGTTACCGACGAGGTGATCGACGGCCCGCAGTCGGTCGTGTTCGACGAGGCCGAGAACCGTCTGCATGCGCAGAAGGGCATTCTGGCCTGGTGTTTTGACGCGGTGGAGTGACTTCGTTCCGCGGATGCTGCGCAGCGCGCCGCCAAGCGGCGTGGTGCGCTGCTGATCCGGGACGCGCGCGCTGCGCGACCCCTTCCATTTCGCCTCTTCCGACCCCAGATAGAGCGCCATGATCTCCCAATCCCCCGACATCGAGACCGGACCCGAAGGTCCGGTCCGCGCGCCGTCCGCCATTCCGGTCGACGATGCCGTGCTGCCCTACGAGGTCGACGCGCTCGACGTGCGCGGGCGCCTCGTGCGGCTCGGACCTGCGCTCGACGACATCCTGACCAAGCACGACTATCCCGCGCCGGTCGGCAAGCTGCTCGGCGAAGCGATCGTGCTGACGATCCTGTTGGGCTCGGCGCTGAAATTCGAGGGCCGCTTCATCCTGCAGGCGCAGACCGACGGTCCGGTGTCATTCCTGGTGGTGGACTTCAAGGCGCCCGACCGCCTGCGTGCCTACGCGCGCTATGACGCGGCAAGGCTCGGCGAGGCCGGCGACTCCGGCGCGCTGCTCGGGCGCGGTCATCTCGCCATGACCATCGATCAGGGACCGGACATGAGCCGCTACCAGGGCCTGGTGGCGCTCGATGGCGGCAGCCTGGAAGATGCCGCCCATGAATATTTTCTGCGCTCCGAGCAGATCCCGACCAAGGTGCGGCTCGCGGTCGGCGAAGAATGGCGATCGAGCGACGGCGGCAAGCACCGCTGGCGCGCCGGCGGCATGCTGATGCAGTTCCTGCCCAAGGCGCCGGAGCGTGCGCGGCAGGCCGACCTGCATCCGGGCGATGCGCCCGAGGGCGCCGCGGTGCACAGCATCGCCGAGGACGATGCCTGGGTCGAGGCGCGCTCGCTGATCGGCACCGTCGAGGACGTCGAGCTGATCGATCCGGATCTCTCCGGCGAACGGCTGCTGTACCGCCTGTTCCACGAGCGCGGCGTGCGTGTGTTCGCGCCGGAGAGTCTGCAGGCGCAATGCTCCTGCTCGCGCGATGCGGTCGCGGCGATGCTGAAGAGCTTTTCCTCCGACGACCGCGCCGCCATGGTCAAGGACGACAAGGTCGTGGTGACCTGCGAGTTCTGCTCCTCGGTCTACCAGTTCACCCCGCACGAAGCGGGTGTGGAAGAGGCGTAGCGCGCCGCATGTGACGGGCGCGTAGGGTGGGCAAAGCGAAGCGTGCCCACCGTTGTGCCGAGATCGTGGATGGATGGTGGGCACGGCGCTTCGCGCCTTTGCCCACCCTGCGGCTTGAAGTGATGGATCACCGGGTCAAGCCCGGTGATGACGAGCGCCGAGAGCAATCGTCAGTTCAGCACCCGCCTCGCCTCGGGGCTGTCGAGCGAAAACGTCGGCACGTCGATCTCGAAGCGTTCGCCGCTTTCGCTGACCATCTGGTAGCGGCCTGTCATGAATCCAGAGGCGGTCGAGAGCGGCACGCCGGAGGTGTATTCGAAGCGCTCGCCGGGCGCGAGGACCGGCTGCTCGCCGACCACGCCTTCGCCCTTCACCTCCTGCTTGCGGCCCGAGGCATCGGTGATGATCCAGTGCCGCGTCTTGAGCTGCACGGTCTCCGCGCCGGCGTTGGTGATGACGATGGTGTAGGACCAGAAATAGCGCGAGCGCTCGGCGGAGGATTGCTCGGGCACGAAGTTCGGCTCGACGGTGACTTCGATCTGGCGGGTGACGGCACGGTACATGGCTGCCATCATAGCCAAAATCCGCTGGGGAACCAACGATCGCGCGCGGCGGGGGCGACATCGTGCCGCCCGATTTCGCATCGCAGGTGTTTCCGGATTTGATCCGGCGGCTTTGCGGGCAGGGGGCCGAGCCGGTACAATTGCGAGCGGCCGCGTCTTGCGCCAGGTTCAGGAACCCATGACCATTGCCGATCAAGTGACGGGATCGACGATCGCCGCGACCGCGGACGCCAAGGCGCGCGCGGCGGTCGCCGCGCCCGCCATAACGCTGCCGGCCGTCGGCGAGCGCGAACTGCGGCTCGATCTGTTCCGCGGGCTCGCGCTGTGGCTGATCTTCGTCGATCACCTGCCGCCCAATCTCTTGACCTGGTTCACGATCCGCAACTACGGCTTCAGCGACGCCACCGAAATCTTCATCTTCATCTCCGGCTACACCGCCGCCTTCGTCTACGGCCGCGCCATGCTGGAGCTGGGCTTCGTGATCGCGGCCGCGCGCATTTTGCGCCGGGTCTGGCAGATCTACGTCGCCCACGTCTTCCTGTTCACGATCTTCCTCGCTGAAATCTCCTACGTCGCGACGAGCTTCGAGAACCCGCTCTACACCGAAGAGATGGGCATCCTGGACTTCCTCAAGCAGCCCGACGTCACCATCGTGCAGGCGCTGTTGTTGCGTTTCCGTCCCGTCAACATGGACGTGCTGCCTCTCTACATCGTGCTGATGCTCGCGCTGCCGCTGATCCTGTGGTCGATGAAGTGGAAGCCCGACGTCACGCTCGGTCTGTCGGTGTTGCTCTACGCCGTGACCTGGGAATACGATCTCTATCTCTCGGCCTATCCGAACGGCTTCTGGGCGTTCAATCCGTTCGCCTGGCAGTTGCTGTTCGTGTTCGGCGCCTGGTGCGCGCTCGGCGGCGCGCAGCGCATGTCGCGCATCCTGGCCTCTCCGGTCACGATGTGGATCGCGATCGCCTATCTGCTCGCCGCGTTCTACGTGACGCTGACCTGGCACGTGCCGCAGCTCGGTCATTACATGCCGAGGCGGATCGAGCAGTGGATGTACCCGATCGACAAGACCAATCTCGACGTGCTGCGCTTCACGCATTTCCTGGCGCTGGCGGCGCTCACCGTGCGTTTCCTGCCGAGGGACTGGCCGGGTCTGAGATCGCCCTGGCTCAAGCCGCTCATTCTCTGCGGGCAGCATTCGCTGGAGATCTTCTGCCTCGGCGTCTTCCTCGCCTTTGCCGGTCATTTCATCCTGGCCGAAGTCTCCGGCGGCCCCGCAATGCATGCGCTGATTAGCCTCTGCGGAATCCTGGTCATGTGGGCCGTGGCCTGGGTGATTTCGTGGTACAAGCGCGTCGCCGACAAGAGCGGTGCGAAGGCCAAGGGCGCCGTCGGCAACGCCGATCTGGCCGGAGGGGGCTGATGAAGGCGAAGGTTCTCCCGAGCCTGATCCTCTTGTGCGGCTGTCTCGCCGCGTCCTTCGCGCGCGCCGAGGACATCCCGCCCGCCGCGCCGCCGTCCTGCGAGGTGCCGGCCTACCTGCTCGCGACCGACAGCCAGCTTCCGAAGGTTGGCGAGGCCATCCGATCAGGCCGTCCTCTCGACATCCTGGTCGTCGGCAGCCGGTCGACGACCATCCCGTCCTCGGAGGAGAGCTCGTATCCGGCGCGTCTGCAGGCGGTCCTGAAGGACAGGCTGCCGTCCGTCCCGGTGCGGGTCTCCGTAGAACTACAGAGCAAGAAGACCGCGGAAGAGGCTGCTGCCGGTTTCGTTAAGCTGATGGAAGCAAAAAGGCCTACCTTGGTGATCTGGCAGACCGGGACCGTGGATGCTATGCGATCCATCGATCCCGACGATTTTCGCGGCGCCGTCAGCGAAGGTGTTGCTGCGCTGCAAAATGCGGGGGCCGATGTTGTCTTGATGAATTTGCAGTACAGCCCGCGGACCGAGACCATGATCTCGGTGCCGCCCTATCTCGACAATATGCGCGTGGTGGCGCAGGAGCATGACATCCCGCTGTTCGACCGTTTCCAGATCATGCGCCAGTGGCAGGACCAGGGACAGTTCGACCTGTTCAGCCCGTCGCACGGCATCGAGCTTGCGAAACAGGTCCATGATTGCCTCGGCCGGGCACTGGCGCAGTTCGTGATCGAAGCAGCGCGTGTCGGGCCGCAGCAGCAGAATTGAGGTCTGGCGTAAATGAGTTCTGACCGCCCTTTTCGCCCGAGCGCATGGCTGGCCGCGCCGATCGCGGCAGCGTTGCTGCTGATGGCTGCCCCGTTCGCGCGGGCACAGGCGCAGGCCGCCGCGCCGGCGACCATCGCGGCCGCCCAACCGGCAGCGCCGGCGGCCTCGCAGCAGAGCGCAGCCGTTGCGGCGCCTGCGAACCAGCCGGCCTCGGGTGACCAGCGAAGCCTCATCGACAGGGTGAAGCAGGTCGCAAAATCGGCCGGCGACATCTTCAACCGCGTGCCGTGCCTGCCCTCGAAGGGCGCGGCGAAATCGATGGGCTCCCTGCCGCACGTTGCGGGCAAGCTCGTTGCCGGTGAGCCGGTGGTGATCGTCGCGTTCGGATCCTCCTCGACCCAGGGTTTTGGCGCGAGCTCGCCCGAATTCAACTACCCCAATCGCCTGGTGGCGCAGCTCCGCCGTCACTATCCAAGCGCCAGCATCAGCATCTTCAATGCCGGCGTCGGCGGCGAGGACGCGCCGGAGATGATGAGGCGGCTGCAGACCGCAGTCCTCGACAGGCACCCCGATCTCGTGATCTGGCAGGTCGGCACCAACGCCGTGCTGCGCAACGTCGAACCGTCCGAGATCGCCAAATTCGTCGAGGAGGGCGTCACGCGCCTCCAGGCCGCAAATACCGACATCGTGCTGGTCGATCCGCAATATTCGCCGGCCGTCACCGCGCGCGGCGAACGCGCCAGCAGGATGGTGAACCTGCTCGGCCGTGTCGCCGAACTGCGCCATGTCGGCATCTTCCCGCGCTTCGAGGTGATGCGTGACTGGCACGAGAAGCAGGCGATCCCGGTGGAGGGCTTCGTCATCTCCGACGGCCTGCACATGAACGACTGGGGCTACGCCTGTTTCGCGCAGCTCCTCGGCGACGACATCATCCGCTCGGTCGGCCAGATCAAGCTCGGCATCAACGTGCCCGCCGACGTGCGCACGTATCGGCCGATGTGAGGTGAGGCGAATGGTGAGTGGCGAATAGCGAATAGGGCCTCATCCACTCGCCATTCGCTCCTCACGCCTTCTCCAGCGCCGCGGCGAGATCCTCGATCAGATCGTCGGCGTGCTCCAGGCCGGTCGAGAAGCGGATGAAGCCTTCGCTGATGCCGAGCGCGGCGCGGTCTTCCGGCTTCAGGCGCTGATGCGTCGTGGTCGCCGGATGCGTCACCAGGCTCTTGGCGTCGCCGAGATTGTTGGAGATCTTTGCGAGCTTGAGCGCATTGAGGACGCGGAACGCCGCCGCCTTGCCGCCCTTCACCTCGAAGCCGACCAGCGTCGAGCCGCCGCGCATCTGCTTCTTCACGAGGGAAGCCTGCGGATGGTCGGCGCGGCCGGGATAGATCAGGCGCGAGATTTTCGGGTGGCTTGCGAGCGCATCGGCGATGCGGCCCGCGGTCTCGGTCTGCGCGCGCACGCGGATGCCCAGCGTCTCCAGGCCCTTCAGCAGCACCCAGGCGTTGAACGGCGAGATCGACGGCCCGGTCTGGCGCATGAAATTGTGGATGTGCTCGGCGATGAAGGCTTCGGAGGAGAGGATGACGCCGCCGAGACAGCGGCCCTGGCCGTCGATGTGCTTGGTCGCGGAATAGACCACGACGTCGGCCCCTAACGCCAGCGGGCTCTGCAGCACCGGCGTTGCGAACACGTTGTCGACGACGAGCCGCGCGCCGCCGGAATGCGCGATCTCCGCGATCGCGGGAATGTCGAGCACGTCGAGCGTCGGATTGGTCGGGCTTTCCAGGAAGAAGGTCTTGGTGTTCTTCCTCATCGCGCGCTGCCACTGGTCGAGATCGAGGCCGTCGACCAGCGTCGTCTCGATGCCGTAGCGCGGCAACAGGTCCTGCACGACATAGAGGCAGGAGCCGAACAGCGCCTTTGAGGCGACCACGTGATCGCCGGCCCTCAGCGGCGCGAGGATGGCGGTCGTCACCGCGGCCATGCCGGTGGCGGCCGAGCGCGCGGCTTCCGCGCCCTCGAGCTCGATCATGCGGCGCTCGAACATCGCGATGGTCGGGTTGGAATAGCGCGAATAGATGAAGCCGGGATCCTCGCCCTTGAACCTCGCCTCGCACTGCTCGGCTGTGTCGTAGACGTAGCCCTGGGTCAGGAACAGCGCCTCCGACGTCTCGCCGAATTGCGAGCGCAGGGTGCCGGAATGGACCAGCCGGGTTTCGGGACGATACTGCGCCGTGGGCGCCGCGGACTTCGACATGTGACCTCCAACATGACCACTCGAAAAATGGTCACAAAAAAACCGGCCTGGATATCTCCACTGGCCGGGATCACACGTGTCCCCGGCCTGTTTAGCGATTTATTTAACGTGGCTGCAAGCCGGCCGGCTCAAATCACCACGGGATAAGTCATGCTCTTATTCCGCCGAACCCTTTCCGTCAAGGCATCCATCGGATAGCGATATCAGGCTCATTTCCGGGTATTTTAGGCGCGATTGACCCTTTCAGAGGACCACCGGTTGACGTTCACGGTTGCCGCCGACGCCAATGGCATCCTGCCCGACCGCATGATCGCGGCGATGGCGGATGGCGGGCTGATCCTGCCCGCCTATCCCTTCGTCGAGAGCCAGATTCAGCCGGCGAGCCTCGACTTGCGGCTCGGCGACATCGCCTACCGCGTTCGCGCGAGCTTCTTGCCGGGCCCCGGCGCCACCGTCGCCGAGCGCATCGACGAGTTGAAGCTGCACGAGTTCAGCCTTTCCGACGGTGCGGTGCTGGAGACCAACTGCGTCTACATCGTGCCGCTCCTGGAGAGCCTCGCGCTGCCGCCGGAGATCGTCGCGGCAGCGAACCCGAAGAGTTCGACCGGCCGGCTCGACGTCTTCACCCGCGTGATCGCCGACGGCACCCGCCGCTTCGACATGATCGGCGCCGGCTATCACGGCCCGCTCTATGCCGAGATCAGCCCAAAGACGTTTCCGGTGCTGGTGAGCGAGGGCTCGCGGCTGTCGCAGGTGCGCTTCCGCACCGGCGACGCCATCCTGGGTCTCGACGAGCTCGAAGCCCTGCACGCGGCCGAGCGGCTGGTCGACGTCGACGACGCCGATCTCACCGGCGGCGTCGCGGTTTCCGTCGATCTCTCCGGCGAGAAGGCCAACGGTTTCGTCGGCTATCGCGCCAAGCGCCACACCGGCGTGGTCGATGTCGATCGCCGCGCCGGCTACGCGATCGAGGACTTCTGGGAGCCGATCGCGGCGCGCCCCGACGGCAGCCTCATCCTCGATCCCGGCGAGTTCTACATTCTCGCTTCGAAGGAGGCGGTCCAGGTACCGCCCGACTACGCCGCCGAGATGGTGCCGTTCGATCC
>NZ_JAGWUA010000346.1 GCF_028868675.1 Bradyrhizobium sp.
GGCGAGATATTGACCGAGGGCAGCCCGGATGAAATCGTCAACGACCCGGACGTCCGGCGCCTTTACCTCGGCGAAGAGTTCCGCCTCTAGTCTTTTTTTCCCATCCGTCAAGCCGTGTACATCGACTCCGGACTGAGATAAGCAAGAATCGGACCATTTTTGGGAACGGTTCTTGCTTCATGGCGCTGACGCAGAGGTTGGAGTTCAGGCAATCGCAGTCGCTGGTGATGACGCCGCAGCTGATGCAGGCGATCAAGCTTCTGCAATTGTCCAACCTCGATCTCACCACCTTCGTTGAGGAGGAACTGGAGCGCAATCCGCTGCTGGAGCGCGCCAGCGACGAGGCGCCGGTGGGCGAAGCCCCGGCCGAGGCCGCCCAATTCGGCGACTCCGAGGATGCCGGCAACCATGAGTCCGGCGGTTATGGCGAGGACGGCGGCGCAGCGGAGGGCTTCGAGCCGGGCCAGGAAGAATGGTTGAGCCGCGACCTCGGTACCCGAGCCGAGATCGAGCAGACGCTCGATACCGGGCTGGACAACGTCTTCTCCGAGGAGCCCGCGGAAGCCGCCGCCCGCAAGGCGCAGGACGCGGCGCCCAGCGTCTATACCGAATGGGGCGGCGGCGCCTCCGGCGACGAGGACTACAATCTCGAGGCCTTCGTCGCAGCCGAGGTGACGCTGGCGGACCATCTGGCCGAGCAGCTTTCGGTTGCCTTCACCGCCCCGGCGCAGCGCATGATCGGGCAGTACCTCATCGACCTCGTCGACGAGGCGGGCTACCTGCCTGCCGATCTCGGCCAGGCGGCGGAGCGGCTCGGTGCGTCGCAGCGCGACGTCGAGGACGTTCTCGCCGTGCTGCAAAAATTCGATCCGCCAGGCGTCTGCGCGCGATCCCTGAGCGAGTGCCTCGCGATCCAGCTCCGCGAGCTCGACCGCTACGATCCGGCGATGCAGGCGCTGGTCGAGCATCTCGATCTCCTGGCCAAGCGCGACATCGCGGCCTTGCGCAAAGTCTGCGGCGTCGACGACGAGGACATCGCCGACATGATCGGCGAGATCCGTCGCCTCAATCCGAAGCCGGGCATGAAATTCGGATCGGCGCGCCTGCAGACCATGGTGCCGGACGTCTATGTGCGTCCCGGTCCCGATGGCGGCTGGCATGTCGAGCTCAACAGCGACACCTTGCCGCGCGTCCTCGTCAACCAGACCTATTATTCCGAGCTGTCGAAGAAGATCGGCAAGGACGGCGACAAGTCCTATTTCAGCGACTGCCTGCAGAACGCGACCTGGCTGCTGCGCGCGCTCGATCAGCGCGCCCGCACCATCCTCAAGGTTGCGACCGAGATCGTGCGCCAGCAGGACGGCTTCTTCACGCACGGCGTCGCGCATCTGCGGCCGCTCAACCTGAAGGCGGTGGCCGATGCCATCCAGATGCATGAATCGACGGTGTCGCGCGTCACCGCCAACAAGTACATGGCGACCAATCGCGGCACGTTCGAGCTGAAGTATTTCTTCACCGCCTCGATCGCGTCGGCCGACGGCGGCGAGGCGCATTCCGCCGAGGCCGTCCGCCACCACATCAAGCAGCTCATCGATGCGGAGGATCCGTCCGCGATCCTGTCGGACGACACGATCGTGGAACGGTTGCGCGCCTCGGGCATTGACATTGCCCGCCGCACGGTCGCGAAGTACCGCGAGGCCATGCGCATTCCTTCTTCGGTGCAACGCCGCCGCGACAAGCAGAGCGCCCTTGGTAACGTGCTGTCCACCGCATTACCTGATCGGTCACGCAACCCCGAGCCGGCCTGATTGCGCCGGCCTCGAATCGCGCTACTCTCGTTTCCCCTCTTGCAGACGATCCAGGCTGGCTCAACCCAAGCGAGGCATCCATGACTCTCCGGATTTCTGGCAAAAGCATCAGCGTCGGCGACGCCCTGCGCGGCCGCGTCAGCGCGCGCACCGAGGAGGTCCTGCGCAAATATTTCGACGGCAACTATTCCGGCCACATCACGCTCAGCAAGGACGGGTTCGGCTTCCGCACCGATTGCGCGCTGCATCTGGATTCGGGGATCACGCTGGAGGCCGATTCCAACGCGCCGGACGCCTATGCCAGCGCCGACCAGGCGCTCCTGATGATCGAGAAGCGGCTGCGCCGGTACAAGAGCAGGCTCAAGGACCGTTCCGCCCGCAAGGCCCACGCCGCCACCGCCGCGCTCGCGGCGCTCGACGCAACGAGCTACGTGCTGGAGGCGCCGGCCGAGGGCGAGGACGAGGTCACCGGCTACAGCCCCGTCATCATCGCGGAGGCGACGACCTCGCTGAAGCGGCTTTCGGTCAGCGAGGCGGTCATGGAACTCGACCTGACGGGCGCCGCCTGCCTGGTATTTCAGCACGGCTCCAGCGGCCGGGTGAACATCATTTACCGCCGGGCGGACGGCAATGTGGGCTGGATCGACCCCCCGGTCGTAGAGTCCCGGGGCTAGCTATGGTCCGCCGCCCCTTAAGGATGACGGCGGTAAAAGCCGTACGCGGCAGTTGGCACCGCCATTGCGTTGGAGTAGAAGCCCCCCACATCAGGACCGGGGCTAAGTC
>NZ_JAGWUA010000137.1 GCF_028868675.1 Bradyrhizobium sp.
CTTCGACGAGGGTTTCGTGAAGGAGCCGGCCGACATCTTCACGCTCGAGGGGCGCAACAAGAAGCTCAAGCTCGAGGAGATCGAGGGCTACGGCGAGACCTCGGTGCGCAACCTGTTCTCTTCGATCGAGAGCCGCCGCTCCATCGCGCTGGAACGCTTCATCTATGCGCTCGGCATGCGCCACGTCGGCGAGACCACGGCGCTGGCGCTGGCGCGCGGCTACGGCTCGTGGGACGCGTTCCACGACGCCTGCACGAAGGTCGCCAGGGGTGACGAGGAAGCGATCGCCGAGATGGATGCGCTCGACCAGATCGGCGACACCGTGATCCGGAGCATTGCGGACTATTTCGGCGAAAGCCACAATCGCGGCATCGTCGAGCGGCTGACGAAGGAGGTCACCATCGTCGACGCCGAGAAGCCGAAGAGCAATTCGGCGGTCGCCGGCAAGACGGTGGTGTTCACCGGCACGCTGGAGAAGATGACCCGCGACGAGGCCAAGGCCACCGCCGAGCGGCTGGGCGCGAAGGTGTCGGGCTCGGTGTCGAAGAAGACCGATCTCGTGGTGGCCGGCCCCGGCGCCGGCTCGAAGCTCGCCGACGCGAAGAAGCACAGCGTCACCGTGCTCAGCGAGGACGAGTGGCTGAAGCTGATCGGGGAGTGAAGCGCACGTCCCGTCATTGCGAGGAGCGAAACGACGAAGCAATCCAGAGTGCCTCCGCGGAAGCGGTCTGGATTGCTTCGCGGAGCCTGTCATCGGGTCGCGCTTTGCGCGGACCCGTTGGCTCGCAATGACGGGTGGATGCGGCGCGCGCCGCGCACCCCTCACAGCATCCCGCTCTCCTCCTCTTCCGCCTGCTCGATCAGCATCTCGCTCACCACCACCTCGCGGCGCGGCACGACGAAGATCATGGTCGAGGTGCAGATCAGCGAGATGCCGAGGATCGCTGATGTCAGCGGCAGCGTCGTCGTGGAGTGGCCGCCGAGATAGGCGCCGAACTGCGACAGCAGCGCGCCGATGCCCTGCTGCAGAAAGCCCATGGCGCCGGAGGCGGTGCCGGCGGCCTCGGGGCGTACGCTGATGGCGCCGGCGGCCGAGTTCGCCATCACGAAGGCGTTGCCGACCATCACGATCATCTGGGTGCCGAACAGCCAGCCGGGCGCCGCGTTGAGCCCTGTAATGCTGAGAGCGAGATTGAGCAGGCTGCCGCCGAGCTGCGCCGCGAGCCCGAACCAGATCAGTCTCTCCAGCGAATGCCGCGGCGCGAAGCGTACGCACAGGAGGTTGCCGACGAGGTATGCAAAGGCTGTCGTCGCGAACCACGCGCCGTATTCGGCGCTGGTGCGGCCCATTTGCGTCACCACGATGTAGGGGCCGCCGCCGGCGAAGGTAAAGATGATCTGCGAGGCCAGCACTTGGCACAGCACGTAGCCGACGAAGGCGCGGTTCCTGACCAGGCTGCCGAAATCGCCGCGAAAGCCGGAGCCGGGCGCGCGGTCGCGGCGCGTCTCCGGCAGTGCGAGCGCGATGCCGGCGGCAACCGCCAGCGATCCCGCGGTGATGGCGTAGAAGATCGCGCGCCAGCCGAACGCGGTCTCGAGCAGGCCGCCGGTCAAGGGCGACAGCATCTGCGCGATCATCATCACGGCGATGACGAGGCTGATCATCGAGGCGACGCGCTCGCGCTCGTAGAGGTCGCGGATGATGGCGCGGCTCACCACCATGCCGGTGGCGCCGCCGAGCGCCTGGAAGAAGCGCGCTGCGATCAACTGCGGCAGGGTTTCGGCGAAGATGCAGGCCGCGCTGGCGGCGACCATCAGCGTGAGTCCGGCGAGCAGCACGGGTCTGCGTCCGAACCTGTCGGACAGCGGCCCCATGATGAGCTGGGAACAGGCGATGCCGACCATGAAGAGCGACACCGTCATCTGCGCGACGGAGATGTCGCGCCCGAACGTGGTCGCCAGCACCGGCAGCGCGGGAACCAGCATGTAGAGCGAGATCGGCGCCACGCCGGTCATGGCGACCAGCAACAGCAGCATCGCGCGCGAGGTCGCGATGTCCTTGCTTGCCGCCGTGCCCTTCGGTTTGCCCGTCATGCCATGCATGACGGGACACTAGCCGCTTCGCGCGCGGCGCGAATACGGCGGTTTCGGCATGCGGCTATGCGCGACGTTCGGGCCGCTGCCTTCGCGCGAATAACAGCGGAGATTGCGAGCGGCTTTGCGCGCGCCGGAATTAGGCCTTCAGCTCCGTCGTCGCCTCATCGAGCCACGCCTTCGTCGCCGCATCGAGCGCCGGGCTCACCGCGGCGCGGACGCGGGCATGATAGGCGTTGAGCCAGCCGAGTTCGTCCCCGCCGAGCATGCCGGGCTCGATCAGCCGCCGGTCGATCGGCGCGAGCGTCAGCGTCTCGAACGCGTTCATCGGCTTCTCGGCGCCTGCGATGTCGGCTGTGACCACCAGCTCGAGATTCTCGATGCGGATGCCAAAGCCGTCGGTCTTGTAGTAGCCGGGCTCGTTGGAGAGGATCATGCCGCGCTTGAGTGGCGTGGTGCCGAGTTTCGAGATTCGCGCCGGCCCCTCGTGCACGCTGAGATAGCTGCCGACGCCGTGTCCGGTGCCGTGCTCGAAGTCGACGCCGGCGGCCCACAGATATTGTCGCGCCAGCGTATCGAGCTGGGCGCCCGTCGTGCCGTCCGGGAAGATCGCGCGCGCGATCGCGATATGGCCGCGCAGCACGCGGGTGAAGCGGTCGCGCATCTCCGCGGTCGGCTCGCCGACCGCCATCGTCCGCGTCACGTCGGTGGTGCCGTCCTCATACTGCGCGCCCGAATCGATCAGCAGCAGGTCGCCGCGCGCGATCCGCCGGTTGCTCTGGCGGGTGACGCGGTAGTGCACGATGGCGCCGTTGGGACCGGTGCCGGAAATGGTCGGAAACGACACGTCCTTCAGCGCGCCGGTGTCGCGGCGAAAGGTCTCCAGCGCCTCCACGGCGTCGATCTCGGTCAATTTGCCCGTGGGCGCCTCGCGGTCGATCCAAGCGAGGAAGCGCGACAGGGCCACCGCGTCGCGCCGATGCGCCGTCTGGGTTCCCGCGATCTCGGTCGCGTTCTTGACCGCCTTGAGCAGCGCGACCGGATCGCTGCCGCGCACCGGCTTGCCGCCGGCGCCAGCGATCAGCCGGCTGAGCGCATCGGCGGCCGTCGCACTGTCGAGCGCGATCGCAGCCCCGCCCTTCGCGAGCGCGATCAAAGTCGGCGTCAGCGCGTCCGGCTCCCGGACGTCGGCGGATTGCTCGAGATGATCGCGGCTGAGGTTGGAGAGCTTTCGGTGGTCGATGAACACGGTCGGCCGGCCGGCCTTCGGCACCAGCGCGTAGGACAGCGGCAGCGGTGTATGGGCGACGTCGCCGCCGCGGATGTTGAAGGTCCAGGCCACCGCATGGCTGTCGGACAGCACCAGCGCGTCGACGCCGAGCTTCTCGATCTCGCTCCCGATCTGCTTCAGCTTGTCGGCTTCCGCGACGCCTGCATGCTGCAGGCCGTGCACCGCGACCGGGGCGAGCGGCGGCGGCGGCCGGTCCGGCCACACCGCGTCCACGGGGTTGCCGTCGACCGCGACCAATTCGGCGCCCGCCTTGGCACAGGCGGCGGCGAGGCGCTCGGCTGCCGCAGAAGTGTGCAGCCACGGGTCAAATCCCAGGCGATCGCCGGGCTTGAGGCGGGCGGAGAGCCAGCTTTCCGGCGCCGGATCGATCAGCGATTCGATCCTCCAGGCCTTGGCGTCGACCTGCTTGCCCGCCTGCAGCGTATAGCGGCCGTCGACGAAGACCGCGGCTTCCTGGGGCAGGACCGCGGCGAGCCCGGCGGAGCCGGTGAAACCGGTGAGCCAGGCCAGCCGCTCTTCCGACGGCGCCACATATTCGTTCTGCTGCTGGTCGGCGCGGGGAATCACGAAGCCGGTCAGCTTGCGCCGGGCGAGCTCTTCGCGAAACGCGGCGAGCCGCGCGGTCAAGGCGACGCCGGCCTCCGGCTCCTCGAATGTCTGGAAATGCGCTTCGAACATTGCGGCTGCTACTTTAGAATCATGGGGATGAGTCCGCAATGTAGACGCAATCGCGGCGCATCTGGCATAAACTGTGCTTGCAGAGTTCCATTCGCGTTGAGTGGACGACGGAAGTGGCCATCAGCAGCCCCATCCGGAGACCGGAGGAAATACCGGGAGTGTTCCAACTCGACGACGAGGGGATACACGATGCCTGCGTTCACGTTTGAGAAGATTTCGCCTCCGGTCGGCCAAGGACCGTCCGCAACGGCGCCCGCCAGGCCGCAGGGCGTCATCAGCCAGATGATCGACCGCTTTGCCGAGAAGCGCGCCAAGAGCGCGGCGCGCGAGACGGGCGGCACCGACAAGCCGGCGGAATAGTTCGAGCCGCTCGGAATTCGAACCCCCACCCTGAGGAGCTTGCGTCAGCAAGCGTCTCGAAGGGCGAGGCCGGGATGGGGCCTCATGGTTCGAGACGGCGCTTGCGCGCCTCCTCACCACGAGGGGATAGAGCGAGCGATTGGCGGCTGGTGCACTTCACCCCATCCGTCGCAGCAACAGGCTGCTCCAGCCCTCGATCCGGAGGTGCCGCAGCGGCACCAGTCCGCGGGCGCGATAGGCGGCGATCACGGCTGGCGCCTGCGGCGTCAGCAGCCCCGAGAGGATGACCTGCGCGCGCGGCGCCAGATGCAGCGCCATCGGTCCCGCCAACTGCCGCAAGGGGTTTGCGAGGATGTTCGCCAGCACCAGGTCGAACGGGCCGGCGCTGGCGAAGTCCGGCGCGGCGAAGCCGGTGGCGCGGATCGTCTGCACGAGATTGCCGACGCCGTTGAGCGCGGCGTTCTCGCGTGCCACGCGCACCGAGGGCGCGTCGATGTCGCTGCCGAGCAGCCGGCGATGCAGCGCCTTCGCCGCCGCGATCGCCAGCACGCCGGTGCCGGTGCCGAGGTCGAGCACGCGTATGGGCCGCGAGCTCTTCAGGACATGGTCGAGCAGCAGCAGGCAGCCGCGCGTGGTGCCGTGATGCCCGGTGCCGAAGGCGAGTGCCGCCTCGATCTCGATCGCGAGCTTGTTGGACGGCACGCGGTCGCGGTCGTGACTGCCATGCACCACGAAGCGTCCGGCCGGAACGGGGACCAGGCCTTCCAGGCTCGCCTTGACCCAGTCCTTGGCCTCGACGGTGTCGAAGGCGATGGTCGCGGCAACTTCGCGGCCGGCGCCGTCGGCGACCAGCTCGCGCAGCCACGCCCGGTCCGGTGCGTCCGCGAAATGCAGGGTGACGTCCCAGCGCCCGTCCGGCCGCTCGAATGCGGCGACCGCCGTGTCGCCCTCGAAGAAGATCTCGGTCAGCACGTCGACGATACGGCGGGCAGCCGTCTCGTCGCCGATGGCGAAGGAGGCGCGGTGGCTGGGCAAGGGGGACATCTCGGTCACGGCTGCCTGCCTGCAACGAACTTGAAGCGCATGGTTCTGAGGTTCTGGTCGTATGCATCCGGAGCGACCGCGATCGAATACGGCCTGATCGCGGTCCTGAGCAGCTTGGGATCAACCTGTCGGTCTGCTTGAAACACTTAACGCCAGACTAATGCAATAGCCCCAGCCCGGCGGCCCCGCCGAATTCCGACATCGCCCCCGCGTGCCGCCCGTTGAGAGAAAATCCCTTGCGGGGCAAGGCGTTTCCGGGACGGGACGGTGACATTCGGCCGGCTTCTTCGATAAAGTTTGACGAACAATTGCCCCGCATCATTCGCAAGAGTTGCGGGTTCCGCGTTTAGCCCCCTTTAGGTTCCCGCGCCTATAACAGGGCCAGTTGGGCAGCCAACGCAACTGAATGGAGGCGAGCTTGAAGCGCATGGTTCTGAAATTCTGGTCCGATGAATCCGGGGCGACCGCCATCGAATACGGTCTGATTGCAGCCGGCATCGCGCTGGCGATCATCACCGTGGTCAACAACCTCGGCACTTCGCTGAACGACAAGTTTGGTTCGATCAGCAGCTCCCTGAGGTGATCTCGCTCCCTCTGGCGAAAGAGGGCGCACACTTTTCTCGATCTGATCTGGCTGACGCCCGTGAGAGACATGCTCTCGCGGGCGCTGCCGTCTGCGAGGAATGCGGTAGTGTCTCAGAGACACCACCGGAAATGCACAGGTTTTCCTCTCCTCGCGCAGTCGGTATCCACCGGCTTACGCACAGGGTTATCCCCCGGTTTCTCCACAGCCGGTTCCGGCGTTTTCCCGCCGCCCGCAACGACCTTTCCAACCTGTCGTCCACTCGCCTTCAACAGCCTGTCCACAGGCCGCCGGGGATGTCTCGTCACGCCCTCTAACCGAACGGCGCCCGGTGATCCCTCAGGATCGCACGGGCAGCATTGTGGCCGGGTGCGCCGGTGACGCCGCCGCCGGGATGGGCGCCCGAGCCGCAATGGTAGAGGCCCCTGAGCGGCCCGCGATAGTCGGCATGGCCGAGCATCGGGCGCGCCGAGAACAGCTGGTTCAGCGTCAGCGCACCGTGAAAGATGTCGCCGCCGATCAGGCCGAATTGCCGCTCCAGGTCGAGCGGCGACAGGATCTGGCGGCCGAGCACGCTGTCGGCAAAGCCCGGCGCGTAGCGGTCCACCGTCGCGATCATGAGGTCGGCGACCTCCTCGCGATGATCGTCCCAGGATCGGCCGCCGGGCAGTTCCGGCGCGACGTGCTGGCAGAACAGGCTCGCCACGTGGCGTGCCTCCGGCGCGAGGCTGTCGTCGAGCGTGGAGGGGATCAGCATCTCCACAACGGGCGAGGTGCTCCAGCCCTGCGCGCGGGCGTCCAGATAGGCGCGGTCCATATAGCCGAGGCTCGGCGCCAGGATGATGCCGGAAGTGAGATGGTCGCCGCCGCCCGGCAGCGCGGTGAAGGAGGGCAGGCGCGCCAGCGCCACGTTCATGCGGAAGGTGCCCGAGCCGTTCTTCCAGTGCCGGATGCGGGCGAGGAACTCCGACGGCAGCGCCTCCGCCGCGATCAGCCTCGTATAGAGCAGTGTTGGATTGACGCCGGCGGCGACATATTTCGCGCGAATGGTCGTGCCGTCGTCGAGGACGACGCCGCTCGCGCGGTCGCGCTCGACGATCACCTCGCGCACGCCGGCATCGGTCACGATCTCGGCGCCATGCGTGCGGGCGGCGCGCGCCATGGCCTGCGTGATCGCCCCCATGCCGCCGATGGCATGGCCCCAGACGCCCTTCTTGCCGTTCACCTCGCCGAAGGCGTGGTGCAGCATCACGTAGGCCGAGCCCGGGGCGTAGGGGCTCGCATAATTGCCGACGATGGCGTCGAAGCCGAACAGGGCCTTCACCAGATCATGCTCGAACCGCTCGTCCAGCATCTCGCCGGCCGAGCGCGTGAACAAATCGAGCAGGCTGCGGCTCTGCTCCAGCGTCAAGGCGCGCAGGATGTTCGCGCTTTGAATCGCGTTGACGGCCTCGCGCAGCGCGTTGGTGCCGAATCCGTCGAGCAGGTTCGGCGGCGCGCGCAGCACGAATTGCCGCAGCACGTCGGCGATCGCCGCCAGTTCGCGGGAGAAACCGTCGAGCGCGTCGGCATCGTGAGCGCTGAGTTTTCGCACGGAGTCCTTGGTGCGGCCCTCGCCGGTGAGGAGAAAGCTGCCGTCGGGCGCGGGCAAGAAATTCTGTGCGCGCCGCTCGACGATGCGCAGGCCGTGCTCGGCAAGCCTGAGGTCGCGGATCACCTTTGGATTGAGCAGGCTGACGGTATAGGCCGCGACCGAATTGCGGAAGCCGGGATGAAACTCCTCGGTGACCGCGGCGCCGCCGACGACCTTGCGCCGCTCGACCACCTTCACCCGCAGGCCGGCCATCGCGAGATAGGCCGCGCAGGTGAGGCCGTTATGGCCAGCGCCGATGATGACGACGTCGGTTTCGGTCATGTCGGGAGTCTCGTCACCGTCGTTGCGGGGCGGCTCGAAGGGCCGAACCCCAATGCGCAATTGCGCACTGGGGAACCTCGAGAGCCCAGGTCTGGTCCGTCGGACCATCCCGGAGTGACGCTGTTATATCAGGCATTGCCCTTCGCAACACACCGGGCATTTATTGCCCGTTCATGTGCCATATGCTCCAGTGCGCGCGCCGGCGCCCGCCGGGGTGAGCCGGAGCGTCCATGGACTCGATCGTGCAATCTGCCGCCGCGGAGCAGCCGCAGGCCTCGCGCAACCGGCTGGTGCTGACGGTCTATACTGCCGCGATTTTCGTCAGCGCGCTCTTGTTGTTCTCGGTGCAGCCGCTGTTCACCAAGATGGTGCTGCCGCGGCTCGGCGGCTCGCCGGCGGTGTGGTCGGTGGCGATGGTGTTCTTCCAGTCGCTGCTGCTCGCAGGCTATGCCTATGCGCACCTCTTGATGAAGATCCGCAATCGCGCCATCCCCGTCGCCATCCATCTTGTGCTCCTGGTGCTCGCGTTCACGACGCTGCCGCTCGGCATCGCCTCGTCCTTCGGCGAGCCGCCGGCCTCGGGCTACGCTTTCTGGCTGCTCGGCCTGTTCGCGGTGTCGATCGGCCTGCCGTTCTTCGCGCTGGCCGCCAACAATCCGCTGCTGCAGGCCTGGTTCGTCCGCACCGGCCATCCCGACGGACCCGATCCCTATTTCCTCTACGCCTCCTCCAACATCGGCAGCTTCCTCGCGCTGTTGTCCTACCCGGTGCTGCTGGAGCCAATGTTCACCCTGCGCAGCCAGAACTGGCTGTGGACCGCCGGCTACGGGCTCCTGATCCTCCTGATCGCGGCGTGCGGCGTGCTGCTGTTGCGCTCGCCGATGCTCAGCCTGGCCGATGCGCGGGCCGAAGACACAAATTCGCCGGCGCCGAGCTGGCTGGTGCGCGCGCGCTGGATCTTCCTCGCCGCGGTGCCGTCGGGCCTGCTGATCGCCGTGACCGCGCATATCTCGACCGACGTCGCGGCAGCGCCACTCCTGTGGGTGCTGCCGCTGTCGCTGTACCTGCTGACCTGGGTGCTGGTGTTCCAGTCGCGCCCGCTGCTGCCGCACAAGTGGATGCTGATGTTGCAGCCGCTGGCGATCGCCGGCGTGATAATCTTGCTCGCCTTCGGCGGCGAGCAGAACCTGCTGCTGACGCTGGGTGGCCATCAGCTCTGCTTCTTCGTCATCGCCATGGCCTGCCATGGCGAACTGGCGCGCACCCGGCCGGCGGCGAAGTATCTCACCGGCTTCTATGTCGCGCTGTCCTTCGGCGGTATGGTCGGCGGCCTGTTCGCGGGCCTCATTGCGCCCTTCACCTTTTCCTGGATCGCCGAGTACCCGATCCTGGTCGCGCTCGCGGCGTTGTGCCGGCCGTCGGCGGATGAGCGCCTTGCGCGCGTCATGGTCTGGTATTGGCTCGTGCTTGCCGGCCTGGCGATCGCGCTGGTCGCGCCGTCCTACGCCGCCGGCGAGGTCTCGACGTGGTTCGAGGACCATCGCGTCTGGGTCGCCGGCGCGGTCGGTGCGGTCGCGGCGCTGCTGGCACTTGCGCTCAATGCCGGCCGATGGAAGATTCTTGCGACCGTCGTGCTGGCGCTGGCACTGACCCGCGTCTATCCGGCGGACGAGGGCCGGGTCGAGACGGTTCGCAGCTTTTTCGGCGTGCACAAGATCGTGGTGACGCCGGGCGGCTATTTCCACGTGCTGATGCACGGCACCACCATTCACGGCGCCGAGCGCTTCCGCAACAATGACGGCACGCCGGTCTCCGGCCGGCCGGAGCCGATCACCTATTATCACAGGGACGGCGGCATCGGTCGGGCCGTCACCGCGATCCGCGAGCGCAAGGGTGCACCCCTCAAGGTCGCCGTGATTGGCGTCGGCGCCGGCACGCTCTCCTGCGCCTCCGAGCCGGGCGAGAGCTGGAAGTTCTTCGAGATCGACCGGACCATGGTCGACACCGCGCGCGACCCGAAATATTTCCGCTACATCTCGAGCTGCGCGCCCGACCTGAAGCCGGTGATCGGCGATGCGCGCCTCACCTTCGCCAGGGAGCCGGACGGCGCCTACGACCTCATCATCGTCGACGCCTATTCGTCGGATGCGATCCCGATTCATCTGGCGACCGAAGAGGCGATGAAGATCTACAAGGACAAGCTCGCCCCGCACGGCGCGGTGGTGATGCACGTCTCCAACCGCCATCTCGACCTCGAGACCGTCGTGGTCGGCATTGCCGACGCCAACGACCTCAAGAGCTGGGTCTACAACGAGGATTCGGGACGCGACGCCGACTACATCTTCTCGACCGACGTCGTGGTCTCGGCGCGCGAGGAAGCCGATGTCGGCAAGCTCGCATCTTCAGACAAGTGGGAGCAGACCGAGGCCAACGAGAAGTACCGGGTGTGGACCGATGACTATTCCAACATCGTCGGCGCGCTGTACCGCCGCCTGCGCGACGGCGAATAGCGCCGCTCGCGCTTACGGGCTGACCGGCGTTGCCGCCGGCAGCGGGATGCCCTGTTCGCCCGCGACCCGGCGCAACAGGTCCGGACGGTCGGAGATGATGCCGTCGACGCCGAGCGCGATCATGCGCGCCATGTCCTCGGGCTTGTTGACGGTCCAGACCACGACGCGCAGTCCGGCCTCGTGCGCCTCCGCAACGAGCGCCGGAGTTACGTCGCCGAAATAGGGCGACCAGATCACCCCGCGCGCCGCCTGGATCGTGCGCGGCAGCGAGCCGCCATGGTCGGCCGGATTGAAGCCCGCCATCCAGCTCGTGGCGCGGTCGAGCGCGACGGTGGGCGCCTTGCCCCGCTGCAGCGTGAGATAGACGGTCGGAATCTTCGGCGCCTGCTGCTGGACGAGCTGCAGGGTGCGCCAGTCGAACGACTGGATCATGACGCGATCGGAAAAGCCTTCGGCGGCAATGACACCGAGCAGCTTGGCGACGAAGGCCTGCGGACCGAGCGTCTCCTCGGGATGGTCCGGATCGATCTTGGTCTCGATGTTGAACCGCACGCGGTCGTTGCCGGACTTGCGGACCAGCGCGAACACCTCTTTCAGCGTCGGGATCCGTGTCCCCGGCAGCGCGCGCTGGTCCGGAAATTGTCTTGCGTAGGCCGAGTCGGGCCGGATCCGGCCGACGTCGTATGTCCTGACCTCGTCGAGCCGCAGCTTCAGGAATGGCATGCCGGGCGGCGTGATGTAGGCGCCGGCGGCGTCGCGGGTAATGTCGGGGTTGAGCCCGCGCTCGTGGGAGACGATCACCTCGCCGTCCGCGGTCATGCCGGTGTCGAGCTCGAGCGTGTCGACGCCGATCGACAGCGCATTGGCAAAGGCCGGTAGGGTGTTCTCCGGCAGCAGCGCCCGCCCGCCGCGATGTGCCTCGAGATCGAACGCCATGGCCTCTCCCGCGATGAGAACGAAGACGGCAGTCAGGATCGTCTTGGCAGGGGACGGCATCTTGGGGCGAAGCGCAAGAGGAAGGGCAACAGGGCACCGGTCGTGCCGTCGGGCGAGAGAGGATGGTTCACCTCGACAGCGGCGGCCACACGGGCCGCGCGCCGTCGCCGGCGATCAGTTCTGATAGTAGTAGTTCTGGCGCGGTGGGTAGTAGGGACGGGGCTGGTAGTAGCCGGGCTGACCGTAGCCCTGATTGTAGTACTGCTGCTGCTGCGGATAGGCCTGGGCGTCGTAGAGCGGCCGGTTCGAACGCGGCGCCGGATAGCGTGCGGTGTTGTCGCTGCCGTCGGCCGGATAGATGTAGCCGTCATCCTGCGTTTGCGGCGCATAGCGGCGTCCGGGCAGGGCCTGCGGCGTCAGGTCGACGGGATCGCCGGCCGCGGTGTACTGGTCTTGCCGGTACTGGTCCTGCTGGAAGTTGCGGCGGGCAACGGCGGTGCCGCGCGGATTGCGCGCCAGCGCGACCTGCGCCGAGCCGGTCAACGTTACCGTGGTGTTGAGCACGCCCTCTCGCTCGACCAGCGCATAGAGCGTTGCGGCATTGGCGCGCGATAGCCGCACGCAGCCGTGGGAAGCGGGTGTGCCGAGCCGGCCGACCGAATCGGTGCCATGGATCGCGTGCCCGATCTTGGTGAAGAAGATCGAGTGCGGCATCGGCGCGTCGTCGAATTCCTTGGAGTAGTGGTCCTCTTCCATGCGGAAGGCGCGGAACGATCCGTTCGGCGTCTCGCGCGAGGGGATGCCGGTCGACACCGGCCAGTGATAGCGCGCGACGCCGTCGACGGCGACGGTCATCTGCTGATTGTCCTTGTCGATGGTGATGTCGACCTTCGCCTGCGCCGCGCCGGCGCTGAGCAGCATCAATGACGTGAAAGCAACCAAAAGGAAACGCATCTTGATCCCGGCCTCCGGCCTGTTCGCGCAAGCGCCGCGGCTCTCCGTCCCCCGCCCTGCACTATGCCTGCAATCCGGCTTTGGTTCCAGTCGCCTGCGCACACAATCGTTAACGTCCGACCGGGCGCAAGCAAGGCTGCGGCATGATCAATCCGGGCAGGCGGTGCTGACATTTTCGCGAGCGCGCGTTCACGCTCTCGTCATCCCGGGCTGCCGCTCGTCGGTCTAGTTCTTCAGCCGGTAGCCGGTGCGGAAGATCCAGGAGATCACGACCATGCAGATCGCCAGAAACGCGAGGGTCATGGCGAGGCTCAGGGTCACGCTGACGTCGGCGATCTCGTAAAAGCTCCAGCGGAAGCCGGAGATCAGATAGACCACCGGATTGAACAGCGCGACCGTGCGCCAGCCCGCGGGCAGCATGTTCACCGAATAGAAGCTGCCGCCGAGGAACGTCAGGGGCGTCACCACCAGCATCGGAATCATCTGCAGCTTCTCGAAGCCGTCGGCCCAGATGCCGATGATGAAGCCGAACAGGCTGAAGGTCAC
>NZ_JAGWUA010000138.1 GCF_028868675.1 Bradyrhizobium sp.
GATGCGCTGGCGCCCGATATCCTGCAACTCCACGGCAAGGAAAGCGTCGCGCGGCTGCGTGACGTCAGGCAGAGGTTCGGGCGCCCCGTGATGAAGGCGGTGCCGGTCGAGACCAAGGCCGATCTCGCCGTGCTGCCCGGCTATGCCGCAGTCGCCGACCGCATCCTGTTCGACGCGCGCCCGCCAAAGGAGGCGACCCGGCCCGGCGGGCTCGGGGCGCCGTTCGACTGGCGCCTGCTCGAAAAGCTCGATCTGGCGCTGCCCTACATGGTCTCCGGCGGCCTGCATGCCGGCAACGTCGCGGAAGCGCTGCGCCTCACCCGCGCCGGCGGCGTCGACGTGTCCTCGGGCGTCGAAAGCGCCCCCGGCGTCAAGGACCCCGGGATGATCGAAGCCTTCATTCGCGCGTGCCGCGCCAGTCAAGAGTTGAGCGTCAGATGAACATCGCCAAACCAAATTCCTACCGTAGCGGCCCCGACGAGCGCGGCCATTTCGGTATCTTCGGCGGACGGTTCGTCGCGGAAACGCTGATGCCGCTGATCCTCGACCTGGAGAAGGCCTATGCCGAGGCCAAGGCCGATCCGGCGTTCCAGGCCGAGATGAACGGCTATCTCAAGCACTATGTCGGCCGGCCTTCGCCGCTCTATTTCGCCGAGCGCCTGACCGGACATCTCGGCGGCGCAAAGATCTATTTCAAGCGCGAGGAGCTCAATCATACCGGCTCCCACAAGGTCAACAACGTGCTCGGCCAGATCATGCTGGCGCGCCGCATGGGCAAGAAGCGCATCATTGCCGAAACCGGCGCCGGCCAGCACGGCGTTGCCACCGCGACCTTGTGCGCGCGCTTCGGCCTCGACTGCGTGGTCTATATGGGCGCCGTCGACGTCGAGCGGCAGCAGCCCAACGTCATCCGCATGGAGATGCTCGGCGCAAAAGTGTTTCCGGTGCAGTCCGGAACGCGCACGCTGAAGGACGCGATGAACGAGGCGCTGCGCGACTGGGTCACCAACGTGCACGATACCTTCTACTGCATCGGCACGGTCGCTGGCCCTCATCCCTATCCGATGCTGGTGCGCGACTTCCAGTCCGTGATCGGCAACGAGACGAAGGCGCAGATGCAGGAGGCGGAGGGCCGGCTGCCGGATTCGCTGGTTGCCTGCATCGGCGGCGGCTCCAACGCCATGGGCCTGTTCCATCCCTTCCTCGACGATCCCTCGGTCGAGATTATTGGCGTCGAGGCGGCGGGCCATGGGCTCACGCAGCTGCACGCGGCCTCGATCGCCGGCGGCCGTCCCGGCGTCCTGCACGGCAACCGCACCTATCTCCTGATGAACGACGACGGCCAGATCCAGGACGCGCATTCGATCTCGGCCGGTCTCGATTATCCCGGCATCGGCCCCGAGCATTCCTGGCTGCACGAGATCGGCCGGGTGAACTATCTGTCGGCGACCGACGACGAGGCGCTCGCGGCGTTCCAGCTGCTGTCGCGGCTCGAAGGCATCATCCCGGCGCTCGAGCCCGCGCACGCCATCGCCAAGGTGATGGAGCTCGCGCCCAGGCGGCCGAAGGACCACCTGATGGTCGTCAACCTCTCCGGCCGCGGCGACAAGGACGTCCCCCAGGTCGGCGACATCCTGAAGGGCAAGAAGAAGTGAGGCGCGCGTCGCACTTTCCTCACCTCTCCCCGTCGGGGAGAGGTCGGCTGCGCAGCAGCCGGGTGAGGGGTCTATCCTCTCACTCGAACCGCAAGGATGTCTCGATCAGCTCGAGGACTCCCTCGAGATTTTCGTACACGTCGGTGTTCGAGACGCGAAGCACGAGAAAGCCGCAGGCCTCGAGGATCTCGGTACGAGCCTTGTCCCGCTCAATTTCCGACGGGCTGGAGTGTGTCACGCCATCGACTTCGACAATCAGCTTTCCGTCGAGCGTGACGAAGTCGACGACGAACCGGTCGATCGGATGCTGGCGGCGGAATTTCCAGCGCGCGAGCTGCCTGTTGCGCAGCGCCTGCCAAAGCTTTGCTTCGGCGCTTGTCTGCGATGCGCGGAGCTTTCGTGCTCTTGCCTTGAACCTCTCCATCCCCCTCACCCGGCTGCTTCGCAGCCGACCTCTCCCCGGAGGGGAGAGGTATAGCACAGCGACCGTCCAGCCATGACAACGCGTATCGACACACGTTTCGCCCAACTGAAGAAGCAGGGCCGCTCGGCCTTCGTCACCTTCCTGATGGCGGGCGATCCCGATCCCGCGACCTCGCTCGAAATTGTCAAGGCGCTGCCGAAGGCGGGCGCCGACGTGATCGAGATCGGCATGCCCTTCACCGATCCGATGGCCGACGGTCCGTCGATCCAGGCCGCGGGCCTGCGCGCGCTGAAGGCCGGCATGACGCTGAAGAAGACGCTGGAGCTGGTGCGCGGCTTCCGCAAGGACGACAACGCCACGCCGATCGTGCTGATGGGCTACTACAACCCGATCTACATCTACGGCGTCGACAGGTTCCTTGCCGATGCGAAGACCGCCGGCGTCGACGGCCTCATCATCGTCGACCTGCCGCCGGAGGAAGATACCGAGCTGTGCGTGCCTGCGCTGAAGGCGGGCCTCAACTTCATACGCCTGGCGACGCCGACCACCGACGACAAGCGCCTGCCGGCCGTGCTCGCCAACACCTCGGGCTTCGTCTACTACGTCTCGATCACGGGCATCACGGGCGCGGCGGCCGCGGATTCCGCCGACGTCAGCGCGGCGGTCGCCCGGATCAAGCGCCACACCAACCTGCCGGTCTGCGTCGGATTCGGCATTCGCACGCCGGAGGCGGCGCGGGCCATCGCTTCGCATGCCAACGGCGCGGTGGTCGGCACCGCGCTGGTGGATGCCTTGCGCGGCAGTCTCGATTCGGAAGGCCGGGCGACGGCCAAGACCGTCAACGCGGTCGCCGAGCTTGCGGCGTCCCTGGCCCAGGGCGTGCGCGGCGCGCAACAGGCGGCGGAATAGGCCACAATTCCGGCCTTGACGCACGACAAACGGCAGCTTGCCGGGGAGAGCCCCGGCCGCCATATATCCACCGGGCGCCCCCCGAAAGCGGGGCCGCTAACCGGAGCAAACCATGAACTGGCTCACCAATGTGGTCCGGCCGAAGATCCGCAACATGCTGCGGCGGGAGACGCCGGAGAATTTGTGGATCAAGTGTCCGGATTCCGGACAGCTCGTGTTCTACAAGGACGTCGAGGCCAACCAGTTCGTCATCCCCGGCTCGAACTACCACATGCGGATGGGCGCGGTGGCGCGGCTGAAGTCGATCTTCGACAATGAGACCTGGTTCGACGTCGCGCTGCCGGAAGTCGCGGCCGATCCGCTCAAATTTCGCGACGAGAAGAAATACGTCGATCGCATCAAGGATGCCCGTGCGCGCACCAATCTGAACGACGCCATCAAGGTCGGCTACGGCAAGCTCGAAGGCGCGGCCGTGGTCATCGCCGTGCAGGATTTCGATTTCATGGGCGGCTCGCTCGGCATGGCCGCCGGCGAAGCCATCGTGCGCGGGCTCGAGCTTGCGGTCGAGAAGAAGGTGCCTTTCATCGTGTTTGCGGCCTCGGGCGGCGCGCGCATGCAGGAGGGCATCCTGTCGCTGATGCAGATGCCGCGCACCACCGTCGCAGTGCAGATGCTGCGCGAGGCCAAGCAGCCCTATATCGTGGTGCTGACCAACCCGACCACCGGCGGCGTCACCGCGTCCTACGCGATGCTGGGCGACGTGCAGATCGCCGAGCCCGGTGCGCTGATCGGCTTTGCCGGCGCGCGCGTGATCGAACAGACCATCCGCGAGAAGCTCCCCGAGGGCTTCCAGCGCGCCGAGTATCTCAAGGAGCACGGCATGGTCGACATGGTCGTGCATCGCCACGATTTGCGTCCGACGCTGGCGCGGCTCTGCCGCCTCTTGACGAAGTCGCCCGCGCTGGACGGCGCATCGAAGCCGGCGCAGCCGGTCACGACCGCTGCACAGATCGTATCGGCCCCCGAGGTGGCGCCGGCCGCGCCGCACGCGTGAACGCGGCCGCCGACAGCCCGAATTCCGCGCTCGGTGACGTGATCGGGCGGTTGTCCGCGCTGCATCCCAAGCGGATCGATCTCGGGCTGGAGCGGATGCAGCGCCTGCTCGCGCGGCTCGACCATCCCGAGCGCAAGGTGCCGCCGGTGATCCATATCGCGGGCACCAACGGCAAGGGATCGACGCTCGCCTATCTCCGCGCGACGCTTGAAGCGGCCGGCCTTCGCGTCCACGCCTATACCTCGCCCTATCTGGTGCGGACCAACGAGTGTTTTCGGCTGGGCCGGGCCGGCGGCGGTCTGCTGGTCGGCGACGACGAACTGCGCGCCGCGCTGGAACTGGTCGAGCGCATCAATGCCGGCGAGGCCGCCACCGTCTTCGAGCTGAAGACCGCCGCCGCCTTCCATCTGTTCGCGCAAAATCCCGCCGACGCGCTGCTGCTCGAAGTCGGTCTCGGCGGGCGGCTCGATTCCACCAATGTGATCGAACAGCCCGCGGCCTGCGTCATCACGCCGATCTCCATGGATCACACCGACTTCCTCGGCGACACCATGAGCGCGATCGCCGGCGAAAAAGCCGCGATCATCAAGCGCGGCGTGCCCGTGATCTCGGCCGAGCAGACGCCGGAGGCGATGGCCGTAATCGAGGCGCAGGCCAGGCGCATGCGCGCGCCGCTGTTTGCCGTGGGCGAAAGCTGGCACGTCAATGTCGAACGCGGGCGGCTCGTTTACCAGGACGATCGCGGATTGATGGACCTCGCCGCACCGCGCCTGTTCGGTCGCCACCAGTTCGACAATGCCGGCCTTGCGATCGCGACCCTGCGCGCGACACGGGCCTTCAGGGTGCCCCATGCGGCGTTCGAGTCCGGTATCGTCAATGCCGAGTGGCCGGCGCGGATGCAGCGCATCACTTCGGGCGCGCTGTTCGACTGGGCGCCGAGTGCCTGCGAGATTTGGCTCGACGGCGGCCACAATGCCGAGGGCGGCCGCGTCGCCGCCGCGGCGCTCGGCGATCTCGAAGAGCGGGTGTCGCGCCCGCTGGTCGTGATCGCGGGCATGATGGGAAACAAGGACGCGCAGGGCTTCCTCGCCAATTTCGCCGGTCTTACCCGCCACATCGTCGCGGTGCCGATTCCCGGCACCGAGAACGCGATGCCGGTCGACCGCCTCGCGGACGCCGCGCGCGGCCTCGGCATGCGCGTCGAGATCATGCCGGGGATCGAGGCCGCCCTGCGCGCGCTGTCGCGGCTCGCCTACGAGGTGCCGCCGCGCATCCTGATCACGGGCTCGCTGTATCTGGCCGGCCATGTGCTCGCCATCAACGGCACGCCGCCTGCATAAGACTCTCGTGTTCCGGACAAGCGCAGCGAAGCGGAGCGCCGATCCGGGACCCAGAATCCACAGTCGCGATGAAGCAGTGTGGGCCCCGGCTCAGCAGCGCATCATTGCATGCTGCGCTGCGTCCGGGGCACGAGTGAGGATTCCGGCGCATGAGTGAGGATTACGTGTGCCATAAAAAACGGCCGGCGTGACGCCGGCCGTTCTCGAAACTATCCTGTGGTGCGGATCAGACCGCCGCCGAGATCCACTGCTGCAGCTTCGCCTTTGGCGCCGCGCCAACCTGGCGGGAGGCCATCTCGCCGCCCTTGAAGATCATCAGGGTCGGGATCGACATCACGCCATACTTCGAGGCGGTCTTCGGGCTCTCGTCGACGTTGAGCTTGACGATCTTGACCTTGTCGCCCATCGCGCCGGCGATCTCGTCGAGCGCGGGGGCGATCATCCGGCAGGGGCCGCACCACTCGGCCCAGAAATCGACGACCACCGGGCCGTCGGCCTTGAGCACCTGGGCTTCGAAATCGGCGTCAGAGACCTTGCCAACGGCCATGGGAATACCTCGTTCGGTTGAAGGAAAGGGCGCGACGGGAATCGCGCCCTGGGATCATCCGGTCAACCTATGAACGGCTCCTTGCCGGGTCAAGTTCGCTCACGCCGAGCTGAACGGATGCCAGCGCCGCGTCCAGCGCGGAGACGGAAATCTCCGCAAATTCAGCGGTTTCGGTCCAGAGCAGGGCGGCGCGGATGGCGTGCTGGGGATAAAGCCTGGCAAGCACCGCCCGGTACAGCGCGAGCTGCCGGACATAGGCCGCGGGCGCCTCGGCGGCCGCCCCGGGCAGGGCCCGGTTGGTCTTGAAATCGACGATCAAGACCTCGTCCGGCGTGACGGCCAGCCGGTCGATCTGGCCGGAGACCAGCGCCGGCGGCCGGCCTGGCCGCTCCAGCCGCCCGACGATTGCGACCTCGGCCCGGCTGCCGGCGGCAAACACCGCCGCAAAGCGCGGATCGGCGATCAGCGCGAGCACCTTTTCGGCGAGGGTCGTACGCTCGGCCTCCGCCCAGTCGGTCGCGTTGCGCGCGAGGAAGGCCAGCGCCGCCTCGCGCCGCCGGTCGAGCGCCAGCTCGGGCAGCGATTGCAGCAGCCGGTGCACCAGCGTGCCGCGCTCGAGCGCCAGCGCGCGGGACTGCACGGATTTGCCTGTTCGTACGACACGTCCCTCTCCGGCGGCGGCTTGCCCCGACGGGCGCACCCAATCGTCCTCGGCCGCCTCGCGCGGCGCCGGCGTGCGCAGCCAGTCCGGCAGTGCGATCCCTTCGGCGACCGCGGTCGCCGGGGCGCCGAGCGCCGCGACGTCCGCAGCCTGCGAGAAGCGCGTCACCTTGCCGTGCGGCGTTTCGATCACCTGCTTCTCCAGGCCCGAACCGGCGAGCCCCTTGTCGATCAGATCGTACCAGCAGAGCTTGCGCACCGACTTCATGTTGCCGGGCATGCAGCCGCCGACGATCAGCCGGTCGGCCGCGCGCGTCATCGCGACGTAGAGCAGGCGACGATATTCGTCCTCGGTATCCCCAAGCATCGCCTCGCGCGCGGTGGTGACTACTCCGGGATCGTCCGCCTTGCGGCCGGCCCACACCACGACTTCGCCGCCATTGCCGCGCGGCACCTGGATCAGCCGCAGCCGCTGCGTGTCGGAGGGCGAGGACGTGGTGTCGACCATGAACACGACCGGGGCCTCCAGGCCCTTGGCGCCATGTACGGTCATCACCCGCACCTCGTCGCGCGAGATTTCCATGTCGCGCTTCACCTCGGTGTCGGCCGCGCGCAGCCAGGCCAGAAAGCCCTGCAGCGAGGCCGGCGCCTTGCGCTCATGGCCGAGCGCGAGCTCCAAGAACTCGTCCAGCGCGTCGTTGGCCTCGTGGCCGAGCCGGCGCAGAATGCGCGCGCGGCCGCCGTCGCCGCCGAGCAGCCAGGCATAGAACGCGAACGGCGTCTCAGCGCGGGCGCGCGCCTCGCAGGCTTCCAGCCGGCGCAGCGCGACCGAGAACTTCTCGCTTTCCCCCGCATGCTCGCCGAGCGCGCGGCGCAGCGAGCCCTTGCGGTCGCGGGCGAGGGTGAAGAGATCGTCGTCGTCGAGGCCGAACAGCGGGCTCTTCAGCGCCACTGCCAGCGCGAGATCGTCCTGCGGCAGCAACAGCGCATCAGCGAGATTCATCAGGTCGATGATTGCGATGTGCTCGGTGAGCTTGAGCCGGTCGGCGCCGGCGACCGGAATGCCGGCGTGCTTCAGCGCCTGGATCACCGCGTCGAACGCGTTGCCGCGCCGGCGCACCAGCACCAGCATGTCGCCATAGCACAGCGGCCGTCGCTCGCCCGTGTGCCCCGTCAGCGTGCCGCTCTCCACCAGCCGCCTGATCTCGGCCTGGATGCGGCGGGCGAGCTTGACCTCGGGGCTCGTGACCGCGATGCCGTCGAACGGCGCGCGCCAGCCCTCGAGATCCTGCCGGTCGTCGGCGACCGCGAGGTCCCACAGCTCGATCAGGCTCGGGCCGGCGTCGGCGAGCGCATGGTGCAGGGGATAGGTCTTTTCCGCGTGGATGCTGCGATAGATGCTCTCGTCACGGAAGACCTGGTCGACCGTCTGCAGGATCGTCGCGCCCGAGCGGAACGAGTACGTGAAGGAGACGGGATCGAACTTCAGTCCGGCGGCCTCGAACTTGCGCCGCAGCTCATGACGGCGTTCGTCGAATTCGTGCGGCGCTGCGCCCTGGAACGAGAAGATCGACTGCTTTTCGTCGCCGACCGCGAAGATGGTGCGGGTGAGCCCGTCGCGCGCGCCCGCGCCGGCGGTGAATTCGGAGATGATATGGGCGACGATGTCCCATTGCCGGGGGCTGGTATCCTGCGCCTCGTCGATCAGCACGTGATCGACGCCGCGGTCGAGCTTGTAATGCACCCAGCCCGAGGTGACGCGGTCGAGCATTACAAGCGTCTTGTCGATGAGATCGTCATAGTCGAGCAGCCCGCGCTCCTGCTTCTCGCGCCGGTAGTTCGCCGCCGCGGCGGTCGCGATATGCAAGAGCGCCGCAGTGCGGTCGCGCACGGTGGCCGCACGCCGCCGCTCGATCAGCCCGGTGAGCCGCTGTGCCTCCGCCTCGAACAGGCGGGCAATCGCAGGATTGTTGGTCGCGAAGTTGTTGGTAATGACGGTCGCGCGGGGTTTCTGTTCCGCCTCTGTCAGAAAGACGCAGAGGTAGATCTCGATCTGCTCCGGCGCGGAGCGCGCCGCCGCGTCGCGCAACCGGTCGGCCTGCTTTCGATCGGCGCTGGAGCTGGTGTCGAGAGCGGCGGCGATCTCCAGCCAGCGCGCGCGCGGCAAAAACGGCCCGTCGACGATCTCGCTCTCGATATCCTCCAGCCGGTCGGCAGGATCGACGCCGAGCACTTCCGCCATCTGCGCAGCCGCAGCCTCGACGCTGCCGGCCGCATCGGTCCAGGCCATGAAGTGGTCGCGGCTGAGGCAGGCTTCTCGCACCACGTCCTTGAAGGTGACGTCGGCCGCGTTCGCCATCGCGGTCAGAAGCGCACGGCCGGTCGGGCTGTCGGGATTGCGTGCAGCCTCCAGCAGCACCTTGAGGTTCGCGCGCTCCATCATGTCGGTCTGGTCGCGCTCGTCGATCACGGCAAAGCGTGCCGGCACGTTGGCCTCGAACGGAAACTGCTGCAAGAGGCGCGTGCACAGCGCGTGGATGGTCTGCACCTTCAGCCCGCCCGGCGTCTCCAGCGCGCAGGCGAACAGCTTTCGCGCCTCGCGCCGCAGCTTTGCGTTGGGATGGGAAATGCCGGCCGCGCGGATCGCATCGTCCAGCGCGGCGTCGTCGAGCGTCACCCAGTGGCCGAGTGTGGTGAACACCCGCTCGGCCATGTTGGCGGCGGCGGCCTTGGTGAAGGTGATGCAGAGGATCTTTTCCGGCGGCACGCCCGACAGCAATAGGCGGATCACCCGCTGCACCAGCACATGGGTCTTGCCCGAGCCGGCATTGGCTGAGACGAAGGCCGACGCGGCGGGATCCGAGGCGCGGGCCTGCGCCGCGCGGAGCGCGTCGGGGATGGGGCGCGGCGCCTTCACCATTCCTCGATCCCCGGGCCGCCGGCGGCGGACCATTCCTTGATGCGCGCGAGGTCGTCATAGGCGCCGTAGCGGTTCGCCCACATCGGCAGGTTCAGCGACGTGTAGGCCTGGGTCTCGTCGTCGAAGGCCCGGATCAGCGCCTCCAGCTTGCGCCGTGCCTCGTCGGCCGCCGTGTCCGGCGGCTGCGCCGTGTCGCCCGGCTTGATCTTGAGCTCGAGGATACGCTCCTCGCCCGGCGGATTGTTGCCGCTGAGACGGACATAGACGAGCTGGCTCACCGACGCGCCGGCGTCGATCCCGGGGAAGCCGCCGGCGCGCAGGATCGCGGCTTCCAGCGTGAGTTGCGGCGACAGGCCCATTCGCACCTGCTTGCCGGTCGGCGGCTGGCCGGTCTTGTAGTCGAGGATGGCGTAGCTGCCGCCCTGGCGCCGCTCGATGCGGTCCGCGCGCGCCGACAGATGGAAGATGCGCTCCTTGTCGAGCGCGATCTCGATCTCGCCTCGGGCTTCGGCCGCAACGGTCTCGATCTCGCCGCGCCGCGCCAGCTCCCATTCGGCAAACCAGCGCGCGATGCGCTGGAAGCGCGGCCACCACAGCGCGCGCGCCTCGGGCCGCTCCATCAGCGGCGAAAAATGCTTTTCGCCGATGTCGCGCAGCGCACGCGCGGGATCGTCGGGCAGGCGGTCTGCGAAACTTTGTGTGAACTCGCCGATGGCGTCATGGATCGCGGAGCCGCGGTCGGCCGCCGACAACGGCATGTCGACGGGATCGAGCGCGTCCAGCCGCAGGATGTGCCTGGCGTAGATCGTGTAGGGATCGCGCAGCCAGTCCTCGATCGCGGTGACCGAGAGTTTGAGCGGCCGCGTTGCGCGCGGCGGCCGCGGCTCCGGCTGCTTGATCGGTTCGACCTTGTCGGGCCGGTCGAGCTCGTGCGCCCACGCAATGTATTTTTCGCCGGCGCGCTTGGCGGCCTTCCAACGCGTATCGCCCGCCACCGCCTCCAGCCGGTGCAGGAAGCGCGAGGCCACCGCCGGCGCGCCGCCGGCCTTGGCCGAATGGGTCAGGATCACCTCGTCGGCGCCGAGCAATTGCGCAAAGTCGTGCGCGGAGAGGCCGATGCGCCGTTCCGGCAGGTCGAGCCCGAGCTCGTGCCGCATCGGTCGGCTGAGCCAGGGGTCGATGCGCGGCGCCGGCGGCCACACGCCCTCGATCAAGCCGCCGACGATGATGCGGTCGGCCTGCATCAATCGTGATTCCAGCGGGCCGTAGATCTGCAGCCGCGCGCCCGGCCTGTCCGGCCGCCGCACCGCGCGATCGCCGAACGCGGTCTGGAACACGTCCGGATAGTCCGGCAGCGGCACCATCAATCCGCTCCTGGTCTCGCCGCGCAAGAGGTCATCGAAGGCGGCGGCGAGCTGCAGGCCCTCGCGTTCCTCGAAGGCAAGCGGGATGCCCTGCTCGTCGGCCGACAGCGCGATCAGCGTCTCGCGATGCCGGTGCGCGATCTCCGCGAAATCATGGGGCCGTGACGATGCGAGGTTTTCGACCGGCGCCAGCGCCTGCTGCAACGCCAGGATCAGCGCGTGAACACGTTCCAGCGCGCCCGGCTTCAGTCGCGTGCGCGGCTCGGAAGCGTGCAGCGCGGAGACCTCACGCCGCTGCAGCTTGGCAAGCTCGTTGCGGAAGCGGGTGAAGTCGCGCAGCAGCCCTGTGGTGCCTGCGGGCGGCCGTGTTCCACGCAGCAGCGCAAGCTCGAGATCCTCGATGGCGTGCGTCCACGCGCTTGCGGGGCCGCCGAGCCGGCACAGCGGGTGCTTGAGCAGCGCGAGCAGCGTCGGCGGCTCCAGTCCCCTGGTCGCGGCTTCGGCCGCGAGGCGGGCGAAGATGCCGGCCGGCGCCTCCATCAGCACGTCGCCGCCGGAATCGTCGTAAGCCAAATTCCAGCGCGTCAGCGCCGCCATCACCCGCCGCGCCAGCGTGCGGTCGGGCGTCACCAGCGCCGCCGATCTGCCGAGATGGCGCGCCTCGCGCATCGCGATCGCGATCGCCAGCGCCTCCATCTCGGGATTGGGCGCTTCGACGACGGCGAGGTTCGTCATGCCGCGGGCGATTTGCGCCGCGACATCCACCTGGCTCAGCCGTTCCTGCCATCGTTCGGTCTCGCTCGACGGCCGCATCGCCTCGGAGGCCAGGAGGTCGCGGCCGGCAGGCGAGGGGACCCCGAGGACCTCGACGTCGCTGCGCTTGAGGCCGAGGCGCTGCAGCAGGCCATGCATCGCATATTGCGGATGGTTGGAGGCGGGATGCGTCGCGTATTTGCCCTGCGCATCCCTGACGCCGCCGATGATGCGCCAGGCGTCCTCGTCGAGATCGGTGTCGAGCCCGGGCAGCACCACGGCGCCATGCGGCAGCGCCGCGACCGCCTGGAGAAACCTTGCGGTGGCCGGCATCGAGCCGGTCGAACCTGCGGCGATCACGGGGCCGTCGGCCTTCGCGGTCAGGCGTCTCGCTTCCGCCGCGATCAGGAGGTCGCGCCGCGCCGCCGGCTCGATCCTGTTGATCTCGGCGAGATGTTTGGGCCAGGCTTCCCGCGCGATGCGCAGGAACTGCAGCGAGTGCTGCCAGTACTGGTCGAGCTGGTCAGGCACCAGCGTGTCGAGCGCACGCCAGTCGACGCCGCGCGTGACCATGTCGTCGATCAGCCGCGCCAGGTCGGAGGCGAGCGCCAGCGTCGAGGCGGGGCCGCCGACGACGAGCGGGGCCAGCACCTCGCCCTTCGCCCAGGCGGCGACGAGGCGCGCCAGCGTGAGCCGACGTTCCAGCTCGCCGAGCTTCGGCGGAGTCTCGAGCGAGGCGGCGCCGGAAAACTCCTCGGTCTCGCCGGCGAAAGCGAGTTCGTCCTCGTCGATGTCGCCGAGCGCGACGATGCGCGGCAGCACGGCCGCGTCCGCCTTCATCTCGTCGAGAAAGATCTCGCGCACCACGCGCATCGCGCGCCGGGTCGGCAGGTAGAGCGTGGCGTCCGCCAGCCGCGCCGGCTCCGTCCGCGCCTCGAAGCCCGCGACCAGCCGGCCGTCGAGCAGGCTGGCCGCGACCGTGCGCAGGAATGGAACCGAGATGGGAACGCTGAAGACGCGCATGGGCTGCCTGATTCGGGAGTCAGGATGCATCATGGCATGGGCATATTTGAGGTGCGATTGCTAAAGTCGGGGTGGTGCGGATGGCCGCTTTGTCCCTGCTGTTGGCGGCATTTTGTAGATTTCATGGGGCGGTGAGCGTGGCCTTTCCGATAGGTTTGGGTTTCCTCACTCGAACCCACGGAGAGTCAGATGCAAGCATCGACCATAGGCACGCCCACCGCCGGCCATAATGGCACAATTTTT
>NZ_JAGWUA010000139.1 GCF_028868675.1 Bradyrhizobium sp.
GGGCCAATACCGGCTTCGACTACGAGGAACCGGAGGTGGTGCGGGAGACGCCGCACCCCGACGCAGAAACCTTGCAACTGTTGCGCGGACGGATTTTGGATGAGCTGGCCGAGACTTACCCGGCCTTTGCCCGCACCATGAAGCAGGCGGCGTGATCCTTATTTTGGGGCTTCGCCACGAAAAAAACACGGCCTTGGCAGCAAGTGCGCGCGGGGATGAAAGCGGCGATTTCGCGAATCGCTTGTGGGTGGCACGGTGGTATTCCAGACTGACGTCGGACGGCAAACGAGATCGCAACCATTTCATGGTTCGATCGTTGATGCGCGGAACCTGCCTGAACCGAGAGATCGCCGAGCGAGCCCCATGATGCGCCTCTGCCGCCCCCTTCTGGCCGCGACCCTGGTTGCGCTCACAACCCCTTGTTTCGCCGGCTCTTTGGCGCCCGAAGCCAACGTGGTGGCCGTCAACAATCCGCCCGACCGGCAATCCATCATCGACCTCCTGGCGCTGATGTCGGGACGCTGCAAGACGCTGAAGGTCGCCGGCCGCGAGTTCGCCTGCAAGGCGGTGGCCTACGCCCATGGCGACCAGGGCCGGGTCAATTTTGCGGTGGCGCTCGACGATCCCACCGACGACAACCACGTCGTCTCCTTCTCCGGCGAGAACGGCAAGCGCGCCGACGACAACTCCTACGAGCTGCCGATCGACCGCATGCTGCTCAACTCCAAGCACCGGCCCAAGGTCGACGGCCTGCCGGTGCCGGCGGAGCAGACGTCGACGGGCGTCTGTCGGCAGACCGGCAATTTCGCCGCGAGGCAGGTCAAGAGCATCACCTGCTCGGCGACCGACAGCAGCGGCAGGAGCTATGAGCTCCTGTTCGTGTCCGACGGCACGCCGGTCAGCGTCCGGCGGATCAGGCAGACCGCGCCCTCGTCCCACGATCTGTTCAGATAGCGCGGCGTTTTCCCGGGGCTACTACCGGCCGAAGCGACCGGTTTTGCGGGCGCATCCTCGATCTCCTCGACAGGCCTGAGATGGCTGTCCGACCGCACTTGCGGCTTGCGCGCGAATCTCGTGTGATCGCCGCGGAGGCGGAGATGTTCGGACGAATTTCAGCGATCCTCCTTGCGGCCGGGCTTGCGACAGTCTCGATGGGTGCTGCATGCGCGGCGACCGTGGTCGCGCTCGGCGCCAGCAACACCTACGGCAAGGGCGTTTCGCGAGCCCAGGCCTATCCGGCGCAGCTCGAGGCGCTGCTGCGGGCGCGCGGCCTCGGCGTCCGCGTCGTCAATGCCGGGATCAACGGCGACACCACCGGCGGCATGCTCGCCCGGCTCGACCGCGCCGTGCCGAAGGGGACGAGCGTCGTCATCCTCCAGCCCGGCGGCAACGACCGCCGCAAGGGCGCACCCGACCAGACGTCCGCCATCCAGGCCCGGCTGAGCGCGATGGGCGTCCCGGTCGTCATGCTGCCCAATTCGATGCTGCGCGGCCTGCCGCACCAGGGCGACGGCCAGCATCTCACGCCGGAGGGCTATCGCATGCTCGCGGAGCGGCTGGTCGGCCAGGTCGCCGGGGCGCTCCGACGCTGAGGCGTGATGGAATTGGATCGAGATGGAGCGTCATCGGGCGTTCACCTCTCCCTTGGGAGTGACGCACGGACACGCGCGCTGCTATGCCGCCCGTATGGTGGCGAGGAATTCCTGCATCGCGGTCTTGAGACGCCCGCTGTCCGCCGAGAGGGCCTGGGCGGCGGAGAGCACCTGCGACGATGCCGTTCCGGTATCGGTCGTCCCTCGCTGGACGTCGACGATGTTCGACGTCACCTGCTGGGTGCCGTGGGCGGCCTGCTGTACGTTGCGTGCGATCTCCTCGGTTGCCGCGCCCTGCTCCTCGACGGCCGCGGCTATGGCCGACGAGATTTCCGACAATTTCTCGATCGAGTTGCTGATGGCCTGTATCGCGCCGACGGACTCGGTCGTTGCCGCCTGAATCCCATCGATCTGCTGGCCGATCTCTCCGGTTGCCTTCGCGGTCTGTTCGGCGAGCGCCTTGACCTCGGACGCAACGACGGCAAAGCCTCGACCAGCCTCGCCGGCGCGCGCGGCCTCGATGGTCGCATTCAGCGCCAGGAGGTTGGTTTGCCCAGCGATCGAACTGATCAGCTCGACGACGTCGCTGATGCGGGTGGCCGCCTTCGACAGCTCATGGACGTGCTCGCTCGTGTCACGCGCCTGGGTCACCGCTTCGCCCGCCATGCGGGCCGCCTCCTGCAGCTGTCGGCTGATCTCGCTCACCGAGGACGACAACTCCTCCGTCGCCGACGCCACCGACTGGACGTTGGCGGACGCCTCCTCGGAAGCGGACGCCACCGCGACCGACAGTTGCTGGGTGGAATCCGCGGTGCGCGTCAGGACGCCGACGGCGCCTTCGAGCCGGGTTGACGTCGATGCAACCGTCTGGACGATGTCGCCGACCGCGGTCTCGAAGTCGCCGGCAACCTTGTGCATGTCCGCCTTGCGCTGGCGGACGGCGCGGGCCTCCATGTCCCTCCTCGATTCCCTGTCGAAGCCGAGCTTGGCCTGCAGCGCCTGAATGTTGCGCAAGGCAATGCCGACCTCGTCGTCGCGCGGGATCGTCACGCGGCCATCGAAGCGGCCCTGGACAATGCCTGCCATCAGCTCGTTGAGATGTGCCAGGGGGCCGCCGAGAGCCCTCATCGTGGAGAACGTGAGCAGGCCGCCGACCAGCCAACCGAGGCCGAGGATCGCGATCGACGCCGCGCCGCCGAAATGCCCGGCCGCGCTGCTCAACGCCATCAACGTCATCAGGGTCGCCGCCAAAGTGGCGATGCGCGCCCGCAGCGTTCCCGTGAAGAACGCAAAGACATCGAGGAAGGAGCGCCGCCTGATCATGCCGGCGTCGACCCTGTAGCCTCCGGCCTTGTCGTCGCGAAGCAGGGCGTAGACCCGTTCGGCCTCCTCGCGCAGATCGGCCGGGAGCTTCGTGCGAATCGAGGTGTAGCCCGTGATCTGACCGCCTTCCCAGTCCGGCGTCGCGCTGGCGAAGACCCAATAGAAGTCACCGTTCTTGCGACGATTCTTCACTGCGCCGGCCCACGGCTTGCCGGCCTTGATCGTGTCCCAGAGATTGGCGAAGGCCGCGGGCGGCATGTCGGGGTGACGGACGATGTTGTGGGGCCGCCCCATCAATTCGTCGTCGGAGAAGCCCGAGACTTTCGCGAACTCGTCGTTGAAGTAGGTGATCTTGCCTTTCAGGTCGGTCTTCGAGACGATCAGGGTGTCGTCGGCGAGCACGTATTCATGGTCGGTGACCGGCAAATTCTTGCGCATTTCGCATTCCACTGAAGCGGGAGTTCGTGTCGATGGCCACGCACGCGGCTGAATAGCTCGAAGGAGCCCCAGGCCAGTTTCGGGTCACTCTCGGGCCAGGCGAGGGGCAAGCGCCGTGGCTGCTCGTTCATACGCCACTAACTTTAAGACGGAGTTAGTCCCAGGAATGACATCCCGGCCGCTTGATATTGACTCGCATGAGCGTCGACCGGCCCTGCGCCAAGCGAGTCGGCCGGCGACAGTCTCAGGCGGCCCGCGCGATCTCAGGCGCTCGGAGCCGCGACGACTCGACCGGCAGCGATCCCCGCGCCGAGCGCGAGTCCGGCCTTGAGCGCGTCCATGTTGAGGTCGAGGAAGCCGCGCGGCGTATTGGCCCTCACGGCCTGCTCGATGCGCTCGGGGGCGCACATGCCGCTCTGCGCGACCAGCGCGCCGAGCGCGACCATGTTGGTCACGCGCTCGCTGCCGAGCTCCAGCGCGGTGGCGCTGAGCGGCAGATGATGACAGGGCTGCCCGGTCTGCGGCAGTTCCGGACACAGCCGGGTATCGGCGATGACCACCGCGCCGGGCTTGAGCAGGGGCCACGAAGGCTTCACCGCCAGCCGGTCGAGCAGCACCAGGCCGTCGATCGCGGTCAGCAGCGGAAAATCGACCTCGCCTTCGGCGCTCACCAGATCCGCATTGCAGTACCCGCCGCGCGAGGTCGGCTCGTAGCTCTGGCTCTGCGCAACATGCCTGCCGTCGGCCGCCATGGCGTCGGCGAGCATCTTGGCGCTCAGGATCAGGCCCTGGCCGCCGGTGCCGCCGAACCTGACTTCGATACGCGACGCGCTCATCGGCGTGCTTCCTTTGCGGCGGCGGCCCGATAGCTCGCGCCGTATTCGGGGCGATCGTTTTTGGCCAGGATGCCGGTCGGCAAGTGGTTGGGCCGGAACGGCATGTCGACGGTGTCGCGATAGGCGGTGGGACGCAATTCGCTCTTCTGCCGCATCATCATTTCCGGCGACGACCCCAGATCGTTCTTGCGACCGAAGATCTCGGTGCAGTCCGACATGACCTCGAGAAAGGCAAAGCCCGGATGCATCAACCCGGCCCGGATCAGTTCCTTGAGCTTGGGCACGTTGAGCGTGACCTCGCGGCCGACGAATCCCGCGCCGGCCGCGGCGGCGAGCGCGCAGGCGTCGAAATGCGGCTCGGTGTTGCCGTGCGGCGTGGTCGTGGTCAGCAGCATCTCCGGCGTGGTCGGCGACACCTGGCCGCCGGTCATGCCGTAGACTTCGTTGTTGAGCATCAGGCACGTCAGTTTCAGATTGCGCCGGCAGGCGTGGATCAGGTGATTGCCGCCGATCGCCAGGCAGTCGCCGTCGCCGGTGATCACCACCACATGCAGATCGGGCCGCGCCAGGGCGAGCCCGGTGGCGTAGGCCAGCGGCCGTCCATGCGTGACGTGGAAGGTGTTGGCGTCGATATAGGCCGACAGGCGCCCGGCGCAGCCGATCCCCGACACCACCGCAAGCCGGTCCTTGTCGATGCCGAGATCGTGCAGCGCCCAGAGCAGCGCCCGCAACGCGATGCCGTGACCGCAGCCCGGACAGAGGAAATGCGGCATCATCTCCTTGCGCAGATAGTCCCGGACATCGAACTCCGCCGCCTGGTCGATCAGCATCACGCCCCCTTTACGAGTGCCGCCGCGCGTTCGGCGATCTCCGACGGCACGATCGGCTCACCATTGAAACGGAACAGGCCCTCGACCCTGGTATCGCCGAGAATGCGATCGACTTCGCGGCAGAGCTGGCCGGCATTCAATTCGGGCACCAGCACCGCGCGCGCCCGCGCGGCCGCCGCCTGCAGGGCCTGCTCCGGAAACGGCCACAGCGTGACGGGGCGGAAAAGGCCGGCGCGCACGCCCCGCGCCCGGCACAGTTCGACGGCGCGGGCGGCTGCACGGGCCGTGATGCCGATCGCGACGATCAGCACGTCGGCATCGTCGCACTGCACCGTCTGCCATGCGTCGATGGCGTCGCGGTTGCGATCGAGCTTCGAGAACAGCCGCGACAGGTTGCGCGCCACGGCTTCCGGATCCTGGGTCGGAAAGCCGCTCTCGCTATGGGTCAATCCGGTAGTATGGGTGCGATAGCCGGCGCCCGGTCGCGCCATCGGCGGAATCCCGTCGGCGTCGGCGGCATAGGGCTTGAACTCCGCCCGCGGAATGCTGGCGGATTTGCGCTCGACCTGCGCCCTCTCGCCGGCGACGTCCAGCACGACGGTCTCGGAAAGCTGGGCCAGGACCTGATCGTACAACAGCACGACCGGCGAGCGAAACCGTTCGGCCAGATCGAAGGCGCGAATGGTCTCGTCGAAGATCTCGCGGACCGACCACGGCGTCAGCACGATGATCGGATAGTCGCCGTGACTGCCCCAGCGCGCCTGCATGATGTCGCCCTGGGCCGGACGGGTCGGCATGCCGGTCGACGGCCCGCCGCGCATGACGTTGACGATCACGCAGGGAATTTCGGCGCCCGCGGCATAGCCGATGTTCTCCTGCTTGAGCGAGAAGCCCGGACCGCTGGTCGCGGTCATGGACCTGACGCCTCCCATCGAGGCGCCGATCACCGCCGCCATGGACGCGATCTCGTCTTCCATCTGCACGAATACGCCGCCGACCTCGGGCAGGCCGCGCGACAGCCGCTCGGCGATCTCCGACGACGGCGTGATCGGATAGCCGGCGAAGAACCGGCAGCCTCCCGCAATCGCGCCGAGCGCGCAGGATTGGTTGCCCGACATCAATCTCGCCCTCGGCTTGCCGGCCAGAGCGGAATCGCGTGCATTCATCGCGCAGCCTCCATGCCGGCACCGGCCATCGTCCGATCGAGATGAACCCTGATCGCGAAATCCGGACACAGCCATTCGCACAATCGGCAGCCCGTGCATTTGTCGGGCGCGGCGAGTTCGACGATGCGCTCGGCGTTCAACCGCAAGCAGCGCTCCGGACACATCTTCACGCAGATATCGCAGCTCTTGCACCATTGCGGCGTGATTTCGAGCCTGACGCGATAGTCCGCCACGGTCGGGGACGGAGGGGGCGGCACGGAGGCGGGATGCTGCAAACCCTTGCGCGCCTCCTCGATCCAGCGGCGGCCCTGCCGCAGCGCTTCGAGGTTCACGGCGGTGGTCTTCTTCGGCACGAAGTCGGCGACGATCTTTTCCCACTGCGCCGCCGGAAAATTCAGCGCCGCCGACAATGCGCCAAGCAGCACCACGTTGCCGACGCGATCGTTGCCGAGCTGTTCCGCCATGTGCGTGGCGTCGATGGCGTAGCCTTCTCCCACCCGGGCGATCACGTCGCTCACGGTCTCGCGCACGTAGCCGAGCGCGGCGCCGGGTCGACGGTCGCGGCACGAGAAGGGCGGCACGATCTGCTTGGTGTCGCAGATGAAGACGCCGGTGCCCGGCCGGAGATAGTCGAGCCAGCGCAGGCCCTCGGCCCATTCCAGCGCGACCAGGAAGTCGGCCTCGCCCTTCGGGATGGTCGGCGACCAGACCAGCTTGCCGAAGCGCACGTGGCTGAACACCGCGCCGCCGCGCTTGGCCATGCCGTGAACTTCGCTTTGCTTGACCTCGTACCCCTGCTGCTGCGCCAGCAAGGCGATCAGCTTGGAGACCATGATCACGCCCTGGCCGCCGACGCCGACCACCAGGACGTTGACCGGCTCCGCTCCGCCGGCGCCCGGCAACGGGACCGGTATCGCCGCCGCCAATTCCGTCGAACCCGGATCGCTCATTGCCGTACCTCCGCGGCCGGCTGGATGCAGTCGACCGTGCAGACCTGGGCGCAGAGCGTGCAGCCGATGCACAGCGACTGGTCGATCCTGATCTTGTGCCGGCCCTCGAAGGTTTCCGTTCCCCAGCTCATCGCCGGACAGCCGAGGTTCATGCAGGCCTGGCAGGCGTTGCATTCCGCCGTGTCCACCTGCAACGCCGGTCCCTTGATCTTGACGGGATCGAGCACGCACGGCCGGTTGGCGATCAGGACGGCGACGCCGCGGTAGGCGATCGCTTCGCGCAGCTGCTGGTACATCGCCGCAAGATCGTAGGAGTCGACGGTGCGCACCCATTTGATGCCGATCGCGCGCACCAGCGCTTCATAATCGACCTTCGCGGTTTCCTCGCCGCGCAGCGTCTTGCCGGTGCCCGGATGGTCCTGTCCGCCGGTCATCGCCGTGATGTGATTGTCGAGCAGCAGCACCGTCAGGTTGGCCTGGTTGTAGACGGCGTCGATCAGGCCGGGAATGCCGGCATGGAGGAAGGTCGAATCTCCGATCGTTGCCACGACCGGCCTGGTTTCGCCAGCCTTGACCATGCCGATGGCGTTGCCGATCGACGAGCCCATCGACACCGTGGTGTCGATGCCGCGCAACGGATCGAGGCAGGCGAGCGTGTAGCATCCGATATCGCCGGCCACCCGCGCGCCGGATGCGCGGACGGCCATGAAGCTCGATATGTGCGGGCAGCCGGCGCACAGCACCGGCGGCCGCACCAACGGCTCCGGAGCCCAGGCGTTGGATTTTGGGCGGGGCTGCAGGACGCCGGCCTTTTCGAACCCGGCGCGCACCAGTTCGGGGCCGAGCTCGCCCTCGCGGGGAAAGAACGCCTTGCCTTCGACCTTCAGGCCCAGCGCGCGCATCTCGCGCTCGATCACCGGCTCGAGCTCTTCGACCACGAACACGCGCTCGACGCTCGCGCAGAAGCGGCGGAGCAGGCCTTCGGGCAGCGGCCAGGACGCCCCGAGCTTCAGCACGCTGGCGTCCGGCAGCACTTCGCGCACATAGGGATAGCAGGTGCCCGCGGTGACGACGCCGATCGCCGGATTGCCGCTTTCCCACCGGTTGATCGGGGCGTCCTCGAGGTACTCCTTGAGCTTGGCTTCGCGGGCGAGCACGGTGGCGTGCCGTCGCCGGGCGTGAGCCGGGATCATGACGTTCTTCGCGGGCTGCTCCAGAAATCCCAGCCCCGGCATCTCGGCGCGGGTGCCGACCCGGACCGGGCTTCGGGTATGGGACAATCGCGTGGTGCCGCGGACGATCACCGGCGTGTCGAAGCGCTCCGACAGGTCGAAGGCGAGCCGGGTGAAATCGAGCGCCTCCTGGGCGTCGCTCGGCTCCAGGATCGGCACCGTCGCGAGCGCGCCGTAGATGCGCGTATCCTGCTCGTTCTGCGAACTGTGAATTCCGGGATCGTCGCACACGGCGAGCACCAGCCCGCCATTCGCGCCGATATAGGTCTGCGACATGAAGGCGTCGGCGGCGACGTTGAGGCCGACGTGCTTCATGGCCGCCAGCGCCCGACGGCCGGCAAAAGAGGCGCCGATCGCGACGTCGAGCGCGACCTTCTCGTTGGTCGACCATTGGGCGTGCACGTCTTCGGCAGGGTAGCTGCCGAGGTTTTCGAGAATTTCCGTGCTGGGCGTGCCCGGATAGGCGGCCGCGACCTTCACGCCTGCTTCCCACGCGCCGCGCGCGATCGCCTCGTTGCCGGTCAGCGGACGCAACGTGTTTGCCGGCACCCCAACGGTTTCCTCCAAGACTGGTCACTCCCCCGATGTTTTCGAGGTCGATGATTGCAAGCCTGCAGGGAGCGGTCCTTGTTTTGAGTCAAACGGGGTTGCTGGCAGCTATGGTCGGCGGCAGAGCCGCGGCGCGAGCAGCGATGGCGGCAAAGGACAGGCCGCAGCACGTTGACTTCACTGGCGTTTCCCAAAGCGCAGGTCACGTGCGCCCGAGACCGCCAAGCGCGCCGTGGCGGCGCTTGATGCACATGCCACGCAATATTGGTACGCTGTCACGGTTCGGTCTCGCCGCAAGAATGGCCGGGACAACCCGGGCTTTCTCTATTGTTGGATGAAGCGAAATTGCTGGATGAAGCGAAGGATTCAGGCACCCGAGGTTTGGTGCAGTCCAGCAGTGTCACCATAATTCTGTAATTCCATAATTCTGTAATTTCCAAAACAAGGGCAGAAGGTCTGTCCCTTTGGGCCGTTGACAGCCGCACGCGCCGATGAAAGGATATTTTATTCTCTATTTAATTTTTTTATTGGCGGGACACATGGCAAGATTTCAGAAGGCGGCCATCGTTGCCTCCTTGATTTGGGGATGTGTTTTCACAGTTAGCAATGCTGCGCATGCCGATATCTACAACGTGTACGGTAAGAACTTGCTTGGCGACACCCTGACCGGGACCATCACGGGTGACGCTACCCTCACGGATATCACCGCGATCAATCTCGTTGACACGGCATTTGTCGATCCACTCACGTCCTTCTCTTGGTGGAGTCGTCCTGGTTCAATTGAGGCCTACAATTTAAGCCAATCGGTGAGAGTTAATTTCGTCTCCGACATCGCTGCCAACCTTCAAAATTATCAGGTGGGTTACGATCTTGGCCTGGCTTCCGCTAACGCTCAGTTCAACGTTGCGTCGTGTAGCGGTGACGCAATTTGCATGGCTGTCGTTCAGCAGGAGCTAAATGACGCCATCAACAATCTGCAAATCGCGTTTTACCAACCCATCGTAGCGACTGTAAGTGCCGTCCCCGAACCCTCTACATGGGCGATGATGATCCTCGGCTTCTGCGGTCTCGGCTTCCTCGCCTATCGCCGTCGTGATCGGCTCAGAATGAGCGCCGCCCGATGCGTTACACAGTCTGGTTTTGCGACAGCAAGAAGTCGTCGATTTGCTCCGGCGGCATCGGTCGGCTGATCAGATAGCCTTGAACATCGGTGCAGCCGTCGGAGGCGATGCGGGCCATTTGTTCATCGGTCTCGACGCCTTCGGCGACGGTCGCCATTCCCAGACTTTGACCGAGCGAGGCGATCGCGCGGACGATGGCCTGGCCGACGGCGTCGTTCGACTTCCCGCGAACGAACGACTGATCAATCTTGATCTTGTCAAACGGAAAGCTGCGCAGATAGCCCAGCGACGCATACCCGGTTCCGAAGTCGTCGAGCGAGACGCGTACGCCAATCTCGCGGAGGCTCTGGAGCATCGAGAGCGCAGTGCCTCGACCATCGAGCATGACGCTTTCGGTGATCTCGAGTTCCAGGCGCCGCGGATCGAGGCCGCTCTCTCCCAGGGCCGACAGGATCGTGGCGACGAAATTCGGGTTGGCAAACTGAGCCGCCGAAACATTGACGGCAACCGTGCGCGATCCATGCCAGGTCGCCGCCTCCCGGCACGCGGTACGAACCACCCAATCTCCGATGGAGTTGATGATGCCGGTGTCTTCCGCGAGTGGAATGAAGTCCATGGGGGAGACCGTTCCCCGGGTTGGACTTTGCCAGCGGAGCAGGGCTTCGAATCCGGTGACACCGTTCAAGCCGAGATTGAATTGAGGTTGATAGACCAGCGCGAATTCCCCTTGCGCCAGAGCGCGGCGAAGGTCGATTTCGAGATTCCGGCGAAACTGCATCGTTTCGTCCATCGCCGTATCGAAGAAGCGATAGGTTCCGTGCCCGTCGCTTTTTGTGCGGAGCAGAGCGAGATCGACGTTTCTCAAGACCTGCTCGCTGTCGGTCGCACCGGCGGGGAACAAGACGATGCCCACGTTCGCGGCGAGTTCGATCAATTGACCATCCAGCACGTAGGAGCGACCGATCAGATCGATGAGTCGGCTCGCGAGGGCAGCCGCCGATTGTGGCTCCGGTTGGCCGGTCTGGATAATGCCGAACCTGTGGTCTCCCAATCGGGCAACGACGTCGCCGTCTTCGAGCACGGAGCGGATCCGGTCTGCAACGAGACATAGAAGCTCGTCGCCGACGTTGCGTCCAAGCGTTTCGTTGACGGCCTTGAGGCGATCGAGGTCGATCCCCAGGACCGCTGCGCCGTCCGCTGCGGAGGCCGGGTTCTCGAACAGCTCGGTCAGTCGCTCCTGGAACATCAAGAGATTGCCGAGCTTGGTTACCGTGTCGGTGCGCGCCTTGGCCGACCGCTCGGTCATACAGTAGGCGCTGACCAGCCACCCGTCTTCCATCGGTATCGCCTCGACCCAGAAGGCGCGGCCGTCGGAAAGAGTGATCTGGCAATCGCTTCTGCCATCGTTACTGGCGGCTTCACGGTTCACGCGATCGAGAATGTCCGAGTTGCGAAACAGCTTGTCGAACATCAAATTGGGCAGGAGCAGCTTGCCATCGGGTCCGACGATGGCAACGGCTCGGGACATGCTCATGAAGGCGCTGTACGCCAGCGCGACCCCGCGATCGGAGCGATCAGGCGATTCGTCGTCGCGCCGATTCTTTGAGGCGGGGGCGATTGCAGTGTCGGTGACCATGACGCAGATAGAAGACCAGCCGAGCGTTGCGAATCGGTGAAGCCGTCCGAGTGGCTCGGCCGATGGCAACACTCAACTACCCCTCGCGGCACGAATTGGGCAATGATCCGTTTGGATGGTTAGTGGCGGGTTATGAGCAGGGCAGGCTCGCCGCTGCGATCGTGCGCTCCGCGATGGCTTGCATCAATCCGATCTCGCCCAGATCCCGCCCGCCCGCGACCGCCTCGGCCACCAGGGCCAGCTCGCGCCAGCACAGATCGGCCTCGGGAGGGGCTTCGCGCATCCACATCGCCGTGTGCAGGAACAGCTCGGCCCACTTGTCGCGGCGGCGGGCGATGACGGTTTGCAGCAGGTAGGTGGCTAGCTTCGTGCGACCGCGCACGCGTCGACCCGCCACGATCTCTTCGATCTGCGCATCGTCCTCGAACCAGGATTGTTCGATCGCCTCGAGATCGGCCAGTTCGTCGCTCCGGCGCAGCACCTCCGCAACGGCCGCCGGCTCGCGCATCGCATCCGGAAGGGCCGCGACCAGCTCGGCGAGCGCCTTGCGGACGTCGATGCGCGCGGGTTGCCAGTCGGCGCCGCCGATCGTCTCCGCGACCTGCAGCAGCCCGAGCGGCGGTACCTCGCCCCGATCGGTCGTGAGCGCCAGAGCGTGCGACAGCATGCGGTCGAGATAGGACCGCGAGACCGCGATCTGGGGCACGTTCCCCCCGGAGTCCGCCATCGCGGCCTCGATCCGTCGCCGGGTCTCCGGTTCGCCGCTCCAGGCATCCGCGATGGCCCCTTTCGTCAGGATCGACGAGATGCGCCTCCTGCGTCCGGCCGGCGAGACCAGCAGGAACGCTTGCGCTGCCGAGCCGTCGATCCCGGTGCCGATGATCGCTTCCGTGCCGCCGGCCTCCCATTGCGCGCAGCCGATGCCGGCGCTCCGCACATTGCGGATGACGACGTCGACTTCGGCACGTTCGGCCTCGGGTCGCCAATTGCGCATGGCGATCAGGCGGCGAAGGTCCACGGGCGAGAGCGACGCGGCGGCCCGTGCGAGCGCGGAAGCAGCCGCGCGGCGAACGGCCAGGCCCGAATCCAGCAGGAACAGCACGGCGGCTTCGCGCGCTTCGGGCCGCCCGGCGCGCGCGAGGCCGGACGCGAGAGAGGCCC
>NZ_JAGWUA010000140.1 GCF_028868675.1 Bradyrhizobium sp.
GTGCCGTAGATGTAGCCGTGTTCGTCGAGATGAGCGTCCGCGACGCCGATGGCCAGCAACTCGGCGACGAGCAGGCGGCCGAGATCCTTCTGCTTTTCTGTCGACGGGCAGGTCGGGGATTCCGGATCGGATTGCGTGTCGATGGTGACGTAGCGCAGGAAGCGCTCGGTCACGGTATGGGCGAAGGTGAGGGAGGACATTTCAGGGGACCGCTGGATCTGATCTTCCGGCGGTATACCAGAAAAGCGTCATTCCGGGGGCGAGGTCCCCAGACCGGAACGACGCTCGCGCGTGCGCGACGGAGACGTCCCGTCAGATCGATTCCTTGAGCTCCTTGGACGGGCGGAAGGTGACCTTCTTGCTCGCCTTGATGTGGATGGGCTCGCCGGTCGCGGGGTTTCGTCCGGTGCGCGCGGCCCGCTTGCGGACCTGGAGGATGCCGAGCCCGACGATCCGGATGCGGTCGCCCTTCTTCAGGTGTTTGGCGATCATGGCCACCGTGTCGGTGAGGATGGCTTCCGCGTGCTTCTTGGAAAGCTCCTGGTCGTCCGCGATCCCAGCGGCCAGGTGCTTGAGCGTGATGGTGGTTGGCGCCGCTGCCTTCTTGGCCATGGTCTGGCCCTCCGCGCTGTTCGAATGGCTGGGAAACTCGGGGAACGCCGGGTGAGGCACGAGGGGTAGACGATTCGGGGCGGGACTGACTATGCCCGGGCGAAACAGGACCAGCCGCAGCCACTTGCATCGGCAGGCCGCTCAAGGCGCGCCCATCCCGCTCAATAATTTTAATCTAAGATTCTGAGGAAATTGCCAAAAATGGCGCGAGAGACGGGGCTCGAACCCGCGACCTCCGGCGTGACAGGCCGGCGCTCTAACCAACTGAGCTACTCCCGCATGAGGGCAAAGCCCTGCGGAACGAGGGGGGCTTAAAGGCGCCATCTGTTGAAGTCAAGGATGTTGGGAAACTCCACGAAAACAGCGACGTCCGGCCTGTTTGCAGGGGTTCGACGCCCCGGCTTGCGCGCCCGAGGCAGCGGCCAACGCCTTCTGCGATCCTGGCGCGATGCTGTTCGAGCACCTCCCAAAAAAGCAAAAGGCCGCCCGAAGGCGGCCGTTCGTCCCGAAACGGTCGTTTTCCTCATCGGATCTCGCTGGTTGCCGAGCTCGTCACCACGACCGGCTTGCCGGCCTTGAGGATGTGGGTGGACTGTGCGGTCTGGCTGAAATCGGCGTTGGTGCGGGCTGCGATCCCGAAGGCAGCCACGGCGATACCGGCCATCAGCGCCACCACCACGATCTTCCGGTGCGTCGCACGATCAGCAGAGTGAATGGAGTGGTTCATTTGAGCCTCCCGACGGACTTCGCCGCCGTCTATGGCTCTTTCCTAAAGGCGATCTGTTTCCGGATCGTTTCGCGGGTTCCGCAAAATGGTTTCATTCTGCCGATTCCTCGGTTTCAGGCCCCAGGGGAGGGCTCAGGCCGCTCGCGCGATGTCGTCCCGAATCCAGCGGGCCGCGACCACGAACAGCAGCGCCCCGAGCGTGGTCGTGACTGCCGCGGACAGCAGCGAATAGCGCACCGCATCGGCGCCAAACCCGCCCTTCAGCGCGTCGTTGATCATCCCGACCGCGAGCGGGCCCACTCCCTGGCCGAAGCAGGTGGCAGTCAACAGCACGATCGCCGAGGCCAGCGCCCGCATGCTGGGCTTCGCCACCGTCTGGGCGATGGCGAAGATCGGGCCGAGGTGGAACCCGACCATGAAGGAGGTCAGCGCCAGGGCCGCCACCATGGTGGCAAAACTCGGGGTCACCATGCAGACCGCGAAGACCGGGCCGGCGAGCCCGGACATGAGCGCCGGCGCCCACAGCTTCCAGCGGTCGTCGCGGCGGCTCACTTGCGCCACGACCAACCCGCCGACCAGCGTGCCGGCCATACCGGCGAGGCCCTTGAAGGTGCCGGCATAGGTGCCGATTTCGGCGCTGCTCAGATGATGAATTCGGGCCAGGAATGGCGGAATCCAGACAGCGGTGGCGTAGTTGGTGTAGGTGGTCAGGCAGAAGCCGACGAGGACGACGAGGAAGGTCTTCTGCGAGGCGAGGAAGGCGAGCGTCGGCCCAATCGGCTCGGGCGCAAAAGTCTCGGTGATCGCGCCGCGCTTGGGCTCGGAGATCGACAGCCACAGCACCGCGGCGAGCGCGATGCCGGGCAGGCCGGCGACGTAGAACGCCATCCGCCAGCCATGGTGCTGGTTGACGTAGCCGCCGATGAAATAGCCGAGGAAGACGCCGAGATAGGTGCCGATGGCGTAGATGCCGAGCGCGCGCGGCCGCTCGTTCTTGCCGAAGAGATCGGAGATCAGCGATTGCGAGGCGGGCGTGCCGGCGGATTCGCCGATGCCCACTCCGATCCGCGCCAGCGCCAGCGCCGTGACGCTCGTCGCCGTGCCGCACAGGAACGTCATCGCGCTCCAGAAGGCCAGCGCGGTGGCGACGATGTTGCGCCGGTTGAACCGGTCGGCGACGCGGGCGATGGGGATACCGAGCGCGGAGTAGAACAGCACGAAACCGAAGCCGGCGAGCAGGCCCATGGCGGTGTCGCTGAGCTGGAACTCCTTCTTGATCGGCTCGATCAGCACGTTGAAGATCGTGCGGTCGAGGAAATTCAGGGCATAGATGATGGTGAGCAGCGCCAGCACGTAGTAGCGCCGCGCGGACGGTCTTGCCGCGGCCTGCGCGGCGATTTGCGACGTGACGTCGACCATGGCTTCCCCCAATATCTGTCGTTGACTGCTGGTCGCTCAACGTTCGCGGATGTAGTTCCCCGCTTCGAACGCGACCGGCGGCGCGCTGGAACCGAAGGAGACGCCGATCGGATCGCGGCCCGCAGCGAGCGCCTCCAACTGCTCGCCCAGCATTCGGCGGATCATCAGGATGCCGCGATCGCTCTGGCCGAAATGCTCCTCCGAATGGATGGTCACGGCTCCCTGGCCGACCTGGGCCTCGTAGTCGCCGGGATATTGCTGATGCTCGGCCTCCGTCATGTCCCACCAGAATTTGCCGTTGAATTTCGAGCGCATCCGGCCGATGTCGCCGCTCGCCTTCACCCGGCCCGCGACGTAGATGCGGAACGAGGTGTCGTCGATCGGCAGCGTCCAGCCGATCGACTCGACACGGGCGAATTGCGCGACGCGCGGATTGGGCACGACGCGAAGGGTGGGGAGGACGGCCTCGGTGACGCGATAGAACACCTTGCCGTCGTCCTGCCGGCGGATCGAGCGCACGGTAACGCCGCGCGGCGATTTCTCGAACGTCACCTCGGGAATGGAGGCCATCATGTTGGTGAATTGCGGGCCGCTGAACGAGCCGTGCAGTACCGGCACGTGGTAGGGGTCGACCACGTTCTCGAAATGCTGCAGCCAGTTGCAGGGGATGACGGCGGGGCCGCCGCCGCCGATCGAGGAATCGTCGGCCTCGACGAACTCGCCGGCGTCCATCGTCTCCAGGCATTCGTAGGCCGGCAGCACCGGGCGTTTCGCGGCCGGCCCCATATAGGCGAAGATCAGGCCGTAACGCTCCTCGACCGGGTACCAGGGCTGGCGCGCCTTGTCCTTGAACTGCCCGCCATCGGGCTCGCAGGGCTGCTCGAGGCAATGGCCTTGCGCGTCGAACTTCCAGCCGTGATAGCAGCAGCGGATGCCGTCGTCCTCGACCTTGCCGTAGTAGAGCGTCGTGCCGCGATGGCAGCAGCGGGCGTGCAAGAGGCCGGCGCGACCCTGCCGGTCGCGGAACAGGATGAGGTCCTCGCCGAGCGCGCGTACCTTCCTCGGCGTATCGGTGGCGTCGGAGACGAGCCCGACCGGGTGCCAGTAGCGGCGCAGCAATTCGCCCATCGGCGTGCCGCGCGCGACCGAGGTCAGCTCGGTGCGCGTGCTTGCCGGCTTCATGGCATAGGCCGTGCCGAGTTCGTGGTCCCGCTGGGTGACGGTCATTGGCTCTTCCTCCCCGCCGCGGCATTGGTTGCCTGGTCGTTTTCTGGCGTTGACCAAGTCAAGGGAAGGTCGATGACATTGTCAACGATTTTGCGAAAGCCTCTTAGTGGCATTTGAATGCGATGCAGCACGGACCCCACGCAGCCTTGGCAGACCGTGGCTTTGTTGGCAGAGGTGGCATCATGATGAGCCAGAAACCGGGCAAAGCCGCGCGGCCGCCGTCCGATGCGGACAGAAGCGGATCGCCGGCGCCGATCACCGCGATGCTGTCGTCGCGGCTGATGGTGCTTGCCAATCTGCTCAAGCGCGGCGCCATCCTGCGCTACAAGCGCTTGGCGGGCCTGTCCTCCGTGGAGTTCGGCCTGGTCGCGTCGCTCGGACGGCGTCCGCCGATGAGCGTGGCGCGGCTTGCCGAAGCGGTCGGGATGGACAAGGGCCAGATCAGCCGCGCGCTCGCCGGGCTGGTGTCGCGCAAGCTGATGGCGAAGGCGCCCAACCCCCGGGATAGCCGCGAGGTCCTGGTCTCCCTGACCAGGGCCGGACTCGCGGCGCACGATGCGATTGTCGCGGGCGCGCAGGAACGCAACCGGCGGCTCCTGCAACAGTTGAGCAAGGACGAGTTCGAAGCGCTGCTCGTCCAGATCGATCGCCTGACCGCGACGGCGGCCGCGATGCTGGACGCCGAAAGGGATTTGGGCTGACGTCTCATGAGGGCTGCAGGCGGTGACTCCGATCGGGCACGCGGCGCCGGTCTGCAGGATGTTTCCGCTCCGAGGTCGGTGGGGAATCGCCCCCGTGCAAGCCGGGTCGATTTGCTGCATATCAGCCCGGCGATTCCCGGTCGTCTTGCTGATTTTCGTGTCGGGTTTCCACTGTTCTGGGGGCAGCAAACGGCCTAAAAGCAGCGTGTCTTGCGCCCCTTGGTGCACTGCGCTAAGGCTCAGAACAATTCCAGATCGGAACGAATCCGCAGGCATTCCCGATGCTGCGGGAAAAAGGGCTCGCCAATGAGCGGCATTCTGCAGAACTATCTTCCACTTGTCGTCTTTATAGGGGTAGCGGGCCTGATTGGCCTGGTGCTGCTGATCGCGCCTTTCGTCGTGGCGTTCCAGCAGCCGGACCCTGAAAAAATGTCGGCGTATGAGTGCGGCTTCAACGCCTTCGACGACGCCCGGATGAAGTTCGACGTCCGCTTCTACCTGGTCGCCATCCTCTTCATCATCTTCGATCTCGAGGTGGCGTTCCTGTTCCCCTGGGCGGTGGCGTTCGGCAAGCTCGGTGCGACCGGCTTCTGGTCCATGGTGGTGTTCCTCGCCGTCCTGACGGTGGGGTTTGCCTATGAATGGAAGAAAGGGGCGCTCGAATGGGATTGAACCCCGCAACGCAGTCGGCCGGTCCGCTCGTCGCACCGGCCCCGAAGGGCATCCTGGATCCCTCGACCGGCCGGCCGGTCGGGGCCAATGACCCGTTCTTCCTCGACGTCAATTCGGAACTCTCGGACAAGGGCTTCTTCGTCGCCGCTGCCGACGACCTCATCACCTGGGCGCGCACCGGCTCGCTGATGTGGATGACCTTCGGCCTCGCCTGCTGCGCGGTCGAGATGATGCAGGTCTCGATGCCGCGCTACGACGTCGAGCGCTTCGGCTTCGCGCCGCGCGCCTCGCCGCGGCAGTCCGACGTGATGATCGTCGCGGGCACGCTGACCAACAAGATGGCGCCGGCGCTGCGCAAGGTCTACGACCAGATGCCCGAGCCGCGCTACGTCATCTCGATGGGCTCCTGCGCCAACGGCGGCGGCTACTACCACTATTCCTACTCGGTCGTGCGCGGTTGCGACCGCATCGTGCCGATCGACATCTATGTGCCCGGCTGTCCGCCCACGGCGGAAGCGCTGCTCTACGGCATCTTGCTGCTGCAGAAGAAGATCCGGCGCACCGGCACCATCGAACGCTAAGGTCTTGGTCATGGACGACGGCAGGCTCGACGCCCTGGGGCAGACGATCGTGAGTGCGCTTCCGGGCGCGGCCACCGGTCACACGGTGGCCTTCAACCAGCTCACCGTGGAGGTTGAGGCCGGTAAGATCGTCGAGGTCATGAAGTACCTGCGCGACGATCCGAACTGCCGTTTCGTCAACATCACCGACGTCACCGCGGTGGACTACCCCTCGCGGGAGAAGCGCTTCGACGTGGTCTATCACCTGTTGTCGCCGACGCTGAACGCGCGCATCCGCGTCAAGCTCGAGGCCGACGAGACCACGCAGGTGCCGTCGCTGATCGAGGTGTTCCCGGGAGCCGACTGGTTCGAGCGCGAGACCTACGACCTCTACGGCGTGATCTTCGTCGGCCATCCCGACATGCGGCGCATCCTCACCGACTATGGCTTCGAGGGCCATCCGCTGCGCAAGGATTTTCCGACCACCGGCTTCGTCGAAGTCCGCTACGACGACCAGGAGAAGCGCGTGGTGTACGAACCGGTGCGGCTCAACCAGGAATTCCGCAAGTTCGACTTTTTGTCTCCGTGGGAAGGGGCGGATTATCCGCTGCCCGGTGACGAGAAGGCGAAGCAGTGAGTAGCGAGTGGCGAATAGGGATGTTGATTGAGCGACCAGTCGATCAAGTCGTATCGGGACCTCAGGGTATGGCAGGGTGCCATGTCTCTGGCCGAGTCCTGCTATCGACTGGTGGCTCAATTTCCTCGCGACGAGCTATTCGGACTGACGTCCCGGATCAGGCGAGCCGCCGTGTCCATTCCCGCGAACATCGCGGAAGGGCACGGACGGGAAAATACCGGAAGTCTTGTGAAGTCGCTGCGGATATCGCAGGGCTCACCAAAGGAACTGGAAACTCATCTGCTCCTCGCGGAGCGCGTTGGCATCTTGGCAGCGCCCGAGTTGGAGTTAGCGCTAGGTCGATGCGAGAGCTTGGGCAAAATGGTTCGCGCGTTGATACGTTCTCTGCAGGACAAGTCCACGAAATGACCATTCGCCACTCGCCATTCGCCATTCGCCTCGCAGCAGGAGCTGCGTCATGAACGAGCAAGCCGAAAACCTCCGCAACTTCACCATCAATTTCGGGCCGCAGCATCCGGCGGCGCACGGCGTGTTGCGCCTCGTGCTCGAACTGGACGGCGAGGTGGTCGAGCGCGTCGATCCGCATATCGGCCTCTTGCATCGCGGCACCGAGAAGCTGATCGAGCAGAAGACCTATCTGCAGGCGATCCCGTATTTCGACCGGCTCGACTACGTCGCGCCGATGAACCAGGAGCACGCCTTCTGCCTTGCGGCGGAAAGGCTGCTCGGCATCGAGGTGCCGCGCCGCGGACAACTGGTCCGCGTGCTCTATTGCGAAATCGGCCGCATCCTGTCGCATCTCCTCAACGTCACGACGCAGGCCATGGACGTCGGCGCGCTGACCCCGCCGCTGTGGGGGTTCGAGGAGCGCGAGAAGCTGATGGTGTTCTACGAGCGCGCCTCCGGCAGCCGCATGCATGCGGCCTTCTTCCGTGTCGGCGGCGTGCATCAGGACCTGCCGCAGAAGCTGATCGACGACATCGAGGCCTGGTGCGACCCGTTCCTCAAGGTGGTCGACGACCTCGACCGCCTCTTGACCGCCAACCGCATCTTCAAGCAGCGCAACGTCGATATCGGCGTGGTGTCGCTGAAGGAAGCCTGGGAATGGGGTTTTTCGGGCGTGATGGTGCGCGGCTCGGGCGCGGCCTGGGACCTGCGCAAGGCGCAGCCCTATGAATGCTACGCCGAGATGGAGTTCGACATCCCGATCGGCAAGAACGGCGACTGCTACGACCGCTACCTGATCCGCATGGAAGAGATGCGCCAGTCCGTGCGTATCATGAAGCAGTGCATCCAGAAGCTAAGAGCGCCGGACGGGCAGGGCCCGGTGGCGATCGCCGACAACAAGATCTTCCCGCCGCGCCGCGGCGAGATGAAGCGCTCGATGGAAGCGCTGATCCACCACTTCAAGCTCTACACCGAAGGCGTCCACGTGCCGGCCGGCGAGATTTACGCCGCGGTCGAGGCGCCAAAGGGCGAATTCGGCGTCTATCTCGTCGCCGACGGCACCAACAAGCCCTACAAGTGCAAGATCCGCGCACCGGGCTTTGCCCACCTGCAGGCGATGCACCACATCTGCAAGGGCCATCTGCTCGCCGACGTCTCCGCCATCCTCGGCTCGCTCGACATCGTGTTCGGAGAGGTCGACCGGTGATGGCACAGGCGCCGATCCAGTTCGACCGCGCCTCGGGGGCCATCGAAGGGGCCAACCTGTGGGAGCGGACGGCTGCGCTGGCGCTGGTGACGGGATCGAAGATCTCCTCGCACTTCTCGCACATGGGCTACATCGCCTGCGCGAACCTGCTGCGCAAGACGCTCACCGAGCGCAACATCGCGATCAAGCTCAACTCGGACGCAGTGTTCGAATTTCCTTACGGCGACGGCTACTGGAGCAAGCTGCTCAACCGCTCCTACAACTACGAAGACGAGTTGGACCTGCTGTTCAAGGACTCTGCCGACGTCGACTACATCCTGATCGATTGCGGCGCCAATTACGGCTACTGGTCGGTGCTGGTCTCGAGCCGGCCGTTCGGCTCCCACAAGGCGATCGCGATCGAGCCGTCCGCACAGAACTTTCCGAAGCTCGCCAACAACGCGGAAATCAACGGCGACCGTTTCGATTGCATGAAATGCGCGATCGGCGCCGCCCGCGGCACGGCGCGGCTGTCCGGCACCAAGCATGAGGCGTTCAGCATCGCCGGCGATCCGTCGGAGGGCGGCGAGAACGTCCCGGTGATCGCGCTGGACAATCTGATCGACGATGGCAAGGTCGGGGCGAGCGGCAAATACCTGATCAAGCTCGACGTCGAGGGCGTCGAGATCGAGGCGATCAAGGGCGGCACGCGGCTGCTTCGGGCCGACAGCGTCATCATCTGCGAGGAGCACGGCAGCGACCGTTCGCATGCGGTCTCGCGCTACATCCTCGAAAAGACCCCGCTCAAGCTGTTCGTCTACGATCCGCGCAGCAATCGCATGGAGACGGTGACCGAGCTGTCCATCCTCGATCGCATCAAGGTCTCCACCCACGTCGGCTACAACGTTTTCGGCACCGCTAGCGCATTCTGGCAGGACAGGATCGATGCCCTGAATGCAAAAGCCTCGCGCCGCATGCAGTGAGAGATTGAAGAGATGTCCGTCCGCCGTCTAGCCCCCAAGGAAGTGCAGCCCGCAAGCTTCGCCTTCACGGAAGAGAACCTCGCCTTCGCGAAGCAGCAGATCGCCAAATATCCGGCCGGGCGCCAGGCGTCCGCCGTCATCGCGATCCTCTGGCGCGCGCAGGAGCAGAACGAGGGCTGGGTGTCGGAAGCCGCGATCCGCGTGATCGCCGACATGCTCGATATGCCCTACATCCGCGTGCTGGAGGTCGCGACCTTCTACACGATGTTCCAGCTGCAGCCGGTGGGCAAGAAGGCCCATGTCCAGGTCTGCGGCACGACGCCGTGTCGGCTGCGCGGCGCCGAGGAACTGATCCACGTCTGCGAGAGCCGCATCCATCACGAGCCCTTCCATCTCTCCAAGGACGGCAATTTCAGCTGGGAAGAGGTCGAGTGCCTCGGCGCCTGCGTGAACGCGCCGATGGTGCTGATCGGCAAGGACACCTACGAAGACCTGACCAAGGAGAGTTTCGGCAAGGTGCTGGACGGCTACGCCTCCGGCAATCCGCCGAAGCCAGGTCCGCAGAACGGCCGGCAGTTCTCCGCGCCGATCACGGGTCCGACCACGCTGAAGGAGACGACCTGATGCGCGATCTCGCGGTTCGGGCCAGCGCGACGGGGAGGAGCGGCGCCATGAAGAAATGGGGCTTCATCGCCATGCATGCCGCGGTGGCGAGCGTGTTCATCTTCACGCTGCAGCGCTTTGCGCTGAGCGCGTCGCTGGAATCCAGCCTGCTCTGGGCGCTGATGTTCGGCGGCTGCGCCGCCGGTCTCGCCTACATGCAGGCCAATCGTTGATCGGAAAGCACTGAAATGCTTCAGGACAAGGACCGGATCTTCAAGAACCTGTACGGCCTCCATGACTGGGGGCTCGAGGGCGCGCGGCGCCGCGGCGCCTGGGATGGCACCAAGGCGATCATCGACAAGGGCCGCGACTGGATCATCAACGAAATGAAGGCGTCCGGCCTGCGCGGGCGCGGCGGGGCGGGCTTCCCGACCGGCCTCAAATGGTCGTTCATGCCGAAGGAATCGACCGACGGCCGTCCCAGCTACCTTGTGGTCAACGCCGACGAATCCGAGCCCGGCACCTGCAAGGATCGCGAGATCATGCGGCACGATCCGCATCTCCTCGTCGAGGGCTGCCTGCTCGCGAGCTTCGCGATGGGCGCGCATGCGAGCTACATCTACGTCCGCGGCGAGTTCATCCGCGAGCGCGAGCGCCTGCAGGCGGCGATCGACCAGGCCTACGAGGCCAAGCTGATCGGCAAGGACAACGTCAACGGCTGGCCGTTCGATCTCTACGTCGCGCACGGCGCCGGCGCCTACATCTGCGGCGAGGAGACGGCGCTGCTGGAAAGCCTCGAGGGCAAGAAGGGCCAGCCGCGGCTGAAGCCGCCGTTCCCGGCCAATGTCGGCCTGTTCGGCTGCCCGACCACCGTCAACAACGTCGAGTCCATCGCGGTCGCGCCGGACATCCTGCGGCGCGGAGCTGCGTGGTTTGCCGGCATCGGCCGGCCCAACAATGTCGGCACCAAGCTGTTCTGCATCTCCGGCCACGTCGAGCGGCCCTGCAACGTCGAAGAAGCCATGGGCATTCCGTTCCGTGAGCTGATCGAGAAGCATTGCGGCGGCATTCGCGGCGGCTGGGACAATCTCAAGGCCGTGATCCCCGGCGGTTCCTCGGTGCGCATGGTGCCGGCCGAGCAGATCATCGACACGCCGATGGATTTCGACTCCCTGAGCAAGCTACGCTCGGGCCTCGGCACCGCGGCCGTGATCGTGATGGACAAGTCGACCGACCTGATCCGCGCCATTGCCCGCATCTCCTATTTCTACAAGCATGAGAGCTGCGGCCAGTGCACGCCGTGCCGCGAGGGTACCGGCTGGATGTGGCGGGTCCTGACCCGCATGGCCGAGGGCCGCGCCCACAAGCGCGAGATCGACATGCTGCTCGAGGTGACGAAGCAGGTCGAAGGCCACACCATCTGCGCGCTCGGCGATGCGGCCGCCTGGCCGATCCAGGGCCTGATCGCGCATTTCCGTCACGAGATCGAAGCGCGTATCGACGAATATTCGCGCAAGGCCGATGCCGACGACGTCGGGGTCCGGGATCCCGCTCACATGGTCGCGGCGGAGTAGGACACATGACGAAGCTCATCATCGACGGCAAAGAGATCGACGTTCCGCCGGAGTACACGCTGTTGCAGGCGTGCGAGGCGGCCGGCGCCGAGATTCCGCGCTTCTGCTATCACGAGCGGCTGTCGATCGCCGGCAATTGCCGGATGTGCCTGGTGGAGGTGAAGGGCGGCCCGAAGCCGGTGGCGAGCTGCGCCTGGGGCGTGCGCGACTGCCGTCCGGGCCCGAAGGGCGAGCCGCCGGAGATTTCGACGAAGTCGCCGATGGTGAAGAAGGCGCGCGAAGGCGTGATGGAGTTCTTGCTCATCAACCATCCGCTGGACTGCCCGATCTGCGATCAGGGCGGCGAGTGCGATCTGCAGGACCAGGCGATGGGCTACGGCGTCGACACCAGCCGCTTTGCCGAGAACAAGCGCGCGGTCGAGGACAAGTATCTCGGCGCGCTGGTCAAGACCTCGATGACCCGCTGCATCCAGTGCACGCGCTGCATCCGCTTCTCGGCGGAAGTCGCCGGCGCCCCCGAGATGGGCGCGACCGGTCGCGGCGAGGACATGGAGATCACCACCTACCTCGAGCATGCGCTGACCTCCGAGTTGCAGGGCAATCTCGTCGACATCTGCCCGGTCGGCGCGCTGACCTCGAAACCCTACGCGTTTGCCGCCCGTCCCTGGGAGCTCGGCAAGACCCAGTCGATCGACGTCATGGACGGCCTCGGATCGGCGATCCGCGTCGATACCCGCGGCCGCGAGGTGATGCGCATCCTGCCGCGCATCAACGAGGCCGTGAACGAGGAGTGGATCTCGGACAAGACCCGTCACGTCGTCGACGGCCTGCGCACCCAGCGGCTCGACCGGCCCTATATCCGCGAGGCCGGCAAGCTGCGGGCGGCATCCTGGACGGAAGCCTTCGCCGCGATCGCCGCCAAGGCGGCCCGCACCGACGGCAAGCGGATCGGCGCGATCGCCGGCGACCTGGCCGGCGTCGAGGAGATGTTCGCGCTGAAGGACCTCTTGGCGAAATACGGTTCGACCAACCTGGCGGTGCAGGGTGGCGACGCCTTCGATCCGAAGCTCGGCCGCGGCGCCTACGTCTTCAACCCGACGATCGCCGGCATCGAGCAGGCCGACGCGCTGCTGATCATCGGCGCCAATCCGCGCAAGGAGGCCGCCGTGTTCAACGCGCGCATCCGCAAGCGCTGGCGCGCCGGCGGCTTCAAGATCGGCCTGATCGGCGCCAAGGCCGACCTGACCTACGACTACGATCATATCGGTGCGGGCACCGAGACGCTCGGCGAGCTTGCCGCCGGCAAGCACTCCTTCAGCGACGTGCTGAAGAATGCCAAGAACCCGGTCATCCTGGTCGGGGCAGGCGCGACCTCGCGCCATGACGGCGCTGCCATTCTCGCTGCCGCCGCCAAGCTTGCGCTCGACGTCGGTGCGGTCAAGGACGGCTGGAACGGCTTTGGCGTGCTGCACGAGAC
>NZ_JAGWUA010000141.1 GCF_028868675.1 Bradyrhizobium sp.
GCACCTGTGTCGTGATCGCCGAAACCTCCTATATCGGCCGGCTCGGCGTGGAGGCGCTGGCCGCGATGGCGCTGGTATTCCCGACCGTGATCCTGACCATGACGATGTCCGGCGGCGCCATGGGTGGCGGCGTGGCATCCGCAATCGCCCGCGCGCTCGGCGGCGGTGATCGCGAACGCGCCTCGACGCTCGCCTCGCATGCGCTGCTCATCGGTCTCACCTTCGGCGTCGTCTTCATGCTGGGTATGCTGGTTTTCGGACCGAAGGTGCTGGAACTGCTCGGTGGCCGCGGCAACGTGCTGACGCAGGCGACCGCCTATACCCAGATCTTCTTCGGCGGCGCCGTGCTGCCCTGGCTGCTCAACACCATGGCCGGCGTGCTGCGCGGCACCGGCAACATGCGGCTGCCGTCGTTCCTGATCCTCAACTCCGCGGTCTGGCAGATCGTCCTGGGCGGCACGCTGGGGCTTGGGTTCGGGCCGATCCCGCAGTTCGGCATGCGCGGCGTCGCCGCCGGCGCGCTGATCGCCTACACCATCAACATCTCCGTGATGGGCTGGTACCTGTTTTCCGGCCGCGCCCGCGTCGTGCCGAAGCTGCGGGGCCTGCGCATCCAGTGGGCGATGTTCTTCGACATTCTCAAGGTCGGCGCCATCGCCTGCTTCTCGCCGCTGCAGTCGGTGCTGACCATCTCGATCTTCACCCACATGCTGGCGACCTTCGGCACCGCGATCCTCGCCGGCTACGGCATCGGCGCGCGGCTCGAATTCTTGCTGACCTCGATCGCGTTCTCCGTCGGCATCGGCTCGGTGCCGATGATCGGCATGGCGGTCGGCGCCGGCCGCATCGCCCGCGCGCGGCGCATCGCCTGGACCGCCGGCATCGTCGCCTTCACCGGCGTCGGGTCACTCGCGAGCCTGGTCGCGATCTTCCCGGACATCTGGGTCGACATCTTCACTGGCGATGCCGCGGTGCGCGCGGCGAGCCATCAATACCTGTCGACGGTGGCGCCGTTCTACGCCTTCATCGGCCTGGCCTCGTCGATGTACTTCTCCTCGCAGGGCGCGGCGAAAGTGCTGGGGCCGGTGCTGGCGCAGACCGCGCGGCTGGTCTTCATCGCGATCGGCGGCTGGTATCTCGCGACCCATGCCGCGACCGCGCAAGACTTCTTCTGGCTCGCGGCAAGCTCGATGGTCGTGCTCGGCACGCTGTCCTGCTCCAGCGTCGTGGCGACGCGCTGGGGCCCGCGCGACAGCAAGGCCGGCATCCGACCGGTCCTCTCAGGCGCCGCGGATTAGTGCCGCCGGTGGCGCCGGTGGCCGCCACCGACATTTGCGAGCCGCATCAGTTGCGGGATCATGCTCATCATGTCGCCGCCGCCGGCGCCTCCCAGCATGCCCATGATGTCGCCACCGCCGTAACCCATGCCGGTCGGCAGATAGCCGCCGGCCACGGGCGTGTAGCCGCCGTAGCCGCCGCTCATGCCGCCGCCGGTAAGGCCGCCGCCGAACCCGCTGCCGCCCATCATGCCGCCAAAACCGCCGCCGTTCTCCATCATCTGGCCCATCATCGGCCCCATGGTCTGCATCAGCATGGCAAAGCGCCGCTTGCCCATCTTGGCCTTCATCATCTCCAGCATCGGCGCCATCTGGGTCATCATGTCCTGGCCGGCGCCGCCGCCGCCGAAACCGGCGAACTGCGCCTTCGCCGGCGTGCTCGTGATCGAGAACAGCAGCAGCACGGCCGCCGCCTGGCAGATCACCTTGTCCGCACCTCGCATGACTAGCTCCTCGCGTGCGTAGCTCCGCGGGAGCGGAGCCAACCGGACGCACGGGGCCATGGTTAAGCCCGGCCCGGCGGCCGCTCTGTGAGAAAGATCACACAGGAGTGCGGATCGTGGCCGGCGGAAACGCCTTGTGCATCGCCAATACCGCCTGTTTCGTCCGGTCCTCGACATACGGCCCGAACGCGTTCGGCAGGAGGTCGATGGTCCAGAGCAGCCGGCATTTCGCCTCGCCGTCGGCGATCACCTGCACCGAAGCGTTGTAGTGGGTCACCCGCTCGTTGCTGATGGCGTAGACGAGGCGCCGCCGCGTCTCGTCACAGTCGACCAGCATCTCGCGCGCCACCACGCCGTTGGCGAAGGTGACGACGCGCGCGTCGCCGTCGATTGCGCAGGCGGTGACGAAGCCCGGCGCCAGACGCTCGTGCACCGCGCCGAAGTCGCGCACGGCGTCCCAGACGTCGGCGGCGGGCGCATCGAGGGGAATGTCGTGATGGATGGTAGCCATGATTTGAGATCCTTGATTGTGAAAACTGTCGCCGCAAGTGCTGTCATTGCGAGCGAAGCGAAGCAATCCAGAATGTATCGGCGGTGGCAGTCTGGATTGCTTCGTCGCTCCGCTTCTCGCAATGACGGAGGATGAGGCTATCGCCGTCACTTCGCCGCGATGGCCGTCACTTCCGGCGGCAGGCTCGCCAGCAGCGCCTGCAGCGTCGAGAGCGTGGAATGATCGGCCACGCCGTCGAGGCGGGCGGGACGGAAGTGGCGCTGGAACGCCATGACGACTTCCATGGTCGCGGCATCGTACTTGCCTGTCAGCGGGACGGCGTAGCCGTACCTGGCGAGCGCCTGTTGCAGGCTCAGCACCTCGTCGCGGATCGTGCCGAGCATCAGGCTCTCGCCGCGCACGATCGGCGCCGGCGTCACCCAGTGGCCGACGCCGGAATTGGCCAGCGAATGCCACGGAAATTTCTCGCCCGGATCCTTCTTGCGCGCCGGCGCCACATCGGAATGCGCGAGCACCCGGTGAGGAGGCACCTTGCGGCGAAGCATGATGCCGCGGCAAAGCGCGATCACGGCCGCGATCTGGCGCAGGGGAAAGTCCGGATAGCCCCAGTCATGGCCGCGATTGACGATCTCGACGCCGATCGAGCAGGAGTTGATGTCGTCCTCACCCGCCCAGGAGGAGACGCCGGCGTGCCAGGCGCGCCGCGCCTCCTGCACGCATTGCACGATGCGGCCGTCCTCCAGCACGACGTAGTGCGCCGAGACGTCGGTGCCGGCGGTGCACAGGCGCGCCAGCGCGCCCTCGACATCGGGCATGCCGGTGTAGTGCAGCACGATCATGTCCGGCAGCCGTCCCTTGTTCCGCTCGCCATGGTTGGGCGAGGGGATGACGTCGGAGACAATGGAGGAATCAGGGTCGAACGTCCTCATGCTCGCCGCGGTCTTGGGAACCGGGAGGGCGCGCTGGCGCTTCGAATCGGAGGCGGCGGTCGCAAACGAACCGGACGGCATCGGGACAACTCAAACTGGGCAGGAAGGCAGGAAGAATGACGGGGCAGACCCCCTTCCCTTTACTATTCATTCACCATCGGGCGCGCGCAATCGCGCCGACGGCTCACTGGACTCATTTTGCCAGAGGTGTGTGGATGAAGCATCACCGGCGCCCGGCCTCTCCGACTTGTAATTGATCCGTCAACGCTTTCTTAACGCTAAGGGCCGTTACTGAGTGGTGAAGAGCCGACCCCTGTCCGGGGGCGGCAATGGCGCTTTTTTGCTCGAAATCCCATGGCTGCCCGACAAATTCCATGCGGAAATCAGGGTCTGCGGCCTGGGCCGGTCGGGGAGTGCCAGCGCGCCGTTCGGGGGTTGGGCCGTGGAACCGCCGCGAAGCGGAATATTTCGAGGCGCTATGGGTTCGTTCGCCATCCTCCTCCCATGGGCCGCCGGCGGGCGGGGCGCATGAATTCGGCCGCCCACATCCCCGTGCTCGGCCGCGAGGCGATCCACTATCTGGCGCCGCGCCAGGGCGGGACCTATGTCGACGCCACCTTTGGCGGCGGTGGCTACAGCCGCGCCATCCTCGATGTCCCCGCCACGAAGGTGATCGGGATCGACCGTGACCGCACGGCGATCGCGGGCGGCTTCGATCTGGTCGATCGCGCCGGGGGCCGGCTCACGCTGGTCGAGGACCGCTTCTCCCGCCTCGCCGAGATCTGTGCCGCGCAGGGGCTGGACGCCGTCGACGGCGTCGTGATGGACGTCGGCGTCTCCTCGATGCAACTCGACCAGGCGCCCCGCGGATTCTCGTTTCGCCAGGATGGCCCGCTCGACATGCGCATGGGGCAGACGGGACCGACGGCCGCGGACGTGGTCGCGATCGCGTCCGAGAGCGATCTCGCCGACATCATCTATCTCTTTGGCGAGGAACGGCATTCGCGGAAAGTAGCCCGCGCCATCGTCGCCGCGCGCAAGGACGCGCCGATCGCGACCACGCGCGCGCTGGCCGATCTCGTCGCAAAGGTGGTGCGGTCGAAACCCGGCGACATCCACCCGGCGACGCGGACGTTCCAGGCGCTGCGCATCTTCGTCAACGAGGAGCTCGACGAACTCGCGACCGCGCTTGCCGCCGCCGAACGCGTGCTGAAACCCGGCGGCCGGCTGGTCGTGGTGTCCTTCCATTCGCTCGAAGACCGCATCGTCAAGAATTTCCTTGCCGCGCGCGCGAAGACCGGCGGCGGATCGCGGCACCTGCCCGAGGTGGCGCAGGCCGCGCCGAGCTTCAACCTCCTGATGCGACGCCCGGTCGTCGCCGGCGAACAGGAGGTCGCGCGCAATCCGCGGGCGCGCTCGGCCAAGCTGCGCGCCGCCGAGCGCACGGCTGCGCCCGCGCATGCGGACGACGAGCGCGCGTCCTGGCCCGCCCTCTCAGACGTCATGAGGGGAGGCTAGCGCATGCGCATCATCCACCTTCTCGTGATCGGCGCACTGATCTTCGCCGCCGCCTATGTCTACCGGATCAAGATGGAATCCACCGCCCGAACCGAGCGCGTGCTGCGGCTGCATGCCGAGATCCGCGAGCAGCGCGACGCGATCGCGGTGCTGCGCGCCGAATGGGCCAAGCTCGATGCGCCGCTGCGCCTGCAGGGCCTGGCCGAGCGGCACCTGGCGCTGAAGCCGGTCAACGGCACGCAGTACGATTCCCTGAAGAACCTGCCCGAGCGTCCGCCGCGGCTGGTCAAGCCGGGCGAGCCCGATCCGATCGGCGCCATGATCGACACCATCGAAGCCGCGACCGGTCCCGATTCGGTGACGGGTTCCGTGTCTCGACCGGGGGACAGGCGATGAGCGCGAAGATTCCGGCCAAAGCGGGCGAAAGACCGGCCGAGCCCTGGCGGCAGCGGCTGATCCGCAGCCTGCTCTACGGGCGCAACGTCGATCGCGCCGCGAAGGCGCGCGCGCGCATCGGCTTTGCCATCCTGGCCTTCACCGCGATCTACGCCGTGATCGGCGGCCGGCTCGTGATGTTCGCGATCGGCGGCGACGCCCACAGCGCGCGGCGCGCCGCCGCGCAGGACATCATCGCGACCGCGCGGCCCGACATCGTCGACCGCAACGGCGAAATCCTCGCCACCGACGTCAAGGCGCCGAGCCTGTTCGGCGAGCCGCGCCGCATCATCGACAAGGACGAAGCGATCGAGCTCCTGACCGCGACCGTGCCCGACCTCGACACCGGCGAGGTGCGCGAGCGGCTGTCCTCGAAGAAGGGGTTCGTCTGGCTGAAGCGCGAGATCACGCCGAAGCAGCAGCAGGAGATCCACAAGCTCGGCATTCCCGGCATCGGCTTCCTGCGCGAGAACAAGCGCGTCTATCCGACCGGCAACGAGGTCGCCCACCTGATCGGTCTCGTCAACATCGACAACCAGGGCATCGCCGGCATGGAGAAGTGGCTCGACAGCAACGGGCTCGCCGACCTGCACCGCGCGGGCTTCGCCACCGACCGCCTGCAGCGGCCGATCGAATTGTCGGTCGACCTGCGGGTCGAGCACGCGCTGCGCGACGAGCTGTTGAAGGCGAAGGAGAAGTTCAGCGCCAAGGCGGCCTCGGGCCTCGTCTCCAACGTCAAGACCGGCGAGATCGTCGCGATGGTCTCGGTGCCCGACTTCGATCCGAACAATCCCAAGGAAGCGCACGATCCCGACCGCATCAACCGCCTGACCACCGGCGTCTACGAGATGGGCTCGACCTTCAAGGCGTTCACGCTGGCGATGGCGCTCGACTCCGGCAAGGTCGATCTCAACTCGATGTGGGACGCGCGCGGGCCGCTGCACTACGGCAAGTTCACCATCCATGACGATCATCCGCTCGGGCGCATGATCAACATGAAGGAAGTGTTCTACTACTCCTCCAACGTCGGCGCGGCGCGCATCGCGCTGTCCCAGGGCGTGGAGGCGCACAAGGCCTTCCTGCGCAAGATGGGTCAGCTCGAACGGCTGCGCACCGAGTTGCCGGAGAGTGCCTCGCCGATCCTGCCCAGGCGCTGGGCCGAGCTGAACACCGTCACCATCTCGTTCGGCCACGGCATCGCGGTGGCGCCGTTGCAGGCGGTGATGGGCATCGATGCGCTGGTCAACGGCGGCTATCTCATTCCGCCGACCTTCCTCAAGCGCACGGAAGCCGAGGCGATGGCGATCGCCAAACGCGTGATCAAGCCCGAGACGTCGGACAAGATGCGCTACCTGATGCGGCTGAACGCCGAGGTCGGCACCGCCAAGAAGGCGGACGTCGCCGGCTACTACATCGGCGGCAAGACCGGCACGGCCGAGAAGGTCATCAACGGCCGCTACGTCAAGAAGCGCGTGCTCAACGCCTTCACGGCGATCCTGCCGGCGGACAATCCAAAATACCAGCTCCTGATCATGCTGGACGAGCCGCAGCCGCTGAAGGAAACCTACGGCTTCATCACCTCGGGCTGGAACGCGGTGCCCACCGGCGGCAAGGTGATCGCCCGGATCGCGCCGCTGCTCGGGATCGAGCCGCGCTTCAACCTGCCGCCGTCCGACCGCCTTATTCTTGCAGCATCCAGGACAACCCAGTAATTCGTTCCTCAGCTGCCCTGAGTCGGTATTCCCCGGGACCGCCGGGCATCCGGCATGGCGTGTCGACTGGAAGACCATGAAACTGCGCGACCTTCTTGGCGATGACGCCGCAATCGAGCCCGCCGCGGCGGGAATCGAGGTGGCGGGGCTCGCGGTCGACAGCCGTGCGGTGAGGCCCGGCGATCTGTTCTTCGCGCTCGCAGGCCACAAGACCGACGGCGCGCGCTTCATCGCCTCGGCGGTTGCCGCAGGCGCAGCTGCGGTCGCGGGCGACCATCCGCCGCCGGGCGGCTGCAAGGTGCCGTTCGTTGCGCTCGGCAATCCGCGCCGCGCGCTGGCGCTGGCCGCGGCGCGATTCTTCCCCTCGCAGCCCGCGACGATCGCCGCGGTGACCGGCACCAGCGGCAAGACCTCGGTCGCGGCCTTCACGCGCCAGATCTGGGAGCGGCTAGGCCACGCCTCCGCCAGCATCGGCACCATCGGCCTCGTCTCGCCGAAGCGTACCGTCTACGGCTCGCTGACGACGCCGGACCCGATCGCGCTGCATCGCCAGCTCGACGAGATCGCGCGCGACGGCGTCACGCATCTCGCGTTCGAAGCGTCCTCGCACGGGCTCGACCAGTACCGTCTCGACGGCGTGCGCATCTCGGCCGGAGGCTTCACCAATCTGTCGCGCGACCACATGGATTATCATCCGACCGTCGCGCACTACCTCGCCGCAAAACTCAGGCTGTTCCGCGATCTCGTGCCCAAAGGCGGTGCCGCGGTGATCTCGGCCGATCATGATTGCTCGGCGGAGGTGATCGAAGCCGCGCGGTTGCGGGCCTTGCGCGTCATCGCGGTAGGCCGCAACGGCGACGGGGCGGGCGAGGGCATTCGCCTGGTCGATGCCGCAGTCGAAGGCTTTGCGCAGAAGCTCGTCGTCGAGCATCGCGGCAAGAGATCTTCCATTCTGCTGCCGCTGGTCGGCGGCTTCCAGGTCGAGAACGCGCTGGTCGCCGCGGGCCTTGCCATCGGCACGGGAAGCGATGCGGCGACCGTGTTCGGCTGCCTCGATCGTCTCGAAGGCGCCAAGGGCCGGCTCGAGCGGGTCGGCGAGCGCAACGGCGCGCCGATCTTCGTCGATTACGCGCACAAGCCCGATGCGCTGGCGAAGGCACTGCAGGCGTTGCGGCCCTATGCCAAGCGCAGGCTGGTCGTCGTGTTCGGCGCCGGCGGCGATCGCGATGCCGGCAAGCGCCCGATCATGGGCGCGATCGCGGCCGAGAACGCCGACGGCGTCATCGTTACCGACGACAATCCGCGCAGCGAGAAACCGGCAGCGATCCGGGCCGCGATCCTGGCCGAAGCGAAGGGCGCAAGGGAGATCGGCGACCGCGCCGAGGCCATCCGCGCCGCGATCGGGGAACTCGCGCCGGGCGATGCGCTGCTCATCGCAGGCAAGGGCCACGAGACCGGACAGATCGTCGGCGACCGCACGCTGCCGTTCAGCGATCACGCGGCGGTCGCCGCCGCATTGACGTCGGGGGATGCATGAGCGCGCCATTGTGGACGGTTGCCGAAGTGGCGCGGGTGCTGGGTGTCGACGGATCGTTCCCGGATACGGCAATCGACTTCGTCACCCAGGACAGCCGGCTGGTCAAGCCGGGCAGCCTGTTCGTCGCGCTCAGCGGCACCCCGAGCGGCGGCTTCGTCTCCAGTTTCGCCAGCGCGCGCGACGGCTGGGAGTTTGCCGACAAGGCGGAAGCATCCGGCGCGGTCGCGATGATCGTGCCGCACGAGATCGCGGGCATCCGCATTCCGCAACTCGTCGTCAAGGACACGCTGATCGACGGGCTCTGGGCGCTCGCGCGTGCCGCGCGGGCGCGCTTCGGCGGCGCCGTGATCGGGCTCACCGGCAGCGCCGGCAAGACCAGCACCAAGGAATTTCTGGCGGCCTATGACAACGCCTATGCGAGCCCGTCGAGCTTCAACAATTTCTGGGGCGTGCCGCTGACGCTGTGCAACGCCAGGCCCGATGCGAGTCTGTGGGTCGTCGAGATGGGCATGAACCAGACCGGCGAGATCGCGCGGCTCAGCGAATTGACGCAGCCGACGGTGGCCCTCGTCGTCAACGTGCAGCCCGTGCATCTGGAGAAGCTCGGTTCGCTGGAGGCGATCCGGCGCGAGAAGGTCTCGATCGCGCAAGGCCTGCCCAAGCACGGCATGCTGGTGCTGCCGGCCGACATTGCCGCGCCGGAATGGACCGGCAAGGTCGTCCGCTTCGGCGAGGGCACCGAGGTGCGGGAGCTGAAGCACGTGCCGCACGGCGAAAGCTGGATCGTGACGACCCAGGTCGGGTCTGCCCGAATCGAATTCAGCCTGACGCCCGGCGCGCCGCACCGCGTCCACAATGCGCTGGCCTCGCTCGCCTCGATCCACGCCGCTGGTCTCGACGCGGCCGCGCTCGCGGGCAGGCTCGATCGCGTCGGCATCATGACGGGCCGCGGCGTCGAGCAGACCATCGGCGGCGTTACCGTGATCGACGACAGCTTCAACGGCAATCCGGCCAGCATGGCCGCGGCGCTGGCAAGCCTGAAGGCGCGCCACATGACCGGCGGACGCCGTATCGCCGTGCTCGGCGACATGCTGGAACTGGGCGCGGATGCGCCGACCTATCACCAGGGGCTCGCCGGATATCTGTCCGGCGTCGACGGCGTCTACTGCGTCGGTCCCCTGATGCGTCACCTCTACGAGTTGCTGCCCGGCGGTGTGCGCCTGGGCTGGCACGAGGACCCCGCGACACTGAAGCCGCAGATGGTTGCGGGCCTGCTGAAGGCAGGCGATGTCGTGGTTGTCAAGGGCAGCAAGAAGATGTTCTGGGTCAACAAGTTTGTGCCGGGCCTAGTGGCCGCCTTGCAGGCAAAAGCGTAAGCTGCTTGATGCGTCGCCTGGTCCCGTTCCCGCCCCTTCGGTCCGACGCATCCGGCTTTTCGATGTCGTCTGACCACCGGCTTGAAAATCTGAACCGACGCGATCCAGTGGTGCTTTCCTCGCCAGAGGCCGCGTGACGAAGCGGTATAGGACTGTCTGAATGTTTTACTGGCTGATCGAGCTTTCCAACACCTTTCCGAGCCTCAGCGCGTTTCGCGCGATCCTGAACGTCTTCCGCTACATCACGTTCCGCACCGGCGGCGCCGTTGTCACCGGCGCGCTGTTCGTGTTCCTGTTCGGCCCCTGGATCATCGACCATCTGCGCATTCGCCAGGGCAAGGGCCAGCCGATCCGGGCCGACGGCCCGCAGTCGCATCTCCTCACCAAGAAAGGCACGCCCACCATGGGCGGGCTGATGATCCTGTCCGGGCTGACGGTCGGCACCGTGCTGTGGGCCAATCCGCTCAATCCTTACGTCTGGATCGTGCTCGCGGTGACGCTCGGCTTCGGCTTCGTCGGCTTCTACGACGACTACCTCAAGGTGACCAAGCAAACGACGACCGGCTTCGGCGGCAAGATCCGCCTGGTCATCGAGGCCGTCATCGCGCTGGTCGCCTGCTACGCGCTGGTGCGGCTGAACCGCGATCCGTCGTCGACTGCGCTCGCCATTCCCTTCTTGAAGGACATGGTGGTCCAGTTCGGCTGGTTCTTCGTGATCTTCGGCGCCTTCGTCATCGTCGGCGCCGGCAACGCGGTGAACCTCACCGACGGGCTCGACGGGCTCGCCATCGTGCCGGTGATGATCGCGACCGCAAGCTTCGCCATGATCGCCTACCTCGCCGGCAACGCGGTGTTCGCCGAATATCTGCAGATCAAATATGTCGCCGGCACCGGCGAACTCGCGGTGCTCTGCGGCGCGCTGCTCGGCGCCGGCCTCGGCTTTCTCTGGTTCAACGCGCCGCCCGCCTCAATCTTCATGGGCGATACCGGCTCGCTTGCGCTCGGCGGCATGCTCGGCTCGATCGCGGTCGCGGTGAAGCACGAGATCGTGCTCGCCGTGATCGGCGGCCTGTTCGTCCTGGAGGCCGTCTCGGTGATCGTGCAGGTCGTGTCGTTCAAGCTCACGGGCAAGCGCATCTTCAGGATGGCGCCGATCCACCACCATTTCGAGCAACTCGGCTGGACCGAGCCGCAGATCGTGATCCGCTTCTGGATCATCTCGGTGATGCTGGCGCTCGCCGGCCTCTCCACGCTGAAGCTGCGGTGAAGTCACCATGATCCCCGTCACCTCCTTCGCGGGAAAGACGGTCGCGGTGTTCGGCCTCGGCGGCTCCGGGCTCGCCTCGTGCCATGCGCTGAAGGCCGGCGGAGCCGAGGTGGTCGCCGGCGACGACAGCGCGGACAACGTCGCCAGGGCTGCGCAGGCCGGCTTCGTCACCGCCGATCTGCGCAGCGTGTCGTGGGCGAATTTCGCGGCGCTCATCCTCGCCCCCGGCGTGCCGCTCACTCATCCGGCGCCGCACTGGAGCGTGCTCAGGGCGCGCGAGGCGGGCGTCGAGGTGATCGGCGACATCGAATTGTTCTGCCGGGAGCGGCGGCGCCACGCGCCGAACGCGCCGTTCGTCGCGATCACCGGCACCAACGGGAAGTCGACCACGACGGCGCTGATCGCGCATCTGACGAAGGTCGCCGGCTACGACACCCAGATGGGCGGCAACATCGGCACCGCGATCCTGTCGCTGGAGCCGCCGCGGATGGGCCGCGTCCACGTCATCGAGATGTCGTCTTACCAGATCGACCTGACGCCCTCGCTCGATCCCTCCGTCGGCATTCTGCTCAATGTCAGCGAGGACCACATCGACCGCCACGGCACGATTGCGAACTATGCCGCGGTGAAGGAGCGCCTCGTCGCCGGCGTGCAGGCGCAGGGCACCGCGATCGTCGGCGTCGACGACGGGTTTTGCCGCGACGTCGCCGACCGGCTCGACCGCGCCGGCAAGACCGTGGTGCGCATTTCCGTCAAGAACCCGCTGGCCACCGGCATCTATGTCGAGCACGGCACGATCGTGCGGGCCGCGGGCGGCGCCCGCAGCGAGGTGGCAAAACTCGGCGGCATCGGCTCGCTGCGCGGCCTGCACAATGCGCAGAATGCGGCCTGCGCGTCGGCCTGCGCGCTCGCGATGGGCGTCTCGCGCGACGTGCTGCAGGATGGCCTGCGCAGCTTCCCGGGGCTTGCGCATCGCATGGAGCAGGTCGGCCGCCGCGGCAACGTGCTGTTCGTCAACGACTCCAAGGGCACCAACGCGGACGCCGCCGCGCATGCGCTGTCGTCGTTCGCCGACATCTTCTGGATCGCCGGCGGCAAGCCGAAGATGGGCGGCATCACCAGCCTGACCGGATTTTTCCCGCGCATCCGAAAAGCCTATCTGATCGGCGAGGCGGCGCAGGAGTTTTCCGGCACACTGGGTTCGCAGGTTGCGCACGAGATCAGTGGAACGCTCGATGTCGCGGTCGCGCACGCCGCGCGCGACGCCGAAGCGTCCGGCCTGCACGAGGCGGTCGTGCTGCTGTCGCCGGCTTGCGCCTCCTTCGACCAGTACCGCAATTTTGAGATCCGCGGCGCCGCCTTCCGCGATCTGGTCCAGGCGCTGCCCGGCGTGAAGCCGGCGGTGTGAGGCTCTCATGTCCCGGACGCGGTGCGGCGCGAAGTGCCGCGACGCAGAGCCGGGAGCCAGAAGGCGGCAATGGGCCCCGGCTCAGCAGCGCACCATGCCGCGAAGGCGCGACGCGCTGCGCTGCATCCGGGGCACGGGACTCTTCAA
>NZ_JAGWUA010000007.1 GCF_028868675.1 Bradyrhizobium sp.
TCGGTGACGCGGCCCTGCGGGAAATTGTAGGTGCGGATGCGCTCGCTGCGGTCGCCGGAGCCGACCTTCTCCTTGCGGTCCGCCGAGCGCGCCGCCTCGACGCGCTGCCGTTCGGCGTCGTAGATGCGCGAGCGCAGGATGTTCATGGCCGACGCCCGATTCTTGTGTTGCGAGCGGCTGTCCTGCATCATCACGACGATGCCGGTCGGGATGTGGGTGATGCGGATCGCCGATTCCGTCTTGTTGACGTGCTGGCCGCCGGCGCCCTGCGCGCGCATGGTCTCGATCCGCAAGTCCTCGTTCTTGATGTCGACGTCGACGTCTTCGACCTCCGGCAGCACGGCGACCGTCGCGGCCGAGGTGTGGATGCGCCCTTGCGTCTCGGTGTCGGGCACCCGCTGCACCCGGTGCACGCCGGATTCGAACTTCAGCTTCGAGAACGCGCCGCGGCCCTGCACCTCCGCGACGATCTCCTTGTAGCCGCCGACCGTGCCTTCGCTCGCCGAGATGACGTCGACCTTCCAGCCCTGCAGACCGGCAAAGCGCTCGTACATCCGGAACAGGTCGCCGGCGAACAGCGAGGCCTCGTCGCCGCCGGTGCCGGCGCGGATCTCCAGCACCACGTTGCGGTCGTCCATGGCATCCTTGGGCAGGAGCGCAAGGCGGATCTTCTGCACGAGGTCGTCGATCTTCGGCGCCAGATCGCCGCGTTCGGCCTCCGCCATCGCGCGCATCTCGGCGTCGGTCGCGGGATCGGCGATCAGCGCCTCGGTGTCGGAGAGCTCCTTGACGGCAGCACGATAGGCCTTCACCGCCTCGATCAGCGGAGCGATCTCGGCGAGCTCGCGCGTGATCTGCACATAGCGCTCCGAGCTCACCTGGCCGAGCAGCTCGTTCTCGAGCGAAGCATGGTGCGCCAGCAGAACGTCCAGTTTGGCTTCGGGGAGTGACGGCATCGGGCAAGTCTCAAATGGCGAAAAGGAGCAGGGCGGGGCGGCGAAGACGGCCCGCTACAACGGCAGCCCTTCGGCCTCGGCAAACTCCGTCAGCTTCTGCCGGATCGGGACGGTGCCTGCGGGCGCATCCAGCAGCGGCCCGAGCATCGCCTCCGCCTTGCTGGCGTCGAGCTCGAGGATCATCGCCTTGACCGGTCCAAGCGCGGTCGCCGACAGCGACAGCGAGCGATAGCCCATCGCGATCAGCGCCAGCGCGCCGATTGGCTTGGAGGCCATCTCGCCGCACAGCGACACCGACTTCTTCGCCGCATTGGCCTTGCGCGCGATTTCGCGCAGCACGCGCAGGATCGGGGCCGACATGGTGTCGAAGCGCTCGGAGACCTTTGCGTTGCCGCGGTCGACCGCGAACAGGAACTGGAACAGGTCGTTGGAGCCGACCGAGATGAAGTCGACCTTGGTCAGGAGCTCGTCGAGCTGATAGAGCAGCGCCGGAACCTCGACCATGGTGCCGATGTCGATGCGCTCCGGCAGCGTATGGCCGTGCTGGCGCAGATAGGTCAGCTCGCGTTCGACCAGTGCCTTCGCGGCATCGAATTCCGCGACCTCCGAGATCATCGGGAACATCACCTTCAGCGCGCGGCCGCCGCCGGCGCGCAGCAGCGCGCGGATCTGGCCGCGCAACAGCCCCGGACGATCGAGACCGAGCCGGATCGCGCGCCAGCCGAGCGCGGGATTTTCCTCGATCACCGTCTCCATGTAGGGCAGCGCCTTGTCGCCGCCGATGTCGAGGGTGCGGAAGGTGACGGGTTTCGTGCCGGCGGCGTCGAGCACCGTGCGATAGAGCGTAAGCTGGTCGGACGTGCGCGGCAGGCTCTGCCCGACCATGAATTGCAGCTCGGTGCGGAACAGCCCGATGCCGGCGCTGCCGGTGTCGTCGATATGCGGCAGGTCGATGACGAGGCCGGCGTTGATCATCAGCTCGACCGGCTGGCCGTCTTTGGTGATGCAGGAGCGCTCGCGCAGCGCCAGATATTGCGCCTGGCGGCGGGCGCGGAAGCGCACGCGTTCGGCGTAGGCCGCCTCGATCTCCTGCGACGGCCGGATGTAGATCGAGCCGGAGGTGCCGTCGACGATGATGGCGTCGCCGGGGTCCGCAATGCCGGGCGCGTTCGGGATCTCGCCGACCGCAGGGATGCCGAGCGCGCGCGCCACGATCGAGACGTGAGAATTGGCGGTGCCCTCCTCCAGCACCAGGCCGCGCAGGCGCTTGCGGTCGTAGTCGAGCAGCGCCGCCGGTCCCATGGCGCGCGCGATCAGGATGGCGTTGTCGGGCAGCTGTTCGCGCGAGGGCGCGTGATCCTGGCCGACGAGCTGCCGCATCAGGCGGTGCCCGAGGTCCTCGAGGTCGTGCAGCCGGTCGCGCAGGTAAGGATCGGTGGAGCGCAGCATGCGGGCGCGGGTGTCGGACTGCACGCGCTCGACGGCGGCCTCCGCCGTCAGGCCCGTGGCGACCGCCTCGTGCAGCTTGTGCGACCAGCCCTGGTCGTTGGCGAACATCCGGTAGGCCTCGAGCACGTCGCGGTGCTCGCCGCCTTCGGCGACGTCGCCGCGCTCCAGCATGCGGTCGAGATCGGCGCGCAGCTTGGCGAGCGCGGTATCGAGCCGCTTGATCTCCTTGGGCAGGTCCTCGGCGATGTAGTTGTTGATGACGACGCGCGGCTCGTGCAGCACCACATGCCCGAGCGCGATGCCGTCCGACAGGATGGCGCCGGTCTTGTGCAGGGAGTGGCGCGCGGCGGGCTCGAGGCCCGGCTGCGCCAGCGCGGACAATTCGCCGGAAGCGATCAGCTCCGCCAGCACCATGGCGGTGGTCTGCAGCGCCTCCAGCTCCTCCTCGACATAGGTGCGCTTGGCGCGATTCTGCACCACCAGCACGCCGAGCGTATTGCCGGCGCGCAGGATCGGCACGCCGAGGAAGGAGTGGTAGATCTCTTCGCCGGTCTCGGGGCGGAACGAGAAGGCCGGGTGGCTCTGCGCGTCGCTCAGGTTGAGCGGGGTCGCTTCGCTGGCGACGAGGCCGACCAGGCCCTCATGGGCGCTCAGCACGGTATGGTGTACCGCCTCGCGATTCAGGCCCTCGGTGGCGTAGAGCTCGAGGGTGTTGTCGACGCGCAGCACGTAGACCGAGCAGACCTCGGCCACCATGTTGGCGGCGATCAAGACCACGATCTTGTCCAGCCGCTCCTGGGCCGAGACCTGCTCCGCCATGGTTTCGCGGAGCCGTCTCAACAAGACGCGGGGACCTCCCGACGTGCTCCGCATGTGCCGTCAATCTCCTCCACAGGCCCCGCCGGTTCCTGGCCGGGGGCTGGCCCAAAACTCCAGAAAAACAACACATTTGGTCATCCGGCGCCGGCGCAAGCCCAAATCTTCCCAAGACCAAATCCCAAGATTTGACGCCTGGACCGACGCAAGCGCCGCCTCAACCGGGGCACGGTCTGCGGCAGCCCACCCTGTTCGCCGTATAGCGAATCGAGGCTTGTTTTGCCAAGCAAAACGCTTGCCAGATGCGAAGGTGTGTACACCTTCGCAATGCTGCGGCCGCTAAGAGAAAATTCGTCTAAACCTGATCGAGACCGTAGAGCGTATGCAGCGTTCGCACCGCGAGTTCGGTATAGGCGGTGTCGATCAGGACCGAGAATTTGATCTCGGAGGTTGTAATGGCGCGGATGTTGATGTTCCGCGCAGCGAGCGCCGAGAACGCCTGGGCGGCGACGCCGGCATGGCTGCGCATGCCGCTGCCAATGACGGAAATCTTGGCGACGTCGGTGGCGCTGTCGAGCCGGGCGTAGCCGATCTTCGCCTTGGCGGCGGTAATGGTGTCCTTGGCGCGGACGTAGTCGGCGGCCGGCACCGTGAAGGTGAGATCGGTGGTCTTGCCGTCCTCGGAGACGTTCTGCACGATCATGTCGACGTTGATGTTGGCGTCCGCCAGCGGGCCGAAGATCGAGGCGGCAACCCCGGGCTTGTCCTGGATCTGGCGCACCGAGATCTGGGCCTCGTCCTTGGAGAAGGCGATGCCGGTGACGACGTGGCTTTCCATGATCTCCTCCTCGCTGCAGATCAGCGTGCCCGGCGGCTGGTTGGCGTGCGGGTCGATATCCTCGGGCTTGTCGAAGCTGGAGCGCACGAAGATCGGCATGTTGTGGACCATGCCGAGTTCCACCGAGCGCACCTGCAGCACCTTGGCGCCCTGGGACGCCAGTTCCAGCATGTCCTCGAACGCGATCTTGTCGAGCCGGCGCGCCTTCGGCACGATTCGCGGGTCCGTGGTGTAGACGCCGTCGACGTCGGTATAGATGTCGCAGCGGTCCGCCTTGATCGCGGCGGCGATCGCCACCGCCGAGGTGTCGGAGCCGCCGCGGCCGAGCGTGGTGATGCGGTTGGTCTGGGGATTGATGCCCTGGAAGCCGGCGACGACGGCGACTTCCTTCCGTTCCTTGAAGCGGTTGACGATCTCCTCGCCGTCGATGGCCTCGATCCGGGCCGAGGCATGGGCGTCGCTGGTCTTGATCGGAATCTGCCAGCCCTGCCAGGACCGCGCCTGGATGCCCATCCCCTGCAGCACGATCGCGAGCAGCCCCGAGGTGACCTGCTCGCCGGAGGCGACCACGGCGTCATATTCGCGCGCATCATGCATGGGGGACGCTTCGGTGCACCAGGCCACCAGCTCGTTGGTCTTGCCGGCCATCGCCGACACCACCACGGCAACCTCGTGCCCGGCGTCCACCTCACGCTTCACGTGGCGTGCGACGTTGCGGATACGCTCGATATTGGCGACGGACGTGCCGCCGAATTTCATCACGAGGCGGCTCATGACGACGCGTGCATTCCCCAGTAAGGATAAGTAAGGTGACCCGCGCTAGAACGCCGCGGATACCGACCGCGCGTATACAGAGCGGCGGCGCCGGGGGCAAGCCGGTTCCTGAAGTCGGCTCCCGCTCGTCCGGGGGGCGCAGAGTTGGGTTTATCGAGATCATGGCGCGGTATATCGACGAGATCCTGCAGCCCGGCGAGAAGGTGCTGTATTCGACCAATGCGCACTGGATCTTCTATGTCCCGGCCGTTTCGGCCTGGATCGCGGCCTTGATCCTGCTCGGCATGTCCCGGATGACCGTCGTCGAGGGCCTCGTGCTGCTGTGCCTGACGGCATCTGCCCTGGTGGCGTGCCTCGCCCTCTATCTGACCCTGAAGGGCTGGTTCCATCGCTGGACCACCGAGACCGACGTGACCAATTTCAGGGTCGTGCACAAGACCGGGTTCATCACCCGCAAGACCTTCGAAATGAGCCTCGACAAGGTGGAAAGCGTCGACGTCGACCAGTCCATCCTTGGGCGCATCTTCAACTATGGTGACGTGACGATTCGCGGAGTCGGCGAGGGCGTCGAGACGATCAGGACCATTGCCTCGCCGCTGGCGTTCCGCAATTCCATCACCACGCGGTAGGACGGCGCGTTCCATGAGCATGCAGCAAGATAGTTCCGGTCAGGGGTTGACCGCACGAGGGTCGACCGTCGACGCCGCCGAGGTCGCGAAATTCTCGAAACTCTCGGCCGAGTGGTGGGATCCGAAGGGCAAGATGGCGCCCCTTCACAAGATCAACCCGCTGCGGCTCGGCTACATCCGCGATGCCGCCTGCCGCAAGTTCGAGCGCAATGTGCGCAGCCTCAACTGCCTGTCCGGCCTGCGCCTGCTCGACATCGGCTGCGGTGCGGGCCTCTTGTGCGAGCCGCTGTCGCGCCTGGGCGCGCAGGTGATCGGCATCGATCCCTCCGCGAGCAACATCGCCGCCGCCAAGCTGCATGCCGACAAGGGGCATCTGTCGATCGACTACCGCTGCACCACGGTGGAGGAGACCGACCCGCGCGAGCGCTTCGACATCGTGCTGGCCATGGAGGTAGTCGAGCACGTCACCGACGTCGGCGCGTTCCTGGCGCGCTGCGCCGCCATGCTGAAGCCGAACGGGCTGATGGTGGTTTCGACGCTCAACCGCAACTGGAAGAGCTTTGCGCTCGCCATCGTCGGTGCCGAATACGTCCTGCGCTGGCTGCCGCGCGGCACCCACGAGTGGAACAAGTTCGTCACCCCCGACGAGCTCGCAAAGTACCTGCTCGACAGCCGCCTCGTCATCACCGAGCAGTCCGGCGTCGTCTACAGCCCCTTCGCCGACAAATGGAGCCTCTCCGCCGACACGGACGTGAACTACATGGTCGTGGCGGAAGGAATGGTGTGAGGGGCGTGAGTCGCGTGCCCCAGCGACAGTGTCGTCCCTGCGAACGCAGGGACCCATAGCCACCGGCTGCTGTTGTTGAACGAGGTAGGCGCCCAGTCATGTACTACGTCTACATCCTCGCCAGTCGCCGTCACGGGACGCTGTACATCGGTGTAACCAACTCGCTGCAGAAGCGACTGGAAGAACACCGAGCCGGCAAGGGCTCTGAATTTGTCAGGAAGTACGGCGTGTATCGCCTCGTGTATGCGGAGACCTATGAACGGGCAGAAGACGCGATCGCCCGAGAAAAGCAACTGAAGCGCTGGAAGCGCGATTGGAAGATCGAGTTGATCGAGCGCGACAATCTCGAATGGCGTGATCTCAGCGATCTACTGGTCTGATGTGACAGACAGGCCGAGCCAATTTTTCGGTGTCGTCCCTGCGAACGCGGGGACCCCTACCGCGGAATCTATCATGTGTGCGCGGCGGGTGGATGCGTAGCTGATCGCCTTCGCAAGAACTCTGTCCTGGGGTTATGGGTCCCTGCGTTCGCAGGGACGACAGTTGAGTTTATTGCGCGGGCATCGCTCCCATGACGTACCTGAGGTTGACCTGATAATCTGCTCCCGGCAGGTTGTCGCGGCATTCCTCGTTGCCACGTCTCCATCCCCACCCATGCTCACGATCGCCAGCCTCTGGATTCCCTTCACCATCGTCGCTGCGCTCGGGCAGGTCGCGCGCAATGCGATGCAGCGGTCGCTGACGGGGCCGCTCGGCACCTGGGGCGCGACCAATATCCGCTTCCTGTTCGGCTTTCCGTTCTCGGTGCTGTTCTATGCGACGGTGCTCGTCGTCTCCGGCGATCATGTCACGACGCCGCCTTCGATGTTCTGGCCGTGGCTGCTCCTGGGCGCGCTCAGCCAGATCCTCGCCACCGGGCTGATGCTGGTCGCGATGAACACCCGTTCCTTCGTGGTGACGACCGCCTACCTCAAGACCGAGGCGATTCAGACCGCGATCTTCGGCTTCGTCTTCCTCGGCGATCACCTGACCTGGCTGAAGGTGCTGGCGATCGTGATCGCCACGGTCGGCGTCGTCATCACCGCGCTCAGGCCCGGCGGCGAGAAGAGCTTTGCGGAATTGAAGCCGACCATCATCGGCCTGGTCGCGGCCGCGGCCTTCGCGCTGTCGGCGGTCGGTTTTCGCGGCGCGATCATCACGGTGCCCGGCGTCTCCTTCGTCACGGCCGCGTCGTTCACGCTGGTGCTGGGGCTGTTCGTGCAGACGCTGGTGCTGACGGTCTACCTGCTCTCGCGCGCGCCAAAAATCCTGCAGGACATCCTGAGGCTCTGGAAGCCGTCGATGCTCGCCGGCTTCACGGGCGCCTTTGCCTCGCAGTTCTGGTTCCTGTCGTTCGCGCTGACGGCCGCCGCCAACGTCCGCACGCTCGCGCTGGTCGAGGTGCTGTTCGCGCAAGGCGTGGCCTACTACTCGTTCAAGCAGCCGATCTCTGCGCGCGAGCTCGCAGGCATCGTGCTGATCGTGATCGGCGTCGCGGTGCTGGTGGGGGCGTGACGCTCCGCGTCAATTCCTGTCTTCGGGCAGGGTCGGCAGCGGCGAGACCTCGATGCCTTCGTCGATCAGGGCCTTGGCCTCGCCGGGCGAGGCCTCTCCGTAGATCGGGCGATGCTCCTTGTCGCCGTAATGCATCGCACGCGCCTCGTTGGGGAAGCGCTCGCCGACATTGTCGGCGTTCTTGACGATGTGATCGCGCAATTCCTTCAGCTTGGCGCGCAGGTCGCGTTCCTGCGCCATCATCAGCGATGTCGGCGCCTGCTGCGGAGCCTCGGCTGGCTTCGCGGGCGCGGGCTCCTGCGCCGGCTCGCGACCCTTCTTGCCGACGATGCGCGGCGCCATGATCGCCTTGTCGACCTTGGCCGAGCCGCAGACCGGACAGGTCACGAGCTTGCGCTTGACCTGCTGCTCGTAGGCCGAGGAGTTTTGGAACCAGCTCTCGAACTCGTGGCTGCGGTCGCAGCGGAGCGTGTAGCGGATCATGCCGATCCCCGCACCAGGTGCAGATGGTCCGGGCCGGCCTTGGGATCGGCGACGCCGAAGCGGCGGCCATGCTGCAGCGAGGGGATGGCTTTCCGCGCGGTCTCGACCTTGGTCGGGTCGATCCTGGCCATGATGATGCCGGGCTCGACATCGCCTTCGGCGAGAATCTCGCCCCAGGGGTCGATGATGAGCGAGTGGCCGTAGGTCTCGCGCTTGTTCTCGTGCAGGCCTGCTTGCGCGGCTGCGAACACGAAGCAGCCGGTCTCGATGGCGCGCGCGCGCAGCAGCACGTGCCAGTGCGCTTCCCCGGTCTTGCGGGTGAAGGCGGAGGGAATGGCGAGGAACGAGGCGCCGCTCTCGGCGAGAGCGCGATAGAGCGCGGGGAAGCGCAGATCGTAGCAGATCGTGAGCCCGATGCGGCCCCAGGGCAGGTCGGAGATCACGGCCGTCTCGCCCGGCTGGTAGTTCGCGGACTCCCGGTAGCTCTCGCCGTCCGGCAGCTCGATGTCGAACATGTGGATCTTGTCATAGCTCGCGAGCAGGCCGCCGTCGGGCCCGATCAGGAAGGAGCGGTTGACCGCCTTCTCCGGCGAGAACCGGAGCGCCAGCGAGCCGACATGCAGATGGATGTTCAATTCGGCCGCGAGCGCGCGATAGGCCCTGAGCGATTTGTCGTCCTCTTCGGTCGCGAGCTGCTCGAACAGCGCCTTGCGGTTCGCCTGCATCATGTTGCTGACTTCGGGCGTCTGCACGTAGTCGGCGCCGGCCGCGGCCGCCTGGCGGATCAGCTTGGTCGCCTGCTCCAGGCTCGGCTCGGGCAGGAGCGAGGTGCGCATCTGCACCATGGCCGCCTTGAAGGTAGGATCGTCGCTCATGAGGTCGCCCTCACGCTGGACAACAATCCATCGAGCTTGCCTTCGCGGTCGAGCGCGTAGAGATCGTCGCAGCCCCCGACATGGGTCTCGCCGATCCATATCTGCGGAAAGGTCGCGCCCGCGCCGGCGCGGTTGTACATGGCCTCCCGCCAGGACGGATCCTTGGCAACATCGAACTCGATGAAGGCTGCGTTCTTGCGGGTCAGCAGCGATTTTGCCGCGGAACAATAGCCGCAGCCCGGCCTGGTGTAGATCTCGACAGCAGAGGTCATCTCGCCTGGCGCTCTCATTTCGTGAATTATTTGAATTATATGGGACGCGACCCGCCGTCCACAACCCGGGCGAACACCAGCGCGTCGACCTGGGCCGCCTTGGCCCGCAGCAAGGCCCGCGCGCAGGCGTCCAGCGTGGCGCCGGAGGTCAGGACATCGTCGACCAGGACGATGCGACGGCCCTGGACCTCCGATTGACGGTCGGCGGATACCTGGAATGCGCCCTGCACATTGGTGGCGCGCTGGGCGCGCGACAACCCGATCTGCTGCTCGGTCGCGCGCACCCGCCGCAGCACGTCGCCTCTCGCCTTGACCCCGCTGTGCCGTGCGATGATTCGCGCGAGCGCGCCGGACTGATTGTAGCGGCGGCGCCATGCCCGCCGCCAATGCAGCGGCACCGGGATCAGCATGTCGGCATCGGTCAGGAGTTCGCGGCCGGCGCGCGCCATCCAGCGGCCCATGGCGGGCGCGAGATCGGTGCGGTCCTGATATTTGAGTGCATGCACCAGCGTGCGGGCGACGTCGTCGTAGCGCACCGCGGCTCGCGCGCGTTGGTAGGCCGGTGGGTTGGCGATCGCCTCCATCGACAGCATGTCCGGACCGGGATCGTAGACGAAGGGGATGCCGAGCCGTGGGCAGTAGGGCGGCGCGATGAAGGAGAGCCTGGCCCAGCACGCCGCGCAGACGCCTTCGCCGTCGACCGGCTCGCGGCAGGACACGCACAGCGTCGGCAGCGCGATGTCGAGCGCAAGCCGCGCGGTCTGCGACAGCAAATGACGGCCGGCCACGAGCGCGCCGCGCCAATGACGAACGATGGAACGGGACGGGATGCTGTCGGCCTCCATGGCGGAAAGGCTAGCGCCGCGTCACGGCCTGCTCAAGCGCCGGATTGCCAGAGCCGTCGGGATCGGCGTAACCAGCGTCATGGCCTCGCCCGTACAAGCACCCCCCGTCCTGTTCGACCGCGCATTGCTGCACGCCCGGCAGCGCCGCGCGCGGGCGCTGGGGCCGGCGACGTTCCTGCTGGACCGGGTCGACGAGGACATGGCCGACCGGCTCGCCGCGGTGAAGCGGGATTTTCCCGACGCGGCCGATCTGTGGACGCCGGGCGAGGGCGTCTCGGCGCTGCGCGGCCGCGCATCAGTGCAGCGGATCGCCCTCGATGAGACCGGCGAGGAACGGCTGCCCCTGGCGCCCGAGACGCTCGACCTCGTCGCCTCGGCGCTCGCTCTGCAGTTCGTCAACGATCTGCCCGGCGTGCTCGCCCAGGTCCGCCGCGCGCTGAGGCCAGACGGCCTCCTGCTCGCGGCGATGATCGGCGGCGACAGCCTGATCGAACTGCGGCAGGCCTTTGCCGCTGCCGAAGCCGAGTGCGAGGGCGGGGTGTCGCCGCGGGTGGCGCCGTTCGCCGACCTGCGCGACATCGGCGCGCTCTTGCAGCGGGCGGGTTTCGCGCTGCCGGTCACCGACGTCGACCGCGTCGTGGTGCGCTATTCCAATGCTTTCGCCCTGATGCAGGATCTTCGGCGCATGGGGGCGGCCAATGTGCTGATCGAACGGCGGCGCACCCTGACGCGGCGGACCACGATGCTGCGCATGGCCGAAATCTATGCGGGACGGTTCGCCGATCCGGATGGCCGCATCCGCGCCACCTTCGACGTGGTCTGGCTGTCCGGCTGGGCGCCGCATGCGAGCCAGCAGCAGCCGCTGAAGCCCGGCTCGGCCAAGGCGAGCCTTGCGGACGCGGTGAGGAAGGCAAAGCGCGACTGACGTGTCCCGAACGCGCTGCAGCGCGTTTGCGCTGCTGCGCAGATCCGGGAAGCTCTCACATCAACAGATCGATGAGATGCGGGATCAGCGGGATGTCTGCTGGCGGCATCGGATAGTCGCGCAGCTTGTTGGTGCGGACCCAGGCGAGGGTCTGGCCCTCGCGGGCGACCACCAGCCCTTCCCAGCGACGGCAGATGTAGAGCGGCATCAGGAGGTGAAAGCTCTCGTAGGCGTGGCTGGCAAAGGTCAGCGGCGCGAGGCACGGCTCGCTGACGGAAATGCCGAGCTCCTCGTGCAGCTCGCGGATCAAGGTCTGTTCCGGCCGCTCGCCGGGCTCGATCTTGCCGCCGGGAAACTCCCACAGCCCGGCCAGCGTCTTGCCCTCGGGCCGCTGCGCGATCAGCACGCGCTTGTCGGCGTCGACCAGGGCGCAGGCCACGACCAGGGTCAGTTTGAGATCGGCCATGCGCGTCGGCTCGGAATGGCTGGGACTACGATCGGTAGTCGCCGTTGATCGCGACGTATTCCTTGGTGAGGTCGCAGGTCAGCACGCGGTCGCGGCCCTTGCCGAGCCCGAGCGAGACCTTGATCGCGACCTTCGGCGCCTTCATCGCCTCCGACACCTCTGCCTCGTCATAGGACGGATCGCGCGCGCCGCTCTTGGCGACGCGGATGCCGTTGAAGGCGATCGAAAGCTTGTCGCGGTTGGCGGGCTCGCCGGCCTTGCCGACCGCCATCACCACGCGGCCCCAATTGGCGTCCTCGCCGGCGATCGCGGTCTTCACCAGCGGCGAGTTCGCGATCGACATCGCGATCCTGCGCGCGGAGGCCTTCGACACCGCGCCTTCCACCGTGATCTCGACCAGCTTGCGCGCGCCTTCGCCGTCGCGCGCCACCTGCTCGGCGAGATCGCCCAGCACCTCGCGGAACGCCTTGACGAAGGCCTTGAGGCGCGGGTCGCCGGCGCGGCTGATTTTTGGCGCGCCATGCGCCGCGGCGGCACCGGTCGCGAATGCCAGCAGCGTATCCGAGGTCGAGGTGTCGCCGTCGATGGTCACGGCGTTGAAGGTGTCCTCGACGCCGCTCCTGAGCAGCGCCTGCAGTGCGGCGGGCGCGATCGGCGCGTCGGTGAAGACGAACGACAGCATGGTCGCCATATCAGGCATGATCATGCCGGCGCCCTTGGCCATGCCGTTGATGGTCACCCTGGCCTTGCCCAGCTTCACGGTCCTGGTCGCAACCTTCGGGAAGGTGTCGGTGGTCATGATCGCTCTGGCCGCAGCCATCCAGTCGCCGGGCTCGGCGATGTCGGCGAGCCGTCCGAGCACGCCGTTGAACTTGCTGGCGTCCAGCGGCTCGCCGATCACGCCGGTCGAGGCCAGGAAGATCTCGTTCTGGCTGCAGCCGACGGCCTTGGCGGCGATCGCGGCGGTGAGCGCGGTGGACTGGCGGCCGGTCTTGCCGGTGAAGGCGTTGGCATTGCCGGAATTGACGACGAGGGCGCGCGCCTTGCCGCCTCTCAGCTTGGCGCGGCACCATTCCACCGGCGCCGAGGGGCACTTCGACTTCGTGAAGACGCCGGCGACCGCGGTGCCCTTGTCCATCACCGCGAGCAGCACGTCGGTGCGGTTCTTGTAGCGGATGCCGGCCTCGGCGGTGGCGAGCCTGACGCCCGCGATCGCGGGCATGGCGGGAACGTCCGTGGGAGCGAGCGGGGAGACGGTGGAGGACATGGAAATGATTCCGGCAAATGACATCGTCATGGCGGGGCCTGTCCCGGCCATCCACGATCCTTTCCCGCCATGAGAGGCCTCAAAGACGTGGATGCCCGGCGCGAGGCCGGGCATGACGTCAAACTACTGAAGTTCGTGCGCGAAGTCGATTTACTTCTTCGCCGGCGGCGCCATCTTGTTGTCGGCGGGCTTGGGCGCGTCCTTCGCGGTGTCCTTGGCCGCATCGGCGGCCGGCTTGTCCAGGCGCTCGACCTTGGCGGCCTCGCGCAGCTTGGCGACGTAGTCGGCCTGGGCCTTGCGGGTGACGTAGGTCTCGATCTGGCCCTTGACCTGATCGAATTCCGGCGCCTTGCGGGCACGCTTCTCCTCGACCTTGATGATGTGCCAGCCGAACTGCGACTTCACGGGGTCGGAGATCTTGCCGGGCTCGAGCGTGAACGCAACGGCCGAGAATTCCGGCACCATCTGCTCCTTGGTGAAGAAGCCGAGGTCGCCGCCGTCGGCCGAGCCCGGATCCTTGGACTTCTTCTTGGCGAGCTCGGCGAAATCGGCGCCCTTGTCGAGCTCCGCCTTCACCGCCTTGGCCTCGTCCTCGGTCTCGACCAGGATGTGGCGGGCGCGCACCTCCTGCTCGCCGGTGATCTGCTTGGAAGCCTCGTCATAGACCTTCTTCATGGCGTCGTCGGTGGTCGCGGCCTTGCCTTCGCTGGCGAGCAGGCTGTCCATCAGCAGGCGGTTGCGCGCGAAGGCGAGGCGCTTCTTGAACTCCTCGCTGTCGCCGACCTTCTTGTCCTCGGCGGCCTTGGCGACGATCTTCATGTCGATCAGGAAGGCCAGCACGTTCTCGTCCTTGGTCGCCGGATCCATCTGAGCCAGGCTCGGTCCGAGCTCCTCCTCGGCGAGCGCCACGTCGCTCTTCTTGATCTCGGCACCGTTGACCTTGGCCAGCACCGGATCGTCGGCAGCCCGAACCGGGCTGGCGGCGAGCGCCAGGGTCATCGCCAGGCCGAGGCATCCCGCCAGAGCAGAGGCAAGACGGAAGCGCTGGCCGGTGGTTGCCGGGAACGAGGTGGTCATGGAAGATCCTTATGTTGAAGCAGGGTGCTCGAGCGGGGCGGACACTCGCCCAATCGGGGGGCCTTGGCAACGCGAAAAGTCTGTCAAAATGATGATTTGGCGGCGTTCCGGTCGCCGTTGACAAGGCCCCGACCCGGCCATATCTCTGCGCGGTCGCGTCAATGGCGATAGCGTTTATTTTGCAGCGTTTTCGGCCGTTGAACCCAGATTTGCTTAATTCCCACCCATATGGCGGATGACCCGCAGGCCGGGGCTGGCACCCGAGGCGTCACGGTGAGTTGATAGGCAAGTTGGTGACCACCTCTCGGCCGCGACGCGGTAATCGCGAACACAGGAATTTGGCATGATCGGCGCGCTCGCCCGCAAGTTTTTCGGCTCCGCCAACGACCGTCGGGTCAAGGGTTACCAGTCCCGCGTCAACGCCATCAACGCGCTGGAGGCGGAACTCGCAAAACTCTCGGACGACGCGCTGAAGGCCCGCACCGCCGAATTCAGGCAGCAGCTCGCCGGCGGCAAGACGCTCGACGATATCCTGGTACCGGCCTTTGCCACCGTCCGCGAAGCCGCCAAGCGCACGCTCGGCCAGCGCCATTTCGACGTCCAGCTGATCGGCGGCATGGTGCTGCACGAGGGCGACATCGCCGAGATGAAGACCGGCGAAGGCAAGACGCTGGTGGCAACGCTTGCGGTCTATCTGAACGCGCTCGCCGGCAAGGGCGTGCATGTCGTGACCGTGAACGATTACCTCGCCCGTCGCGACTCCGGCTGGATGGGCCAGATCTACGGCTTCCTCGGCATGACCACCGGCGTGATCGTCCATGGCCTGGACGATGCCGAGCGCAAGGCGGCTTACGCCTGCGACATCACCTACGGCACCAACAACGAATACGGCTTCGACTATCTGCGCGACAACATGAAGTACCGTCTGGAGGACATGGTCCAGCGCGGGCACTACTACGCCATCGTCGACGAAGTGGACTCGATCCTGATCGACGAGGCGCGCACGCCGCTGATCATCTCCGGTCCGCTCGACGACCGCTCGGATTTCTACAACACCATCGACACCTTCTTCCCCAGGCTCGACAAGTCCGACTACGAGGTCGACGAGAAGCAGCGCACCGTGACCCTGACCGAAGTCGGCATGGAGAAGCTCGAAGGCCTGTTGCGCGATGCCGGCCAGCTGCGGGGCGAATCCCTCTACGACGTCGAGAACGTCTCGGTCGTGCACCACGTCAACCAGGCGCTGCGCGCGCATACGCTGTTCACGCGCGACAAGGACTACATCGTCCGCGACGACGAGGTCGTGATCATCGACGAGTTCACCGGCCGCATGATGCCGGGCCGGCGCTATTCGGAAGGCCTGCACCAGGCGCTGGAGGCCAAGGAGCACGTCCAGGTCCAGCCCGAGAACCAGACGCTCGCCTCCATCACCTTCCAGAACTATTTCCGCATGTACGAGAAGCTCGCGGGCATGACCGGCACGGCTGCGACCGAGGCCGACGAATTGTTCGACATCTACCAGCTCGAGGTCGTGGAGATCCCGACCAACCTGCCGGTGGCGCGCCTCGACGAGGACGACGAGGTCTACCGCACGCAGAAGGAAAAATACGCCGCCATCCTCGCCGAGATCGAGCGGGCCAATGCGCGCCTGCAGCCGGTTCTGGTCGGCACCGCCTCGATCGAGAAGTCGGAAGTGCTCGCCGAATTCCTCAAGCAGAACGGCTACAAGCAGATCGATTTCGGCAAGGAGAACGCGCTGGACAAGCTCTACGCTGCGGCCCGCGCCGGCAAACCGGCGAAGCTGTTCGCGGTGCTGAACGCGCGCTTCCACGAGCAGGAAGCCTATATCGTGGCGGAAGCCGGCGTGCCCGGCGCGATCACCATCGCCACCAACATGGCCGGCCGCGGCACCGACATCAAGCTCGGCGGCTCGCTCGACATGCGGATCAAGCAGGAGATCGCAGGCATCGAGGACGAGGCCGAGAAGGCCAGGCGGATCGAGCAGATCAAGGCCGACGTCGAGCGCTTCCGCGAGATCGTGCTGAAGGCCGAGGAGACGGTCGAGATCGAGCCGGCCAAGGGAAGCAAGCCGGCCAAGACCGTGAACAAGCCCGGCGGCCTCTACATCATCGGCTCCGAGCGGCACGAGTCCCGCCGCATCGACAACCAGCTCCGCGGCCGTTCCGGCCGTCAGGGCGACCCCGGTCGCTCGAAGTTCTTCCTGTCGCTGGAAGACGACCTGATGCGCATCTTCGGCTCGGATCGTCTGGACAGCATGCTGCAGCGGCTCGGCCTGCAGGAGGGCGAGGCCATCATCCATCCCTGGATCAACAAGGCGCTGGAGAAGGCGCAGCAGAAGGTCGAGGCGCGCAACTTCGACATCCGCAAGAACCTCCTGAAGTTCGACAACGTCCAGAACGACCAGCGCAAGGTGATCTTCGACCAGCGCGTCGAGCTGATGAAGGACGAGAGCGTCGCCGAGACCGTCGCCGACATGCGCCACGTCTATGTCGAGGACCTCGTCGCCAAGCACGTGCCCGAGCATGTCTATGCCGAGCAGTGGGACGTCGCCGGCCTGAAGGACGAGCTGAAGCGCGTGCTCGACCTCGACCTGCCGGTCGACGCATGGGCCAAGGAAGAGGGCATCGCCGACGAGGAACTGCTCTCGCGCATCGAGACGCGCGCCGACGAGCACATGGCGGCCAAGGTCGCGCAATGGGGTCCCGACGTGATGCGCTACGTCGAGAAGACCATTCTGCTGCAGACGCTGGATCATCTCTGGCGCGAGCACCTGATCATGCTCGACCATCTGCGCCAGGTGATTGGCTTGCGCGGCTATGGCCAGCGCGATCCCCTGCAGGAATACAAGACCGAAGCCTTCAACCTCTTCCAGGAGATGAGCTCGCATTTGCGCGAGGCGGTCACCGCGCAACTGATGCGGGTCGAGATCGTGCCGCCGGAGCAGGAGGCGCCGGTGCTGCCGCAGATGGAGGGCCACAAGCTCGATCCGAACACCGGCGAGGACGAGATGGCCTTCGCCGGCGCCACGCTGGTGCCGCAGGGCGGCGCCGCCGCGCAGCGCGATCCGAAAAACCCGAGCTCGTGGGGCAAGGTCGGCCGCAACGAGGACTGTCCCTGCGGCTCCGGCAAGAAGTACAAGCACTGCCACGGCAAGTACGGATAGTGGGTGCCACGGTCCCCGGCTTCGCTGGTCAAACCGGCGCGTAATAGCGGTAGCGGCTGATACAGCGCGAGCTACACGCTCACTTCATCGCCGAGAAGCGGCTGTCGAATGAGCTCGACTGCACCACCGGCGCGGCGCCGGCCATCTGGGTGCTGGCTGCGGCCGGCGCTGCGGCCTCTGCCGGCTTCGGTTCGGCATGCTTTGCGGCCGCGACCGATTTCGGTGCGTCATGATGCGGCACGATCCGTGTCACTGCGGCCTTCAGCCGGGATGCGGCCGTGGCCGGCGTCGTCGAGGCGGTGGCGGCCGGCGATGGCGAGGCGGTCGCGGTGGTGTCGGCGCTTCCCACGCCCATCTTGCGCGCGAGGTTGGAGAAGAAGCTGCCCCCCGACTGGGTCGCAGGCGTGGCTGCCGCGACGCGCGTCGGCGCGGCTTGCGCCGGTACGGCGACGACGGGCTCTTCCTGCGCAGCCGCCGCGGCCTGTGCGAGATTGGGTTTTGGCGGGTTGACGGTCGAGGGGATCGTCCCCGGCGCCTTCGACAGCGCGAGCAGCGACAGGCTCTGGCCGTCGCTGCTGCCGTCCGACAGGCCGGTATTGCCATCGGGAATTTTGGCGGCGAACACCTTGTTCATGCCGCCGTCGATGCCGGTGTTCATGCGCGCGACCGGCGTGCCCTTGGCGACGAGCCTGGCGTACTGGGCTTCGTCCTGCTGCTGCTTCTCGCGCACCGCCTGCTGGATCTCCTCGGGGATCACATAGGCCGGGCATTTCGCGGCCGCGTCGAACACCGGCTCGCGCCTGGCGTCCGGCGCCTTGACCGCGTCGAACACGTACTTCTTCTCGCAGAAATCGACCTTCGGCTCCTGCCGCGTCACCTCGAAATGATCATAGCCTTCCTTGATCATCTTCCAGAACGCCATGTTCGGGTTGTTGCGGTGCTTGGCCATGTTCACCGGCGTCATCCGGAACGGATAGGCCTGCAGCTGGAACGCCTTCTGGCCGCCGAAGAAGGATTCGCGTCCCAGCGAATAGATCTCGGCGATCTGCTCGTCCGTCATCGCGTAACAGCCGCGCGAGGAGCAGTCGCCGTGCACCATGAGCTGCGAGCCGGTGCGGCCCAGCGCGCGGTCGAACGCGTTCGGATAGCCGGTGTTGAACGAGAGATAATAGGCCGACTGCGGATTCATCTGGCTCGGGTTGATCGAGTAGAACCCCTCAGGCGCCTGACGGTCGCCTTCGCGCACCTTCGGGCCGAGATCGCCCGACCAGCGGCAGATCGGATAGGTCTTGAGCAGCGCGAACTGGCCGGAGCGGGTCTGCTTCCAGACCTCGAGCTCGGCCTCCTGCTTGAACAGGCGGACCAGGATCGGCGACTGCAGATCCATGTCCTTCTCGTTCATTGCGGCGATGAGCTTCGGCGGGACGGGCTGGTTGGCCTTGGCGTTGTTCGCGAGCGAAATCTGGTCGGAGTCGCAGCCGGCCAGCAGCACGCTGGCGGTCAGCGCGACCGACGCCAAAAGCGCGCGTGCGAGCGAGCTAGAAATCAAGACGGGACCCCACACTCACCAGGCAATTTCCGCAAAAACCCCAAGCGTCATGCCCTGAAGCCATTGATTAAAATTCTAACCGCTGGGTCAGGTCGTCGCAACCCGAGGCGGGATCACGAGGACGTTGGCCCTTGGGCATGGTCAACAGAGCCTAAACTTCAGCCTTTATTGCGGCCGAGCGGCCCAATTGCGGCCGGGATCGCAGATTCGGGCAAAAAAAGGGTTAATGGCGCCTTAACCCGCCGCATTGGCAGGATTGGCCGGGTGGAGCGGGGTGGGGGTTTCGTGCCCCGGACGCAGCGCAGCGCTTCCGGGACACGAAATGGAGCAAATCAGCTCAATTTCCGGCCGATTTCCAGGAATTTCTGCCGCCGCTGCCGGCGGATGGCGTCCGCGTCCAGGTTGCGCAGTTCGGTGAAGGCCTGCTCGATGGCCTCGCCCGTGGTGGCGATCATGGCGGCGGGGTCGCGATGGGCGCCGCCGACCGGCTCCTTGAGGATGTGATCGATCACCCCGAAGCGGAGCATGTCCTGGGCAGTGATCTTCATGCTGTTGGCGGCCTCCTGCGCCTTGGTGCCGTCGCGCCACAGGATCGAGGACGCCGCTTCCGGCGAGATCACGCTGTAGATCGCGTGCTCCAGCATCAGGACGCGGTTCGCCGTGGTGATGGCGATCGCACCGCCCGACATGCCCTCGCCGGTGATGATCGCGACGTTCGGCACGCCCAGCGACAGGCAGGCGTCCGTCGAGCGCGCGATGGCTTCGGCCTGTCCGCGCTCCTCGGCGCCGATGCCGGGATAGGCGCCGGCGGAATCGACGATCGACAGCACGGGAAGGCCGAAGCGCTCGGCCATCTCCATCAGCCGCACCGCCTTGCGATAGCCTTCCGGGCGCGCCATGCCGAAATTGTGCTTGATGCGGCTCTCGGTGGAATCGCCCTTTTCCTGGCCCATGACGCAGATGCTTTCGCCGCGGAAACGGCCGAAGCCGGAGACCAGCGCCTCGTCCTCGCCGAACTTGCGATCGCCGGCGAGCGGGGTGAACTCGGTGATCAGGCCCTTGATGAAATCACTGAAGTGCGGCCGCTGCGGATGGCGCGCGACCAGCGTCTTCTGCCACGGCGTCAGGTTGGCGTAGAGGTCGGCCAGAGCCTGCGCCGCCTTGTCCTCGATCCGCGACGCTTCCTCGGCGATGTCGCTGCCGGTCGCAGCCAGCGCGCGCAGCTCGTCGACCTTGGAATCGAGCTCGGCGACGGGCTTTTCGAAATCGAGATAGCTGCGCATGTTGTCCGGCATCAAATTCAATATAGGGAGGATGGAGCGAGGAGGCGAAGCGGATTTCGGGGCGGTGCAGGAAGGCAAGCTTCTTCAATGAGTTGGCGTACGAGGGAAGCCGTTGCGCGCCAAATCGGGAACAAGGCCACGGCTCTTTCTGCGGAGACGCGTCGGAAGTCAAGGCGGATGGTTCGTCGGGAGACCCAGCTCGCTTGTCCCGGACGCGCAGCAGCGCCCTTGCGCGGCTGCGCAGAGCCGGGGCGCGAGACCTACTTCTCCGCCAGCGGATGCAGGTCGCGCACCAGGCTCTTCAGCCGCTCCTCGACCACGTGGGTATAAATCTGGGTGGTGGAGATGTCGGTGTGGCCGAGCAGCGTCTGCACGATGCGCAGGTCCGCGCCGTTGTGCAGGAGATGGCTGGCGAAGGCGTGGCGCAGCACGTGCGGCGAGACCAGGCGCGGCTGCAGGCCGGCGGCGGCCGCGAGCTCCTTCAGGTCGCGGCCAAAATGCTGCCGCGTCAGATGCCCGCTCTCGCCGAAGGACGGAAACAGCCATTTCGACGCGGCGAGGCTGTTCTTGCGATCGGATTTCGTCGCGTCCATCGCAGCGAGATAATCCGCCATCGCAGCCCGCGAGGCGTCGTTGAGCGGCACCAGCCGTTCCTTGTCGCCCTTGCCGCGTACCACGATCATGCGGGCGTCGCGCCGCGCCGCCGAGCGCGGCAGCGCCACCAGCTCGGAGACGCGCAGACCCGTGGCGTAGAGCACCTCCAGCAGGCAATAGAGCCGAAGCGCGCGCAGCCGCTGCGAGGCCGAGGCCTCCGCCGCATCGCTCAATTCCTTGGCGCGCCTCAGCATGCGATCGACGTCGGAAATCGACAGCACCTTCGGCAGGCCGCGGCCGCGCTTCGGGCCGGACAGGATCGCCGCCGGATCGTCGGCGCGGACGCGCTCGTTCAGGAGGAAGCGGAACAGGTGCCGCATCGCCGACAGCCGGCGTGCGATGCTGGAGGATTTGAAGCCGCGCGCGTCGAGGTCGGCGAGGTAATCGCGCAGGACTTGCGTCTCGGCGCCGATGAAGGTCTGGCCGCTGCGGCCCAAGAATTCCGAGAAATCGCTGAGGTCGCGCCGGTATGCGTCGAGCGTATTGGGCCCGGCCCCTTGTTCCGCCGCGAGCATGTCGAGGAACAGGCCGATGAGCTTGGCGTCGGAGGATTTGCCGGGCTTGGCGCGCATCGCCGGAAAGGCTAGCTCCTATTTCTTGAGAAATCGGTCAGGCGGAATGGTCACCGTCATCTCCCGTGGCTTCGGATTGACGAAGTTGGCCAGCGAGAAGATCACGCCATAGACGATGCCGGCGAGTACGGCGACGATCGTCAGGAAGCGGAACAGGCTGGGCATCGGCAGGGTCTCTGGACAAGTCGCGGGCGCGAATTAACCAATGAAATCATCCATCATGTTCGTCGTTTCGTGGCAAGAGTCCTCTGGCGAGGGTGTCTCGGCCGGTAGTATAGGTGGCCCGATTGGCCGCATCCGGCCGCAGACGAGCCAAAGTTCATGCCCGACGCCGCTCCGCCAGCGCCCGCTAAACCCGAGGCCGACATCCTGTCGGCGCTCGGAACGCGCTCGATCGTGCTGGTCGGCATGATGGGCGCCGGCAAGTCCACCATCGGACGCCGCCTGGCGGCCAGGCTGCGGCTGCCTTTCGTCGATGCCGACACGGAGATCGAGGCGGCGGCGCGCATGACCATACCGGAGATTTTCGAGCGCCACGGCGAACCCCATTTCCGGGACGGCGAGGCGCGGGTGATCGCGCGGCTCCTGGACGGCGGACCGATCGTGCTGGCGACCGGCGGCGGCGCCTTCATGCGCGAGGAGACGCGGGCGCGGATCGCGGCCAAGGCCGTCTCGATCTGGCTCAAGGCCGATCCCGACGTCATCATGCGCCGCGTGCGGCGGCGCGCCGATCGCCCGCTGCTGCAGACCGCCGATCCCGAGGCCACCGTCACGAGGCTGCTCGGCGAGCGCGAGCCGGTCTATCGCAAGGCCGACCTGACGATCGCCTCGCGCGACGTGCCGCACGACCGCATCGTCGAGGAATGCGTGGAGACGCTGCACGCACATCTCTGCGGCCAGGCCGCAACCGAGCCACCATCCGACGTTGCGAGTGCCGCACGATGACCGCCCCGTTGAAGAATTCCGATCCCATCATCGTCGACGTCGCGCTCGGCGAGCGCGCCTATGACATCGTGATCGGCCGCGGCGTGCTGCAGTCGCTCGGCGCACGGATTGCCGCCCTTCGGCCCGGCGTGCGCACGGCAGTCGTTACCGACCGCACGGTTGCAAGGCACTGGCTGGAGCCGGCCGAGGCCTCGCTCGCCGCGGCCGGCATCCCGACCTCGCGCATCGTCGTCGAGGAGGGCGAGATCTCGAAGACCTATGCCGGCCTCGAAAAGGTCAGCGAGGCGCTGATCGCGGCCATGATCGAGCGCAACGACCTCGTGGTCGCGCTCGGCGGCGGCGTGGTCGGCGATCTCGCAGGCTTTGCGGCCGCGATCCTGCGCCGCGGCGTCGATTTCGTGCAGGTGCCGACCTCGCTGCTGGCGCAGGTCGATTCCAGCGTCGGTGGCAAGACCGGCATCAACTCGCCGCAGGGCAAGAACCTGCTCGGCGCCTTTCATCAGCCGGTGCTGGTCATCGCCGACACCGCCGTGCTCGACACGCTGTCGCCGCGCCAGTTCCGTGCCGGCTATGCCGAGGTCGCCAAATACGGCGTGCTCGGCGACGCGGCGTTCTTCACCTGGCTGGAGAAGAACCACGCCGACATTTTCAAGGGCGGCTCGGCGCGCGAGCATGCGATCGCGACGTCCTGCCGCGCCAAGGCGGGCGTCGTCTCGCGCGACGAGCGCGAGACCGGCGAGCGCGCGCTGCTCAATCTCGGCCATACCTTCGGCCATGCGCTGGAAGCCGCCACCGGCTTCTCCGACCGCCTGTTCCACGGCGAGGGCGTCGCGATCGGCATGGTGCTGGCGGCGGAGTTTTCGGCGAAGCTCGGCATGATCGGCCAGGCCGATGCCGCGCGCGTCGAGCGCCACCTTGCCGAGGCGGGACTGCCGACCCATCTGCAGGACATCGCCGGATTCGCGCAGGAAGGGCTGGCCGATGCCGACGCGCTGATGGCGCTGATGGCGCAGGACAAGAAGGTCAAGCGCGGCAGGCTCGCCTTCATCCTGCTGGAGGCGATCGGCTGCGCGGTGGTCGCCAAGGATGTCGAGCCGTCGCTGGTGCGCGATTTCCTCAAAGAGAAGCTCGGCGAGAAACCTGCGCGCAAGGCGTGAGGCGTGGGCGGAAAGCGGTCGTAGGTCGATGAACTGGCTCGCTCTCACCATCGTATTGGTCTGCCTCCTGGTCTCGGCGTTCTTCGCCGCGAGCGAGACCGCGCTGACCGGCGCCTCGCGCGCCAGCATGCTGCGGCTGTCCAAGCAGGGTAACCGCGACGCGGACGTCGTCTCCAGCCTGCTCGACATGCGCGAGCGGCTGATCGGCGCGCTGCTGCTCGGCAACAACATCGCCAATATCGGCGCGTCTGCGCTCGCGACCGGCATCTTCACCGGCTGGTTCGGCGAGGTCGGCGTGCTCTATGCCACCGGCGTGATGACGGCGCTGGTCGTGATCTTCGCCGAAGTGCTGCCGAAGACCATCGCCATCAACGCTCCGGACCGCATGGCGCTGGCCGTCGCCCGGCCGATGCGCATGACGATGTACGTGCTGGGACCGCTCCTGAGGGTGGTCGAGGCCATCGTCCGGCTCCTGATGCCGCTGTTCGGTGTCAAGGTCGGCGAGCACCAGGCGCTGCTGTCGCCGACCGAGCGCCTGCGCGGCGCGGTCGACCTGCTGCACCACGAAGGCAAGGTCGAGAAGCTGGACCGCGACATGCTCGGCGGCCTGCTGGATCTGCGCGAGTTGCAGGTCTCGGACGTCATGATCCATCGCACCGAAATGGTGATGATCAACGCCGACCTGCCGGCGGACGAATTGGTGCGTGAGGTGCTTGCCACCGAGTACACCCGCATCCCGCTGTGGCGTGACAGGCCCGAAAACATCATCGGCGTGCTGCACGCCAAGGATCTCCTGCGCGCCATCCGCGCCTCCGACGGCGACAGCTCGCGCATCGACGTCTCGACCATCGCGCTGCCGCCCTGGTTCGTGCCGGAGATGCGTCCCGTCTCCGAGCAGCTCAAGGCTTTCCGTCGCCGCAAGACCCACTTTGCCCTCGTCGTCGACGAATACGGCGAAGTTGAAGGTCTTGTGACGCTGGAAGACATTCTGGAGGAGATCGTCGGCGATATCTCCGACGAGCATGACGTGGTGGTGGCGGGCGTGCGCGCCCAGCCCGACGGCTCGGTCGTGGTCGACGGCTCCGTGCCGATCCGCGATCTCAACCGCGCCCTGGACTGGCACCTGCCCGACGAGGAGGCGACCACGGTCGCAGGCCTCGTGATCCACGAAGCGCGGTCGATCCCGGACCGCGGCCAGAGCTTCACCTTCCACGGCTTTCGGTTCCGCGTGCTCCGGCGCGAGCGCAACCGGATCACCGCGCTCCGTATTTCACCGGTGCCGCGCGAGGCCGAGGTCGAGGAGACGCGGCCGAGGCGCGCCGGAACGGCGTTTTAGCCTCGCACTTACCCGCCAGAGTGATCCGCCTCAGCCTTCCCCCGGCGCCTTCGCGTGGACCGCCAGCGCGTGCACGCGGCCGGAGAGTTCCGCGGTCAAGGCCGCATTTATCATGCGGTGGCGTTCGACCCGGCTCTTCCCTTTGAAGGCATCCGACACGATATAGACCCGAAAATGCGTCTCGCCGCCCGGCCGATGGCCGGCATGGCCCTCATGCAGATGTGATTCATCGACGACTTGCAGGCTTTCCGGTGAGAAAGTTTCGCGCAACTTGTTGCTGATAGTGTCTGTCGTGGTCATGTGCGCCATTAATGCGCATGCGCGCGTTCCGTCAATTCGCAATGTCAAGACTTGAAGCTTTTTGCATTGCGTAGTCAAAGTCAGTCATGCCGATCGATTCAAGCAAGTTCTTCGACTCCATCCGAGTCAAGCCGACCAAGGCGAAGCAGGAAAAGCGCCCGCGCGAAGCCGTGGCCGATTGCGAATGGCCGGACTGCAAGAACAAGGGTGCGCACCGCGCGCCCAAGGGTCGCACGCGCGAATACTGGCATTTCTGCCTGGATCACGTCCGCGAGTACAACCAGTCCTACAATTACTTCTCCGGCATGAACGCGGAGGCCGTGGCGCGCTACCAGAAGGACGCGCTGACCGGCCATCGTCCGACCTGGAAGATGGGCGCCAATGGCGGCGTCAAGAGGGGCGCGGAGGCCGAACTCGACGGCGCCTTCGATCCCTTCAGCATGTTCGGCGAGATCAACGGCCGGGCGAGCTGGCGGCGCGGCCCCGAGACCAAAGCCAAGGCCGAGACGCGCAAGGTGATGAACGCCGAGCGCAAGGCGCTGCAGGTGATGGGGCTCGGCCCCGAGGCCACGCTCACCGAGGTCAAGGTCAAGTACAAGGCGCTGGTCAAGCAGCACCATCCCGACGCCAATGGCGGCGACCGCTCCACCGAGGACCGCCTGATCGAGATCATCAAGGCGTATAATTATCTGAAGACCGTGGTGAAGGAGGCGTAAGCCTTCTTTCCCGGCTGCACGCAGCCGCCCCACTCTCCGGTGTCGTCCCGGCCAAGCGAAGCGCGAGCCGGGATCCATAACCACAGGGAGAAGTTTGGCGAAGACCGGCTGTTTTCAGTTTTTCCACGGTACCAACACCTGCTCTATCGATAGATCACGCGGTATGGGTCCCGGCGTTCGCCGGGACGACATGGTGTTATGCCGCGCGATCGAGCGTCGATTTCTCATCCCTTCGGCATCGGCCCCACATACGACGAGCTCGGCCGGATCAGCCGTCCCGTGCGCTGCTGCTCGCGGGCGTGCGCGGTCCAGCCGGCGGCTCGCGCCACCGCGAAGATCGGCGTGAAGGCCTGGCGCGGGATCGCCAGCGCGTCGAGCAGGATCGCGGTGAAGAACTCGACATTGGTCTCGAGCGGCCGATCCGGATTCTTCTTGCGCAGCGCCGCGCGGATATGGGCCTCGACCTCGCCGGCAAACGGCAGGTCGGCGCCGTCGGAGGCGAGCCGCTCGATCGCCGCCTTCAGCACGTCGGCGCGCGGATCGCGCACGCGGTAGACGCGATGGCCAAATCCCATCAGCCGTTCGCCACGCGAAAGCGCCGCGTCGACCCAGGGCTGGATGCGCTCGCGTGTGCCGATCGCATCCAGCATCTCCAGCACCGGCTCCGGCGCGCCGCCATGCAGCGGACCGGTCAGCGCGCAATAGCCGGCGGTGACGGCGGCGAACAGGTCGGCTTGCGTCGAGGCCACCACGCGCGTCGTGAAGGTCGAGGCGTTCATGCCGTGATCGCAGACGGTGACGAAATAGGCGTCGAGCGCCGCGACCTCGCGCGGCTCGGGCGCCGTGCCGCGCAGCATCGTCAGCGTGTCGGCGGCGTGGCTCGCGTTCGGGTCCGGCGCGACCGGATCGAGCCCCCTGGCGCGGCGCACCAGCGCGCCCGCGATCACCGGGAAGGCGCCGACGATGGTTGCTTCGTGGTCGAGGCCCTGCTCGGCGCGCAGGCCGGCGACCGTCGCGCGAAACCCGTCGACGATGCCCATGCCGCGCGTGGCGGGCAAGAGATCGGGCAGCCGGGCGAAGGCGCGCTCGCGCGCGGCCCCGAGGCTCGCCCGCACATTGGCTTCGCTCAGCGTGCGCACGCCCGCCGCGTTCCACAGCCGCGCGGTGACGCCCTCGAAACTCGATTCCGCGGCCAGCCGGCCGACATGCTCGCCGGCGATGATGAGCTGGCCGCGCTCGCCGTCGACATGGCTGAGGGCGGTTTCGGCTGCGGGAACCCCGTCGAGGCCGATCTGACTCTTGGTGAGGTGGATGTTCATGGCCCAAATCTCCTTTCGCGGAAGGAAAGGTCGGGCCTCTCGACAGATTGATCAATCTTGATTATATAAATCAATATGAAAAAATCTCCGGAGCTCTACCTGTCCGCCCGTGAGGCGGCCGCCGAGCTCGCGATCTCGCCGGCCACCCTCTACGCCTATGTCAGCCGCGGCCTGATCCGCTCCGAGCCGACGCCGGATTCGCGCAAGAACCGCTACCGCGCCGAGGACGTCCGTGGCCTGAAGGAGCGCCGCGTGCCCGCGCCCGAGCCGCGGGGTTTCCGCAGCTTCGATGCCGATCTGCCGGTGCTGGACACCACGATCTCGACCATCACCGAGGACGGCCCGATCTATCGCGGCGTGAACTGCGTCGACCTCGCCGAGAACGACACGCTGGAACACACCGCAACGCTGCTTTGGGACGTCAGCGGTGTCGATCCCTTCGCAGCCGACAACTGCCCGCATGTGTCGGACGAGATGCGCGCGATCGCGGACGCCGCGCGCCGCGCCACGCCGATCGACCGCGCCATCGCCGTGCTCGCGCTGGCCTCCAGCGCCGACCCGCGCGCCTTCACCCGCGCCTCCGACGGGCGCGCGATGGTCGGAGGACGCATCGTCCGGCTGCTGGTCGCGACCATGCTCAATGCCGCGCCGTCGGCCGGGCCTCTGCATCAGCAGATCGCGAAGGCCTGGGCCCCCGACAACAGGCACGCGCCGGATCTCATCCGCCGCGCGCTGGTGCTGCTCGCCGACCACGAGCTCAACGCCTCGACCTTCACCGCGCGCTGCGCCGCCTCGACCGGCCTCAATCTCTACGACGCCGTGATTGCCGGGCTCGTCGCGCTGAAAGGGCCCAAGCATGGCGGCGCCGGCGTGCTCGCTTCCCAACTCGTCAGGACGCTGGTCGACCGCGACGTCGAGCCGCTGGTACGCGAGCGCGTGGCGCTCGGCGAACGCTTTGCCGGCTTCGGCCACGGCGTCTACAAGCACGGCGATCCCCGTGCGCAATCGTTATTGAATGCGCTGGCGCGCGCCGGCGCCCCGCGCAAATTCACCCGGGAAGTGCCGGAGCGGATTGCGGAGGCGACCGGCGAGCTCGTCAACATCGACTATGCGCTCGCGGTGCTCGTGCACGCACTGCGCTTTCCCGCCGGCAGCGAGCTCGCGCTGTTCGCGATGGCGCGCAGCGTCGGCTGGATCGCGCATTCAATCGAGCAATTGCAGCACGGCAAGCTGATCCGCCCCCGCGCGCGCTATGTCGGCCCGGCGCCGGGGCGCAGAGCGGCTATCGCGGAGAAGAGTTAGCCGCGCGATCTTACCGCTGCGATCCCGCTGCCGTGACGGCGGCGGATGGTCCAGATCACGAGGCCCAGGATGATCGCGCCGCCCGTGACCGTGAATATCCAGAGGTGCTTGCCGACATGCTCGTGGTGCGGCAGCCCGGCATAGGTGTGCAGCGCCGACACCGCGATGACGCCCGGCAGCACATGTGCCGGCGCCCAGACCAGGATCGCGGGGATGTTGATCGCGTAGAACCGTGCGGGCTGCATGTCGAGCGCACCGGCGGTGACGGGCACGAAGGCGCGGATCGGCGGCACGAAGCGGGCGAAGAACACCGCCCAGGTGCCGAACCGGCGGAAGAAGGTTTCGCTTTCCTCGACGACGCGCGGATAGCTCGTCAGGGGCCAGGTGCTGAGGATTTCCTTCTGCCTCACATGGCCGGCCCAATAGGCCGAGCCGTCGCCGAGCATTGCGCCGGCGATCGCGGCCAGCAGCACCCATTGCAGGCTGAGCTCGCCGCCCGGGATGAGGGCGCTCAGCGCCAAAATGATGGTCGAGCCGGGGACGACCGAGCCGACCACCGGAACGGCCTCGAGCAGCGCGGCCAGGAACAGCGTCAGATAGGCCAGCCAGGCATTGGCCGAGACGAAGGCGATCAGGGGATTGAGAAAGGACGTCACGTCGTCTCTGTGCTGGAGTTGGGCCTCTGGGTTCAGACCCCTACATAAGTAAGGAGGGCCGGGAAAGGTGCCACCGGGGCGGCCGGGCGGGGCGTTCCGCACAAAATTTCGGCGCGATTCGCAGGGCAGCCTTCCAAAAATCGCGCTCCTTACCTATCTCAATGAAAAGACGACGGAACTTTGATTGGCACGCGGGCTTCTGCCGGCCGGTCGTCTCTGGTAGGTTCGTTCCAGCACCCAGCCGCAGCCAATGTGCAAATAACTGGTTTCGGGACCGCCCGGAGCCTCGGAGGATGAATGTCGACCGCCGCTCTGTCCAAAGTTGAGGAAGTCAAAGGCCTGCCCGACATGAAGGTGTCGGTGCGCCAGGTGTTCGGGATCGACAGCGATCTCGAAGTGCCGGCCTATTCCGAAGTCGATCCGCACGTGCCCGAGGTCGACGCCGACTACCGCTTCGACCGCGCCACCACGCTCGCCATCCTCGCCGGCTTCGCCAAGAACCGCCGCGTCATGGTCACCGGCTATCACGGCACCGGCAAGTCGACCCATATCGAGCAGGTCGCGGCAAGGCTGAACTGGCCCTGCGTGCGCGTCAATCTCGACAGCCACATCAGCCGTATCGACCTGGTCGGCAAGGATTCGATCGTGGTCAAGGACGGCAAGCAGGTCACCGAATTCCGCGACGGCATCCTGCCCTGGGCGCTGCAGCACAACGTCGCCCTGGTGTTCGACGAATACGACGCCGGCCGCCCGGACGTGATGTTCGTGATCCAGCGCGTGCTGGAGGTCTCCGGCCGGCTGACGCTGCTCGACCAGAACAAGGTGATCAAGCCACATCCGGCGTTCCGCCTGTTTGCGACCGCCAACACCGTCGGCCTCGGCGACACCTCCGGCCTCTATCACGGCACCCAGCAGATCAACCAGGGCCAGATGGATCGCTGGTCGATCGTCACCACGCTCAACTATCTCGGCCACGACGAGGAGGTGGAGATCGTGCTGGCGAAGGCCAAGCACTACCGCACCCAGGAAGGCCGCGACATCGTCAACAAGATGGTCCGGCTCGCCGATCTCACCCGCAACGCGTTCGCCAACGGCGACCTGTCGACCGTGATGAGCCCGCGCACGGTGATCACCTGGGCGGAGAACGCCGACATCTTCGGCGACATCGGCTTCGCCTTCCGCGTCACCTTCCTCAACAAGTGCGACGAGCTCGAGCGGCCGCTGGTCGCCGAGTTCTACCAGCGCTGCTTCAACGCGGAGCTGCCGGAATCGGCGGTGAACGTGGCGCTTTCGTAAGATGTCGTCCCGGGCAAGCGAAGCGCGACCCGGGACCCATAACCACAGGACGTGGTTGTTGCGAAGATCGGGGCCGTCAGGACGCTCAATAACGGCTCGCTGTGGTTATGGGTCCCCGCCTTCGCGGGGACGACGGTGAGATCGAGATGACCACCTCCAACACGAAATTCCGCATCGGCACCAAGGAAGCGCCGACCGAGCCGTTCAAGCGGGCGGTCTCCGCCTGCATGAAGGCGATCGCGAGGACGCCCGAGCTCGACATCAGCTTTGCCGCGGAGCGCCCGGGTCTTGCACCCGGCAAGGCGCGGCTGCCGGAGCCCGCGCGCAAGTTGACCAGGCGCGATGCCGCGATCGTGCGCGGACACGCCGATTCCATGGCGCTGAAACTCGCCTGTCACGATCCGAAACTGCATCGCAAGCTGATGCCCGGCAACCCGCAGGCACGCGGCGTGTTCGAGGCGGTCGAGCAGGCCCGCGTCGAGGCGATCGGCGCGCGCCGCATGTCGGGCGTTGCCAAGAACCTCACCGCGATGCTCGACGACCATTTTCACCGCGGCAAGTTCGACGAGATCACCGATCGCGCCGACGCACCCCTTGCCGACGCGCTCGCCATGCTGGTGCGCGAGCGGCTGACCGGCATGGCGCCGCCGGCGGCGGCGAAGAAGATGGTCGACCTCTGGCGTCCCATCCTCGAGAACAAGATCGGTTCGCGGCTCGACCGGCTCGACCGCCTGCTCGAGGACCAGACCCGGTTCGGCGACGCCGTGCATGACCTGCTGTCCGCGCTCGAGCTCGGCGACGAGCGCAGCGCGGACGCCGACGACGACGAGAACCAGGACGACAACCGCGACGGCGACAACGACCAGTCCGGCGCCGAAGGCTCGCCCGATTCCGACGCCGCCCAGGAGATGAGCGCCGACCAGGCGCAGGCGACGACGGAGGAGATGAGCGAGAGCGCGATGGAAAGCGCGCAGGCCTCGACCTCCGACACCTTCGACGACGGCGAGCTCGGCGACGACGAGACGCCGGGCGAGGCGACGCGGCCGAATGCGCACGGCAAGAACGAGCCGCGCGGGCCGGAATATCACGCCTTCGCGCCGAAATTCGACGAGGTGATCGCGGCCGAAGATCTCTGCGATCATGACGAGCTGGAGCGGCTGCGCTCCTATCTCGACAAGCAGCTCGCGCATCTGCAGGGCATCGTGGCGCGGCTCGCCAACCGCCTGCAGCGCCGCCTGATGGCGCAGCAGAACCGCGCCTGGGAGTTCGACCTCGAGGAGGGTATCCTGGACCCGGCGCGGCTGTCGCGCGTGGTCACCGATCCCTATCACCCGCTGTCCTTCATGCACGAGAAGGAGGCGACCTTCCGCGACACCGTGGTGACGCTGCTGCTCGACAATTCCGGCTCGATGCGCGGACGCCCGATCACGGTGGCGGCGACCTGCGCCGACATCCTCGCCCGCACGCTGGAGCGTTGCGGCGTCAAGGTCGAGATTCTGGGCTTCACCACCCGCGCCTGGAAGGGCGGCCAGTCGCGCGAGGCCTGGCTTGCCGCCGGCAAGCCGGCCAATCCCGGCCGGCTCAACGACCTCCGCCACATCATCTACAAGTCCGCCGACGCCCCCTGGCGCCGCGCGCGGAAGAATCTCGGCCTGATGATGCGCGAGGGGCTGCTGAAGGAGAACATCGACGGCGAGGCGCTGGACTGGGCGCACAAGCGCCTCTTGGCCCGCTCCGAGCAGCGCAAGATCCTGATGATGATCTCCGACGGCGCGCCGGTCGACGATTCCACGCTGTCGGTCAACGCCGGCAATTATCTCGAGCGGCATCTGCGCCACATCATCGAGGAGATCGAGCTGCGCTCGCCGGTTGAACTGATCGCGATCGGCATCGGCCACGACGTCACCCGCTACTATCGCCGCGCGGTGACGATCGTCGACGCCGAGGAGCTCGGCGGCGCCATCACCGAAAAGCTCGCCGAGCTCTTCAGCGAGACGCACACCGCGCCCGTCCAGCCTGCGAGCCGTCCGCGCCGCAAGCTGCATTCGTGACGACGACACCCGCACGCCGCCGGCTCCTCAAGTTCGCGGCGGCGGGCGTCGCGCTCGCCGCACTCGCATTTTCCGCACATGCCCAGCTCGCGACCCAGCCGCCGCCAAAGGCCGCGGGGCAGGCCGAGCACGCCGTTCCCGAGCCGGTCGCGATCGAGGTCAATGCGCGGCCGATCCCCGCCTTCGATCCGCGCGACCGCGCGCATCAACGCTTCGGCCGCCTGCAATATCGCAGCGGCCTGGTACTGACCTCGCCCTATCGCGGTTTCGGCGGCCTCTCCGGCATCCGCCTCGACGCCAGGGGCGAGCGCTTCATCGCGATCTCCGACCAGGGCGCCTGGTTTACCGGCGCGATTCGTTACCGGGGGCGGGAAATGGTCGGGCTCGCCGACGTCGAGGCGGCGCCGATGCTGAACGCCGAAGGGCGGCCGATCACCGAAAGACGCCACTGGTACGATTCCGAATCCATCGCGCTCGACGGCTCCTTCGTCTATGTCGGGCTGGAGCGCGTCAACCAGCTCCTGCGCTTCGATTTCTCCAAGGGGTTTACCCGCAGCCGCGGCGAGGCGATGCCGCTGCCGCCGGCGGCGCGAAGGCTGCCGAACAACAAGGGGCTCGAGGGCCTCGTCGTGGTGCCGCAAGGACAGCCGCTCGCGGGCACGCTGATCGCGCTGTCGGAGCGCGGGCTCGACCACGATGGCAATCTGCTCGCCTTCCTGATCGGCGGTCCCTCGCCCGGCCAGTTCAGCATCCGCCGCACCGAGAATTTCGACATCAGCGACGCGGTGCTGCTGCCCTCCGGCGAACTCCTCATCCTCGAGCGCAAGTTCTCCTGGTTCACCGGCGTCAACATCCGCATCCGCGCCATAGCCCTGAAATCCATCGCGCCGAACGCGCTGGTCGACGGCGAGGCGATCTTTTCCGCCGATCTCGGCCACGAGATCGACAACATGGAAGGCATCGACGCCCACGTCACGTCCGAAGGCGAGACCGTGCTGACGCTCGTCTCCGACGACAATTTTTCGCTGCTCCAGCGCACGCTGCTGCTGCAGTTCACGCTGGTGGAGTAGTTGCTGTCGTCCCGGACACCAATGACTCCGTCGTCCCGGACAAGCGTAGCGAAGCGGAGCGCAGATCCGGGACCCATAATCCCAGGGAGAAGTTGACGCGAAGACTGGTAACCCCGAGTCTTCGCCAAACCACTCCCTGGGGTTCTGGGTCCCCGCGTGCGCGGGGACGACGGCGGAGTTTGTGGCGAGCGCGTTCGCGGGGACGACGGCGGAGTGCATGGCTGCGGCGAAGCCCATTCCCACAGGCCCGCTGGTCATCCCGCCTCCCTCCGCTACACTCCTCCGCCGTCGCCCGTTCAACTTCCCGAAAGCCCCCCATGAGCGCCCTGTTTTCCCCGATCAAGCTGCGCGGTCTCGCCCTGAAGAACCGCATCATGGTGTCGCCGATGTGCCAGTATTCGGCCGAGGACGGCGTCGCCAATGACTGGCATTTCACCCACATCAACTCGCTCGCGCTGTCGGGGGCGGCGATGTTCTGCATCGAGGCCACCCATGTCGAGGCGATCGGGCGCATCACGCCGGGCTGCCTCGGCCTCTACAGCGACGCCTGCGAGGCGGCCTTGCGGCGCATCCTCGATGCCGTGCGCAGATATTCCACCGCCGCGGTCGCGATGCAGCTCGCGCATGCCGGCCGAAAGGCCTCCTCGGCGCGGCCGTGGGACGGCGGGCAGCTCATCGCCTGCGAGCACGGCGGCTGGCGCCCGGTCGGGCCAAGCGCGCTGCCACACAAGGACGACGAGGCGGCGCCGGTCGCGCTCGACGCTGGCGGCCTGAAGCGCATCCGCGATGCCTTCGTGGATTCGGCGAAGCGCGCCGCCCGGCTCGGCATCGACGCCATCGAGGTGCACGGCGCGCACGGCTATCTGCTGCACCAGTTCCTCTCGCCGATCGCCAACCAGCGCACCGACGCCTATGGCGGCTCGCTCGAAAACCGCATGCGCTTTCCGCTCGAGGTGTTCGACGCGGTGCGCGCCGCCTTCCCGCACGACAAGCCGGTCGGCCTCCGGGTGTCCTCGACCGACTGGGTCGAGGGCGGCTGGGATCTGGCGCAGACGATCGAATTCGCCAGGGCCCTGAAAGCGCGCGGCGTCGACTGGATCGATGCCTCCTCCGGCGGCGTCTCGCCGAAGCAGAAGATCGCGCTCGGCCCCGGCTACCAGGTGCCGTTCGCGGAGGCCATCAAGCGCGAGGCCGGCGTCGCCACCATGGCGGTCGGCCTCATCACCGAGCCGAAGCAGGCCGAGGAGATCGTGGCATCGGGGAAGGCCGACATGGTCGCGCTCGCCCGCGGCATGCTCTACGACCCGCGCTGGGGCTGGCACGCCGCGGCCGAACTCGGCGGCACCGTCGACGCCCCGCCGCAATACTGGCGTAGCCAGCCCGCGACGCAGAAGGCGCTGTTCGGCAAGACCACGTTCGGGGCAAGGTAGAGGGGGTGGCGCTGGTCGTGGAGCGCGATAGCGCCGCCGCATCCTCCCATGTCGTCCCCGCGAAAGCGGGGATCCATACCGCGGAATCCATCGGTGGCGGGCGGTGCCAGTACCGAACGGACGATAACTCCGAGTCTTCAACTGCAAGTCTTCGCCAAACTTCTCCCTGGGATTATGGTCCCCGCGTTCGCGGGGACGACGGCGGAGTATGCCGCGCCCTTGCCCCGCCGCACCGCACACACGCTCCGTTAACCTACTGAGCTTTCGTCCCTCACCGATTTGGCCTAACCTTATCTCTCGTCCAACGGGTTGGGGATCGCCATGCGTATTCGTGTTCGGAAGGCCGCCCATGTGCTCGAGCGCTCCGGACTGGCGCTGGCGGGCGCGGCCTGCGGGCTGTTCGTCGGCGCCTATGTGGGATCGGCGATCTCGGCGCTGACCACGCAGGGCTTTCTGCTGGCGATGATGATCGCGGGCGCAGTCGGCTACTATCTCGGCATCGACACGCCGCAGCTGCCCTTCCATGACGAGAACGACACCAGGATCGACGCCGCGGAATTCTTGAGCGCGGTCGGCACCTTCTGCGCCACGCTCACCGCCTTCGTCTCGGTCGGCGTCATCGTGCTGCGCGAGAACCCGCACATGACCTGGACCTGGCTCGTGCTGCTCGGCTGGATCGCCGGCGTCGCCATGCAGATCATCGCCGGCGCCAAGGCGCGGATGCGGTAGGCCCCCGGTGTCGTCCCCGCGAACGCGGGGACCCATACCGCGGAATCCATCAAGCGCGCGCGGTGCCAGTACCGGTCGAAGGATAACTGCGAGTCTTCGCCAAACCGCTCCCTGGGATTATGGATCCCCGCGTTCGCGGGGACGACAGCGGAGAACGTGGCCCCGCGCGCCCCTAAAACACCACGCCGATCCGCGACCCGCGCTTCCAGGCGATGCGGCAGCGCTTCTTGGTGTTGACGTGCAGCAGCTCGAAGCGTTCGGGCAGGCCGATCTGGCCGCCGAGATCGACGCAGGCGCCGCCCGGCGAATAGTCGATCAGCGTGCAGTCGATCACCGGCAGCTTGCCGCCCAGGATGATCTTGGCCTGCCGCGATACCAACCCCGCCGGCTTGACGCGGGCAAATCTGCGGGCGTGTTGCATTGTCTCCTCCGGAGCCCCAAGAGCGTTTCACGCATGATGACGCGGAGGTCATTCCATGTCGCTAATCCGGGCTCGCGAATTTTAACGAACTCTGCGATCGCGTTCAGGGATTGTTAACCCTGCGGGCTGCGGTAGCCGCCACATACTCAGTGTCGTCCCCGCGAACGCGGGGACCCATACCGCGGAATCCATCGATGGTGGGAGGTTGTCAGTACCGGACGACAAGTCTTCGCCAAACGCCTCCCTGGGGTGATGGGTCCCCGCGTTCGCGGGGACGACACCTGAGGGTACCCCCCCCCTCAATCCGCCGCCAGCCCGTCCGCCGTGCCCGCATCCTCTGCCGGCCCCGCATGCGGCGGCGGTGGCATCGGCACCACCTCGTAGCGCGCCGGCAGGTTGACCGGCTTGTAGCCGAGCCAGGCCGCGTTCATCCGCGCCACCACCGATTCATGCAGGAACGCCCCTTCCGGAATCGGCCGCGGCTCGCAATCGGGGATGTAGAACAGGCCGAGATGGATCGTGCGCTCCTTCCATTCGCGGTACTTCGCCGCCTTCGGCAAATATTCCAGCAGCCGCCAGGCCCAGGTCATGGAGTCATGCATCTTCGCCGTCGGGTTCGGCTTCACATAGTCGAACGGTGAGTTCCTGCGCTTCTCGCCCCAGGCGAGCTGGTTCACCGTGCGCGGGTTGAAATTGAGCCCGCACTTGATCGCCTCGTCGATCATCCAGATCAGCGGGAACTTCGACAGCCCGGAGTCGATCTCCGCATAGCCGCCGCCGATGTCGGCGTGCACGCCCGCAAACCACACTTGCCAGATGTCCTGCGCCTCCTTCTTCTCCTCGGGCACGTAGCGGTTGCTCCAGTAGTCCTGCGGCTCGTCCCATTTCTTCAGGCGGAACATGCAGCGCCGCTCGTCGATCGAGATCGCCTGCCGGAACGTCTGCACGCTCGGATTTTGCAGCGTGAACGCCAGCTCCTCCAGGCTCGGCCAGTACAGCCGGTCCGGCCGCGGCACGATCACGCTCGCGACCGTGTCCCACACGCCGACGAAGCGGATCGTCGGCCAGCGCGACGAGGTGATGCGGGCAAATTGCGCGGCGAGATCGAAGCGGCTGGCCGGCAGCGGCCCCTCGTCGTCGAACAGCGGCCGCTGATCGGTGCCGTCGGTGGCGCCGTCGACCAGCACCTTGGTGTCGTTGCGCTCGCCCGTGCCGGAATATTGCTTGTAGGCGATCAGGCCGCTTCCGGCGAGGTTCACCTGCTCCGGCGCGATCAGACCGATCTTGTGGATCAGCCCCGCCAGCACGCGCACGGTGTAGGCGCCGCGCGAAAAACCGAACAGGTAGATCCGGTCGCCCGGCTCAAAGTGCTCGACCAGGAAGGCGTAGGCCGCGAGCACGTTGTCGTCGAGCCCGTAGCCGGTGGCGAGCCCCAGCACCAGGTTGATGTTGGCCTTGATGCGGTGCCAGGTGTCCGGCTGGGCCAGCGTGCCGACGCCGGGATCGTAGAACACGAGCTGCCGCGGCGAGGTCTTGTCGGTCTTGCGCAGGCAGCGATAGAGCTTCAGGACGTTGGAGATGTTCTCGCTGATCTCGTTCCCGGTCCCGTCACAACAGATGACGATGTTTCGCGATGTCCGCTCCATGGGCGCGATCCTCCGGCGGGGCTACCGGGGCGAGTATAACGGAAAATGGGGGAGGTGGCTCATGCCGATTGATCCAAGCGGTCGGTGTAAGTGCTGTCTCACTGCGCTAGAAGGAATCCGCCTGCGGGCCGGTTAGCCGGTAATCGCAATCGGCTGCAAGAAGGCGATCGATCTTCGTATTACAACTTCCGTGTGATAATCGAAATGAGAGGCTGGGTGGTTCAAGGCGAACTACGATGCCTCGTAGGTGGGCAGTGCGCGTGCCTCTGCCTTGCTTTTTCCTATCAAATCGAATGATCGAAAATAAGACGGCCGGGTCTCTTCGACCCGGCCGCCACACAAACTCAACTCTCTCAAGCTTACGCGACGAGACGCTTACGCGTGCCCCTAGCCCAACTCGGTATTTCTCAGCTCGCCTTCTTCGCCGGCTCGCCGCCGACCTTCTTCTCGATCTGGCGCTTCAGCTCCAGCGCGCGGGGCGAGAGATCGCCGGCGCGGGCCTTGAGCAGGTAGGCGTCCAGGCCGCCATTGTGGTCGACGCTCTTGAGCGCATTGGTGGAGACGCGCAGGCGCACGTTGCGGCCGAGTGCATCCGAGATGAAGGTCACGTTGCACAGGTTCGGCAGGAAGCGGCGCTTGGTCTTGATGTTGGAGTGGCTGACCTTGTGGCCGACCAGCGGGCCCTTGGCCGTCAGTTCGCAGCGGCGAGACATCGTAAAATCCTTTCCATCCCCGGTACTCGTACGGCGGCCATGCGGGGCGCCTCGGGGGGCTCAATCTCTGTCCTTGTGGGAGCGGGCGGACGTATAGGGGGGAAGGGGCGTTCCGTCAAGGTTTTGGCCGGTTGCCCTTACCTCGCCCCGCGTGCGGGGAGAGGTCGAAATCCGCGCCTCGGCGCGGATTTCGGGTGAGGGGGAGTTTCCGCGAACTCCGCTGTCACCGTCCCCGGGGAGAGTCCCCCTCACCCCGACCCTCTCCCCGCAAGCGGGGCGAGGGGGAAGTGACCAAAATCAGCAAGCTTTTTAGCATCTTACCATCACATAAAGGGCGTATTCGGAGGCGAAGACAGCCGCCGTTTTCGGCCTGTCGGCCGCTCCCGTTGCGCCCGGATAGATTGCTTGCCGCGACATTTGCCTTAAGTAACAGTCGTCATCGTCATTGGATCGCCTCGTGCCCATCACATCCCTCCGTCCCGACCGGCCGCCTCGCGTGGGCCGGGTGGCTGCGGCCCTGATCGGGCTCGCGCTGGCTTGGGCGGCTCAGCCGGCGGCGGCGCAGGGCCGGCTGGAGGCGCAGTATGAGGCGACGCTGTCGGGCATCCCGGTCGGCCGAGGCGCCTGGAACATCGACATCCAGGACGACGTGTTTTCGGCTGCGGCCTCTGGCGGCACCATCGGGCTGCTAAAATCCTTCACCGGCGGGTCCGGCACCGGCGCGTCGCAGGGCCGGGTGGTGAACGGCGCGCTGGTTGCGACCAACTACCAGGCCTCCACCAGCACGGGGAAGAAGACCGAGGAGATCCGCATCACCCTCGACAAGGGCAACGTGAAGGAATCCGCGATCCTGCCCGAGCCGCCGGTCGATGCCGACCGCATCCCGGTGACGGAGGCGCATCGCAAGGGCGTCTACGATCCGATGACGGCTTCGCTCCTGCGCGTGCCCGGCACCGGCGAGGTGCTGTCGCCGGAGGCCTGCCACACCGGAGCCGCCGTGTTCGACGGCCGCATGCGCTACGACCTCAAGCTCGATTTCAAGCGCATGGAGACGGTGAAGGCAGAGAAGGGCTATCACGGCCCGGTCGTGGTCTGCGCCGTCTACTTCGCTCCCGTCGCGGGCTACATCCCGGATCGCCCGGTGATTAAATACCTCTCCGCGCAGCGCAACATCGAGATCGCGTTTGCCCCGGTCGCCGGCACCCGCATCCTGGTGCCGTTCTGGATGAAGGTGCCGACCCCGATCGGTCCCGCGCTGCTCGAAGCCACCAGCTTCATCACCACCCCCCAGCCCCCCCGGGTCGCCAAGACGCAGTAGAGATTCGTAGCCGGATGAAGCGAAGCGAAATCCGGGGCCGCTCCCCGTATTCCGCTGCGCTCCCTGCGGGCTACGATTTCCGGCTTGACACCACTGTGCATGGGGTTGTTCCGCGAATTTGCATTCCCTGCGAATCCCGTTGACTCCATCTCGATTCTGATTCGACTCCGCGTACGCTCCGACTTTAAGGAAATGGCCGCGAAAACAGCGCTTGCGGCCGGATGCAAAACTCCATCTAGTGCGCAACTCATACGAGTCCCGCGACATCTTGCGTGAACGTAACGGGAAGCGGAGAGGAGTCAGCGATTCGGCCGCGATTCGTTCCGGACTCGTTCCGAAGCTTAAGATGGAGCCGAAAAAGCGTCGCATTGTGAGACAGTTGCGGCGGGGTTGGCTCTATCGGCATCTGCAGCACGCATGTCCCGGACGTGGCGCAGCATGTAACGCTGCTCCGCAGAGCCGGGACCCATCGCCTCCCGTCGCTCTAGCATGGGCCCCGGATCAGCGGCGCACCGCTATCGCGCTGCGCCGCGTCCGGGGCACGGCGGCGGCGTGTGGGGATGACAGTCCCGCGCATCGCACCTGCAAATCAGCACTGACATTCGCCCCAATCACCACTACCTAATCGGATAATGGCCTTCCCTCCTTTTCCCTTCGCTTCCGAGCGCGCGCCCGGCGCGGGCGTCACTGCGGTGCTCGGGCCGACCAACACCGGCAAGACGCATCTCGCCATCGAGCGCATGCTGGCGCATTCCTCCGGGATGATCGGGCTGCCGCTGCGGCTCCTGGCGCGCGAGGTCTACAACAAGATCGCCGACCGCGTCGGAAGCGAGGCCGTCGCGCTGATCACCGGCGAAGAGAAGATCAAGCCGAAAAGGCCGCGCTTCTGGGTCTCCACCGTGGAGGCTATGCCCAGGGATCTCGACGTGTCCTTCCTGGCCGTCGACGAGGTGCAGATCGCCGCCGATCTCGAGCGCGGGCACGTCTTCACCGATCGCATCCTCAACCGCCGCGGCCGCGACGAGACGCTGCTCTTGGGTGCGGCCACCATGCGGCCGATCATCGAGCGGCTCTTGCCCGGCGCCTCCATCATTACACGGCCGCGCCTGTCGCAGCTCGAATTCGCCGGCGACCGCAAGATCACGCGCCAGCCGCGGCGCACCGCGATCGTCGCGTTCTCGGCGGATGAAGTCTACGCCATCGCCGAATTGATCCGCCGCCAGCATGGCGGCGCGGCCGTGGTGCTCGGCTCGCTCAGCCCACGCACGCGCAACGCGCAGGTCGCGATGTTCCAGAACGGCGACCTCGACTACCTCGTCGCCACCGACGCCGTCGGCATGGGCCTCAATCTCGACGTCGATCACGTCGCCTTTGCCTCCGACCGCAAGTTCGACGGCTACCAGTTCCGCCGCCTGACCCCGGCCGAGTTCGCGCAGATCGCGGGTCGCGCCGGCCGCGCCACGCGCAACGGCACCTTCGGCACCACCGGCCGCTGCGCGCCGTTCGAGCCCGAGCTCGTCAATGCGCTGCAGAACCATACCTTCGATCCGGTGAAAGTCTTGCAGTGGCGCAACTCGAAGCTGGATTTCTCCTCGCTCGGCTCCCTGCAGGTCTCGCTGGCGCTGCCGCCGGGACACGAGGCGCTGACGCGCGCCCCGGTCGCCGAGGACATGCGCGTGCTCGATCACGCCGCCCGCGACGCCGACGTCCGCGACATGGCCCACGGCAAGGCCGCAGTGGAGCGGCTCTGGGAGGCCTGCCAGATCCCCGATTACCGCAAGCTGTCGCCGGCCGCCCATGCCGAACTCGTCACCACGCTCTACGGCTTCCTGATGCACAAGGGCCGCATTCCTGACGCATGGTTCTCGGCTCAGGTCGACCAGGCCGACAACGCCTCCGGCGACATCGATACGCTGTCGGGCCGGATCGCGCAGATCCGCACCTGGACCTTCGTCGCCAATCGTCCGGACTGGCTCGCCGACCCCGAACACTGGCAGGGGATCACGCGGGAGGTCGAAAATAAATTGTCGGACGCCCTGCATGAACGGTTGACAGAGCGTTTCGTTGATCGCCGGACCAGTGTATTGATGCGCCGCCTGCGGGAGAATACGAGCTTGAGTACTGAAATCGGCAAGACCGGCGAAGTCATCGTCGAAGGCCACGTCATCGGCCGCCTCGACGGCTTCACCTTTGCGCCCGACGCTGCGGAGGCAGGGTCGGATGCGAAAGCGTTGCAGGCCGCCGCAGCCCAGGTGCTGGCCGGCGAGATCGATGCGCGCGCCGAAAAGCTCTCCGCCGCCCCCGACGAGCAGTTCCTGCTCGTCTCCGACGGCACCATCCGCTGGACCGGCGACGCGGTGGCGCGACTGTCTGCCGCAGAGGAGGCGCTGCATCCGCGCATCCGCATCATCTCCGACGAGCGGCTGACCGGCAGCCCGCGCGATAAAGTGCAGACGCGGCTCGATCTCTGGCTCAAGACCCATATCGAGAAGCTGCTCGGGCCGATGTTCGAGCTGTCGAAGGCCGAGGACGTCACCGGCATTGCCCGCGGCATCGCCTATCAGCTCGTCGAGGCGCTTGGCGTGCTGGAACGGCAGAAGATTTCCGCCGAGCTGAAGGATCTCGACCAGCCCTCGCGCGCGACCTTGCGCAAATACGGCGTGCGCTTCGGCGCCTACCACATCTATTTCCCCGGCCTGTTGAAGCCCGCCGCGCGCTCGCTCGCCGCACTGCTCTGGGCCTTGAAGCAGGACAATGTCGATCTCTCGGCGCTCTCTGGCGCGCAGCATCTGGCGAGCTCGGGCCGCACCTCGTTCCCGGCCGACAAGCAGCTCGTCCGCGATGCCTATCGCGTGCTCGGCTACAAGCAGTGCGGCGAGCGCGCCGTGCGCGTCGACATTCTGGAGCGGCTTGCCGACCTGATCCGCCCGGCGCTGGCGTGGCGCGAGACCTCGCCCGGCGAAAAGCCGCTAGGCGCCTTCGACGGCCGCGGTTTCGTCGTCACGCAGGCGATGACCTCGCTCACGGGATCTGCCGGCGAGGACTTTGCCTCGGTGCTGCGCGCGCTCGGCTATCGCATGGAAAAGCGTCCGCCAATGCCGCCGAAGCCGGCGGCTCCGGAAACGCCTGCGGCTGAGGCGACCGCGGAAGCTGCGACCGCCGAACCGGCTGTCGCGACCGAGATGCCCGTCGCGGATGAGGCCGTTGCCGCGGAAGCCGCGATCGAGCAAGCTGCAGCGCCCGTGACGCCCGAAGACGCACCGGGCCTGGAGACACCAGCAGAGCCGGTTCACGAAGCCGAACCCGCCGCCGCAGCCGTGACCGAGGCTGAAGCGCCGGTGACGCCAGAGGATGCCCCCGGCATCGCTGCGCCCGCAGAAGAGGCCGAAGCCGCCCCCGTCGCGCCTGAGGCCGCGCCGGCCGAGCCACAGCTCGTCGAGGTCTGGCGTCCCGGCGGTCGCCATGAGGATCGCAAGCCGCGCCAGGACCGCCATCGCGAGCGCAATCGCCATCGTCATCATCAGCCGCGTCCGCAGGAGGGCGCCGCGCAGGCCGCTGCCGCGCCAGGCGAGGCCGCAGCGACCGAAGGCGAGAAGCGCGAGGAGCAGCGCCATCGTCATGGCGGCCACCATCGCAAGGACTTCCGCAAGGGACGCGAGGAGGGCGCGGCAGGCGAGGGCGGCCGCGACCAGCGCGAGGACAAGGGCCGCCGCTTCGAGGGCAAGGAGCGGGACAAGGACCGCAAGGGCAAGTTCGGCGATCGCGAGGGCGGCCGCGAGCATCGTGGCCGCGACCGCGACAAGGGCCGCGATCGCCGCGATCGCGAGAGCGGTCCCTCGCTCCGTCCCTACGCCTCCAGCGCCTCCCCGCGCGACCGCGACCGGCCGGTCGATCCCAACTCCCCGTTCGCAAAGCTCGCCGCGCTGAAGGAACAGCTCGCGGGGCGCAAGGAGTAGCAAAGCGTTTTCGAGCGAAGTGCGGAGCGGTTCGCGTGAAGAAAGCGCGTCAAAGGGAATAGCGTCACGACCGAGCGCCAGCGCCTCGACAAATGGCTGTGGCATGCGCGGGTGGTGAAGGCGCGCGCATCCGCCGCCGCGCTGGTCGAATCCGGCCACGTCCGCGTCAACGGCGCGCGCGAGAGATCGCCGGGACACGCCATCAAGATCAACGACGTCGTCACCATTGCGCTCGACCGCGCGGTACGTGTTCTCAAGATCACAGCCTTTGCCGAGCGGCGCGGCGACGCCGCCGCAGCGCGCGTTCTCTATGAGGAACTGAGCGCACGCGGGGCCGGTCGAGACGCAGAGTCGGAATGAAAGTGCAACTAACTGCACTAAGGTTCACTTCTTGGCCTCATCGCAGCGAAAACCAGCCATGACCGTGCGATGCCGATCTTGCGGCGCTGATGTTTACGCGCTAGGCAAGCCGCAAAATTCGCTAGAGCTTTTCGGAGCGTTGGATGACTTACGTCGTCACTGAAGCCTGCATCAAGTGCAAGTACACCGACTGCGTCGAGGTCTGCCCGGTCGACTGCTTCTACGAGGGCGAGAACATGCTCGTCATCCATCCCGACGAATGCATCGACTGCGGCGTGTGCGAACCGGAATGCCCGGCCGACGCCATCAAGCCGGACACCGAGCCCGGGCTCGAAAAATGGCTCGAGGTCAACGCCGAATATGCCAAGAGCTGGCCGAACATCACCCAGAAGAAAGAATCGCCGGCGGACGCCAAGGAGTTCGACGGCATGGAAGGCAAGTTCGAGAAATATTTTTCTCCGAGCCCCGGCTCCGGCGACTAAACGGGCCCAAACTTAACCCTAATACCGCCGGTCGCGCCGAAAACCAGCTCCAGGACCCCTAAATCATTGATTTTTGCGGGAAATGTGCTATATAAAGCACATTCGAGCCGAACCCCGTCAGCCCCCTTGGCCCTTCTGGGTTCCCGTGAAATCCTTTGTACAACAGGGGCGTGGCAGTTTCCGCGCGCAGGCTGTGTCACAGAAAACGCGTAAAAAGAGTACTTCAGCTAAGGATACCAAGAAAGCCGCCGCGGCCAGCCGTAGCGCATCCAAAGGCCGTGCCGCGACCAGGGCGTCGGCTGCAAAGTCCTCGAAGAACAAAAGAAGCGCAATGCCGAACAAGACTGCCAAAACTGCCGCGAAAGCGACCGTTTCGAAGCCTGCTGCTTCGAAGGCCGCCGCCAAGCCTGCCGCCAAAGCCCATGCTGCTGCCGCCAAGGCCCCGGTTGGCAAGACCGCGGTTGCCAAGGCGCCCGCCGCCAAGGCTGCCGTTGCCAAGGCCCCTGTAAAGGCTCCCGTTGCCGCCAAGCCCGCCGTGAAGCCGGCCGCCGCCCCCAAGGTGGAGGAGAAGAAGGTCGTCACCCAGCGCCAGGGCTTCAAGGCCACCGAATTCGTGGTCTATCCCGCTCATGGCGTCGGCCAGATCCTGGCCATCGAGGAGCAGGAGATCGCCGGTGCGAAGCTCGAGCTGTTCGTCATCAACTTCATCAAGGACAAGATGACGCTGCGCGTGCCGACCGCCAAGGTCGCCAATGTCGGCATGCGCAAGCTGTCGGAGCCCGCGCTGGTGAAGCGGGCGCTGGAGACGCTCAAGGGCCGCGCCCGCGTCAAGCGCACCATGTGGTCGCGACGCGCCCAGGAATACGAAGCAAAAATCAATTCGGGCGATATCGTCGCGATTGCGGAGGTCGTGCGCGATCTCTATCGCTCGGAATCGCAGCCCGAGCAGTCCTACTCGGAACGCCAGCTCTATGAAGCGGCGCTCGACCGGCTGTCCCGCGAGATCGCGGTGGTACAGCACTCGACCGAGACCGAGGCGATCAAGGAGATCGAGGCCCAACTCGCCAAGAGCCCGCGTCGCACCGCCGCCAAGACGGAGGCTGAAGGAGAAGGCGAGGCCGAGGTCGATGATACCGATGGCGACGACACCGCGGTCGCCGACGAGGCCGCGTAAGCGGCCCGCATCGCGCCAACGATCAAGAGCCCGGCCGATCGGCCGGGCTTTTCGTTTGAAGGAAACAGTCAGCGCACAGCGCTCTCGCCGCGCGTCAGTCCACGACGATCTTGACGCGGTCGCGCACCCTCACCTGACCCTTGGCGTCGAGGCCGTTGAGCACGCGGAAGCGTTCGGCGGGATGATCGATGCCGGCCATGCGGTGCGCGAGCGATTCCACGGTGTCGCCGGGCTGCACGGTGATCACCTTGATGCGCAGCGGGCGCGCGGCCTGGATTTCCTCCAGCGTCAGCCGGCGGAACGAGTTCACGGTTTCGCGCACGTTGCGCTCGCTCTCGGTGTTCTTCTGACGGCTGGCGAAGATGAAGCGGTAGACGTCGCTGCCGAAGCGCAGGGCATAGACCTTGAACTGCCACTGATCGCCCTTGGCGACGACGGAGGCGGCCGGAAAGCCGTTGATGGTGATGTCCTCGGTCGAGGATTTGTCGACGCCTTCCATCCAGCCGGAGTTGAGGTAGTCGCCGAGCGATTGCTCGGCCGGCACCCGCACGACGTCGAAGCGCATCGCCTGCGAGCCGCCCTCGCGCACGCCGATCACCGCCTGCGCGGTGTTGTCGAGCGTGAAATTGTCGGGCGCGGCGAAGGTGAAGCCGAGTTTCGGATGCAGGAAGCGCCGGCCGCGGACGAAGCCTTCGCTGGGGTCCTCGCCGTAGACGATGTTGTCGATCGCGCCGAGATAGGTCTCGCGGTCGCGCTCGGCATCTGCCGGCGTGCCGTACTGCCGCGCGATCGATTGCGCGTTCTGCACGCGCTCGGGCGTTGCCGGATGCGAGGAGGTGAAGTCCTGCGCGCGCGGATCGAGCGGGGTCTTGCCGGCCTTCAGCGCCGCGTTGCGCTCCATCGCCGCGAGGAAGCGCGAGGCGCCGAACGGGTCGAAATGCGCGCGGGCGGAGAGACCGACGCCGATGCCGTCGGCCTCGAACTCCTGCTTGCGCGAGAAACTCGCCATGGTGAGCTTGGTCTTGGCGAGCGCGAGTGCCGTGAGTTCGGGATCGTTGCTCATGTCGGTGACGACGCGGGTCACGATTGCGGCCTTGCGCGCCTCGTCCTCGCGTATCGCGGCGTGCTTGGACAGTACATGCGCCATCTCGTGGCTGAGCACGGAGGACAGTTCCGAGGTGTCGTTGGCGAGCGCGAGCAGGCCGCGCGTCACGTAGAGCTGACCGTTCGGCAGCGCGAAGGCGTTCACGGCGCCGGAATTGAGGATGGTGACCTTGTAGCCCTGATCCGGGCGATCGGAAGCCGCGACGAGCCGTTCGACCGTCCTGGTGACCAGCGCTTCCAGTCGCGGATCGTCGTAGGTGCCGCCATAGGTCGCGAGAATGCGCTCATGCTCGCGCTCGGTCGCGGGCGTTTGCGCGACCGCCGGCTTCGGCTTGGGCATCGCCACGCTCGGTACGGCGGCCTGGAACTGGAAGCGGCCGATGTCGCCGCAGCCGGCGAGGCCGGCGACGAGGGCGAGACACAGCAGAGCCCGCGCAGCCCGAAGGCCGCAGCTCTGCTCAGTCTCGCGCCGTCTCAAATCCCCAATCACGTCGCCTGCTCGTGCCTAGTTCCGGCTGGCCCCGGTCGGCTATTTCGCGCCCAGCAATTCGATCTGTCCCACCCGGAGCACCTCGATCCGCGGCCCGGTATTCCCCTCGATCCAGCCCCGCACCCGAATCCGCCTGTTCTCCAGTGACTTAAGGGCAATACCGGCGGCGTCGAACGCCGGCAGCATGCGCCTTGAAATAGTCACAGCGAAGCCCCATGTCCAGTTTCGTCCGAAGTTGAGATAAGTCGTTGCCCCGGCTTGCCGGACCGATAGAACCCTGCCTTCGACCACCATAAAGCGCCCGATCCCGGCCAAAATATCGTCCGGACTTTCCGCGTTTTTTATGGCGGCGGCATCGGCCCAGGTGCCTTTCCGCGCCCGCCGCGCCCCGGCCTCCGCCTCGAGCAGCGCCGCCGCACAGTCCTTGTCCCCGATCTCGGCGGAGACCAGCGCCTCGCCCTGCGCGAGCAGCATCGCCTGCACCGGCGTCTCGCTGTCCGCGAGAAAGACGAGTGCCGGCTGCCGTCCATAGCGGTCGGGCGTGTCGTCGGTGCCGCGCAGGCTTACCGCGCGGCCGTTCAGCAGTCCGGCCAGCGCCCGCGTTGCAGTCGCAGCCGGCTCGATCCCGGCGAGGCGCACCTCGCGGCCGTCGTCGAGACGGATGGTGCGGGCATCGACGATGCCTGCGACGCGGCCTTCGCCCTGCGGCTCGAACCGGCAGGCGCCCGCGGCGGCGGCCGCCGGCATGGCCGCGAGCAAGGCGACGAGGAGGGTAATCGGTTGCTTCACGTTGCCCGGAGCAATTGCGCTATGCTGAACTCCTAGCTGAAACCGGGACGAGAACGAAGGGGCCAAGGGGGAGATTCAGGGATGGAGATCAACGGCATTGCGCATGTTTTCCTGACCGCATCGAATTTCGAGCGCTCGCGCGCGTTCTATCGCAAGCTGCTGCCGTTTCTCGGGCTGACGCCGGTCATCGACACCGAGACGACGTTCTATTGCGTCGGCGGCCGCACCGCGGTCGGAATCGCGGCGCCGGCGCCGGAACATGCCGGCGCCGCGTTCGAGCAGCAGCGCGTCGGGCTGCATCACCTCTGCTTCCGCGCCCGCGAGCGCGCCGATGTCGACGAATTGCACCGCTTCGTGATGACACTGGGCGCAAAGGTGGTCCGCGCGCCGCGCGAGGACGAATGGGCTCCCGGCTATTATTCGCTGCTGTTCGAGGATCCCGACGGCATCCGGCTCGAGCTCAATCACGTGCCGGGCAAAGGGCTGCTGGCGTAGCGTGCAGCTGTTGCCCCGACCTCGTCATTGCAATGACGGAGTAGGAGGCAGTTCCGCCCTTTCGCATCATTCCGCTTTGCGGAAAGAACGCGCGTTTGCGAAACGCTTGCGCGGATGCCGCCCGCTTTGCCGCGACTTGCTGCCCTCTCGCGCATGCGGCATGATCGCGCCAACACCAACAACCAAGCCGCCATCAGAGTACGGCACGACAAGGGAGATCTTTCCATGAAGCGAATCTTGTCCGGCATTTTCGCCGCAGCGCTGGTGGCGGGCGCGAGCGCTGCTTATGCGCAGGACAAGCCGCCCCTGAAACTCGGCGGCATTCTCGACATGTCGAGCCTCTACGCCGACATTACCGGTGCCGGCAGCGAGACCGCGGCCAAGATGGCGGCGGAGGACTTTGGCGGCGAGGTGCTCGGCCGCAAGATCGAGATCATCGCGGCCGACCATCTCAACAAGGCGGACCTCGCCGCCAACATCGCCCGCGACATGATCGACAACCAGGGCGTCGAGATGATCTGGGACGTCGCGGCCTCCGCGACCGCGCTTGCGGCCGGCGAGATCGCAAAGGCCCGCAACAAGATCATCATGTTCAACGGCCCGGGCTCGATCCGGCTCTCCAACGAGGCCTGCGGCCCCTACACCGTGCACTACGTGTTCGACACCTTTGGACAGGCCAACGTGACCGGGCTTGCCGCCGTCAAATCCGGCCTCGATACCTGGTTCTTCCTGACCGCCGATTACGCCTTCGGCCAGGACCTCGAGAAGGACACCAGCAACGTCGTGGTCAAGACCGGCGGCAAGGTGCTGGGCAGCGTCCGCCACCCCCTCAACACCTCGGACTTCTCCTCCTTCCTGCTGCAGGCGCAGGCCTCCAAGGCCAAGGTGATCGGGCTCGCCAACGCCGGCGGCGACACCGTGAACGCGATCAAGCAGTCGGCCGAGTTCGGCATCATGAAGGGCGGCCAGAAGCTCTCGCCGTTGCTCGCCTTCGTCACCGACATCGACTCGATCGGCCTCGAGACCGCGCAGGGCCTGCTGCTCGCCGAAGCCTTCTACTGGGACCTCAACGACGACACGCGGGCGTTCTCCAAGCGCTTCGAGGCGAAGATGAAGCGGCCGCCGACCTCGGCGCAGGCCGGCGTCTACTCTTCCGTGACGCATTACCTGAAGGCGGTGAAGGCCGCCGGCACGACCGATGCCGCCGCGGTGATGAAAGTGATGAAGGAGACGCCGATCAACGACTTCTTCGCCAAGGGCGGCAAGATCCGCGAGGACGGACGCATGGTGCACGACATGTACCTGTTCGAAGTCAAGAAGCCGTCGGAATCCAAGGGCCGCTGGGACGACTACAAGCTGCTCGCCACCGTGTCCGGCAACGAGGCGTTCCAGCCCATCGAGCAGTCGCGCTGCCCGCTGGTGAAGAAATGACGCGAAGCGTCATCCCGGAGTTCGCGTAAGCGCGAACCCAATGCGCAATTGCGCATCGTGGGATTTCGATCCACGATCTCCGTCATTGCGGGGAGCGAAGCGACGAAGCAATCCAGGTCGCCTTCGCGGATACATCTCTGGATTGCTTCGCTTCGCTCGCAATGACGGTGTGGAAACGCTCGATATAACAAGGAGACCTCCCATGAGCGACGACATGGTCCTGCAGAAGCTCGAAGGCGGGCTGCTCACCATCACCATGAACCGGCCTGAGCGGAAGAATGCGCTGGCGCCCGAGATGGTGCGCGGGCTCGTCGAGGCGGCGCGGCGCGCGGCCGACGATACGGACGTGCGCGCGGTTCTGCTCAAGGGCGCCGGCGGAACCTTCTGCGTCGGCGGCGACGTCAAGTCGATGGCGGAAGGGCGTGCCCCGCTGCCGTTCGAGGCGAAGCTCGCGAACCTGCGCCGCGGCATGGAGGTCTCGCGCATCCTGCACCAGATGCCGAAGCCGGTGGTGGCCCAACTCGACGGCGCCGCGGCCGGCGCGGGCCTGTCGATGGCGCTGTCCTGCGATCTCCGCATCGCTTCCGAATCCTGCAAGATCACCACCGCCTTCGCCAAGGTCGGCTTCTCCGGCGATTACGGCGGCACCTATTTCCTGACCCAGCTGCTCGGCAGCGCCAAGGCGCGCGAGCTCTATCTGCTGTCGCCGGTGCTGACCGCGCAGGAGGCGTTCAATCTCGGCATGGTCACCAAGGTGGTGCCGGACGCGGAAGTCGAGGAGGCTTCGCGCGAGCTGGCGATGTCGCTGGCGCAGGGGCCGTCGATCGCGCTCGGTTTCATCAAGCGCAACATCAACAATGCCGAGACCATGTCTCTGGAAGCCTGCTTCGATGGCGAGGCGTTCCATCACACGCGCGCTGGCGAGACCACCGATCACAAGGAAGCGGCAAAGGCCTTTGTCGAGAAGCGCAAGCCGGCATTCCAGGGGGCCTGACAATGGCGGAGTACATGCGCCTGCGGCAGATCTGCCTGGTCGCGCCGCACCTGGAGCCGGTGATTTCTGATATCGCCGCGATCATGGGCCTCTCCATCTGCTATCGCGACGGCAACGTTGCAAAGTACGGGCTGGAGAACGCACTCTTGCCGGTGGATACGATCCTGCTGGAAGTC
>NZ_JAGWUA010000142.1 GCF_028868675.1 Bradyrhizobium sp.
ATGATCGCCTTCGTCATCTGGATGTCGGCCTGCGACGGCGAGGGGTCGCCGGAGGGGTGGTTGTGCACCAGGATCAGTGCGGTCGCCGAGAGTTCCAGCGCGCGCTTGATCACCTCGCGCGGATAGACCGGGGTGTGGTCGACCGTGCCGGTCTGCTGCACCTCGTCGGCGATGAGTTGGTTGCGCTTGTCGAGGAACAGCAGCCGAAACTGCTCCTTGTCGGAAAACGCCATGCTGGTGCGGCAGTAGTCGAGCACCTCCTGCCAGGACGACAGCGCATTGCGGCCGTTCACCCCGCCCTTGGCGACGCGGCTGCTGGCTGCCGCGATCAGCTTGAGCTGGTTGACGGCGGCGTCCCCAATGCCGTCGATCTCGCGCAGCCGCGCCACCGGGGCGTGGATCACCTCGGCGAACGAGCCGAAGGTTTTGATCAGCGCCTTGGCCAGCGGTTTGGTGTCGCGCCGCGGCAGCGCCGGAAATAGCGCCATCTCCAGAAGCTCATAATCGCTCAGTGCATCGGGCCCCGCATTGTGGAAGCGCTCGCGCAGCCGCTCGCGATGGCCGTGATAGTGCGGCGTGTCTGGCTCCGGCGGGGGCGGGCGCTTGGCGGGCATCCGCACAAATGTGCCGTGGAGGCGGATTTTTGCAACCGGAAATCGTGGCTGACCTCCATCCCTCGATACGCGCGCAAACACGCTCCTCTGGATGAGGACGTCCCGCCAGGGTGTGGCGACGGTTAGACCGGCGGCTTCTCGCCGTTGCGCTCGGACAGCGTGAAGATCTCCACGCCCGTGGCGGTCACCCCGACCGAATGCTCGAACTGCGCCGACAACGAGCGGTCGCGGGTCACCGCGGTCCAGCCGTCGGACAGGATCTTCACATGCGGCTTGCCGAGATTGATCATCGGCTCGATGGTGAAGAACATGCCGGGCTTGAGCGGCACACCCTCGCCGGGTCGGCCGATATGGATGATGTTCGGCTCGTCGTGGAACATCCGCCCCAGCCCGTGGCCGCAGAAATCGCGCACCACGCTCATGCCCTGCGGCTCGACGAAGCTCTGGATGGCATGACCGATGTCGCCGGTGGTGGCGCCGGGCTTGACCGCCGCGATGCCGCGCATCATCGCCTCGTAGGTCACCTCGATCAGCCGCTCGGCCTTGCGCGCGATCGGGCCGATCACATACATCCGGCTGGAATCGCCGTACCAGCCGTCGACGATGAAGGTGACGTCGATGTTGACGATATCGCCCTCCTTCAGCGGCCGGTCGCCGGGCATGCCGTGGCAGACCACGTGGTTGAGCGAGGTGCAGGTCGAGTAGCGGTAGCCGCGATACATCAGCGTCGCCGGATGGGCGCCGTGGCTGAAGGCGAACTCGCGGACGAACTCGTCGATCCTTGAGGTCGGAACGCCCGGGCCCACGACGTCGGTGAGCTCATCGAGGCACTTGGCCACCAGCGCGCCTGCCTTGCGCATGCCGACGAAGGCGCTCGGACCGTGCAGCTTGATCTGCCCGGTCTTGCGCAGCGAGGTCTCGGTGGCGTCGACGTAGCTCATGAGGGTATCTTTTGGGGCTGGCGATATCGCGAGAAGCGTTTGATTTATGGCCCTAATTTAATGATCGCGGGCCTTCATGCAAGCCGGGCCCGGCGGTCCGGCTGGCAAAAACCGTTCAACTCGGGACTTCTACGGTGGTTTCCACCGGCAGCGCCCCGCCGCGGACGCGGATTTCGCGCACGGGATAGGGAACCCGGATGCCCTCGCGCTTGAAGGCCTCCCACAGCGCCAGCATCACGTCGCTCTTGACGTTGTCCATGCCGTCGGGATCGGCGATCCAGAAGGTCAGCGAGAACTTCATCCCGGCTTCCGCGAATTCGGTCAGGATGGAGTTCGGCGGCTTGCCCTTCTGCGCGCGCGGGTGGGCCGCGGCGGTCTCCGCGGCGAGCTTGCAGACCAGTCTTGGATCGGCGTCGTAATTGGTGCCGAACGGGATCTTCACCAGCGTGTTCTTGTCGGTATAGGTCCAGTTGACGACCTTCTGCGTCACCAGATCCTCGTTGGGGATCAGGAATTCACGTCCGTCGCCGGCGGCGACCGAGATGTAGCGCGTCTTCATCGCGCTGATGCGGCCCGTGTTGTCGCCGATGGTGACGAGGTCGCCGGGCTTCACCGACTTGTCGGCGAGCAGGATGATGCCGGAGATGAAGTTGGCGACGATCTTCTGCAGGCCGATACCGATACCGACGCCGACCGCGCCGGAGAACACCGCGAGCGCCGACAGGTTGATGCCGACCGCGCCGAGCGCGATCACGATCGCGACGGCCAGGAGCCCCATGCGGATCATCTTGACCAGCAGCACCTGGATCGACGGCGTCAGGTCGGTGGCGCGATTGATCCGGCTCTCGATGAAGTTGCTCGCGATGTTGGTGAGCCACAGCGCCACGATCAGGAGCGCGCCGGCCTTGAGCACCAGGAGCGGCGTCAGGCGCAAATCGCCGAGCACGATGGCGACGGAATCGAGCATGTCGACGGCGGCGTTGAGCTCGCCGGTGATGCTGAGCGCGGCGACGAGCCAGGCCGTGACCGACACCAGCTTGACGAGGAAGGCGTTGCGCAGGACGGAGGTCACGAGCCGGATGACCAGCCAGGCGAGGCCGAGCTTCGCGGCCACCATCAACAGGTAGCTGCGGCTCGGCCAGGTCGCATGGTACATCGCGATGCGCGAGACGATCATCAGCAGGGTGAACGTCGCGGTCGACGCGCTGCCGACCAGCACTCGGACGAAGTGCCGGAGCGGCGCCGGCCAGCCCATCGCAAGCGAGCCGACATCGACCCTCGCCCGCACGGCGGCCTGGGTCGCCGAAGCGATGCCAGTGGCGGCCAGGATGAGGCCGAATTGCAGGTAGAACCAGGGCGAGGCGATCTCCGCGCCGACGCTGCGCGCGGTCGTCTGCAGAAACTCCATGACGTCCTGCGGGGTCATATCCATCGGCTCGGTCTCGTCGTCGGCAGTCGGGCGGATTGATTCGGGGCGGGCGGCAGAATCGCATGAACGGCGCGGGCAGACCACCGGTACAGGTAGAGCCGCCCGCGAAGCGCGTTCAGGCCGCAAAATCCGGGCAGATTGCCGCGCGCGCGGCGGAAAATGGGTTGGCGCGGAAGTGTGGCGACGATAAGGATGCCTGAGCAACGATTTCAGCCTCCACTATGTGAAGATGGCTTCCCTCGATTCGGTCAGCATCGCCATTCTGCTCGGCGCCGTCCTGGTGATGGCTGGGATCCTGTCGAGCCTGCTCGCGCTGCGCTTCGGCGCGCCGCTGCTGCTCGTCTTCCTCGCCATTGGCATGCTGGCCGGCGATTCCGGCCCCGGCCGATTGCAGTTCGACGACGTGCGCACGACCTACCTGGTCGGCTCGGTGGCGCTGGCGCTGATCCTGTTCGACGGCGGGCTGCGCACGCGCTTCCAGAGCATCCGCACCGTGCTGGCGCCATCGGTGGTGCTGGCGACCGCCGGTGTGCTCCTGACCGCTCTCATCACCGCGCCCTTCGCCAAATACGCGCTGGACATCAATTGGGTCGAGGCGCTGCTGGTCGGCGCCGTGGTCGCCTCGACGGATGCCGCAGCCGTGTTCCTGCTGGTGCACACGCAGGGCCTGCGCCTGCGCGCGCGCGTCGGCGCGACGCTGGAGGCGGAATCGGGCACCAACGATCCCTTCGCGATCTTCCTGACCCTGATGCTGGTCGAGTTCATCTCGCTCGGCTCGAGCTCGGCCGGCCACGTGCTGATTGAGTTCGTGCAGGAGGCGGTGCTCGGCGCCATCGTCGGCGTGGTCGGCGGAAGACTCGTGGTGCTGGCGCTGAACCGCGTGGCGCTGCCGCAGGGCCTGCACGCGCCGTTCGTGACCACGGCGGCGCTCGTCATCTTCGGCGGCTCGCAGATCATGCACGCCTCCGGCTTTCTCGCGGTCTATCTCGCCGGCATCATCATCGGCAACCGGCCGACCCGCGCGCACAATTCGGTCGTAACCTTCCTCGACGCCGCGACTTGGCTGGCGCAGATCGTGATGTTCGTGCTGCTCGGCCTCCTGGTCTCGCCGCAACGGCTCGGCTCCAGCGTCCTTCCTGCGGTCGCGGTCGCGCTGGTGCTGATGCTCATTGCGCGGCCGCTCGCGGTATTTTTGTGTCTCGCGCCGTTCCGCTTCAACTGGCGGGAGAAGGTCTTCATCGCCTGGACCGGCCTGCGCGGCGCGGTCGCGATCTTCCTGGCCTCGATCCCGATGCTGGTCGGGTTGTCGAAGGCCTATCTCTATTTCGACGTCGCTTTCGTCGTCGTCATCATCTCGCTCCTGTTGCAGGGCTGGACCCTGGCGCCCGCCGCGCGGCGGCTGCACGTCGCGCTGCCGCGCGCCGAGCGCGGCCCGCGCCGGGTCGAGCTCGATCTGCCCGGCCAGCTCGAGCAGCAGCTCGTCGGCTATTCCGTGCGCCCCAAGAGCCTGTATTTCCGCCGCGGCCTGATCCCGTCGTGGTCGAAGCCGACGCTGGTAATCCGCAACGAGAGCATCTTGACGCCGGCGGAGGCCGATCCGGTCGCCCCCGGCGACTACATCTACCTGCTGGCGCCGCCGGAAAAGGCCGAGGCGCTCGACCGCTTCTTCGTCGACATGCTGCCGAGCTCGGCGCCGGACCCGCATCTGCTCGGCGACTTCATGGTCTCGGGCGAGCATACGCTGGGCGAACTCGCCGCGATCTACGGCGTCACGGTCGGCGAGGACGAGGCCAAGCTGACGCTGGCCGACTATTTCGATGTCCATCTCGACCGCGCGCCGAAGGAGGGCGCCGAGCTCGGACTCGACAGTATCGTGCTGGTGGCCCGCTCGATCTCCGGCGGTCGCGTCAACGTCATCGGCCTGCGCCTGCCCGAGGACGAGGAGGCGACCGCGCCGCTGACGCGGATGGCCGCGTTCCGGCGCAGGCTCGCGGACCTCTGGACCTCGGTGGCGGGGATCTAGCACTTTCGTAGCCCGCATGGAGCGCAGCGCAATCCGGGAGCCCCGCATTCCGCTGCGCTCCATGCGGGCTACGAATCCCCGCGCCAACATTGCGAGCCAGCGGGTCCGCGCAAAGCGCGACCCGATGACAGGCAGGCGACCTCTTAGAACGTCGCGCCGGCTTTCACCATGTAGGTGCGGCCCGGCAGCGGGTAGGCGCTGAAGCGGCCGTCGGTGAGCGAGCTGGCGATCGCGTAGTCGTAGTAGAGCGCGTTGAGTAGATTGTTGACGCTGAGCGACCAGAAGAACCGCTCATACTGCCCGCTGAGCTTGAGGTCGATGGTGCCGTTGGCGGGAATCATCTTCTGGGTGTTGGCCTGGTCATTGTCCATGCGCCGCTCCGACCAGAACCGCGCGGTGGCGTCGAGCACCAGATAGTTCTGCCAGATGTTCCAGGTCAGCCCGGCGCTCGCCGTATAGCGCGACACCAGCGGTACGTCGTTGCCGGTCCACATGCCCTCGCGGAAGATCGCGCGCGTATAGGCCATGCCGGTGCGCAGTAGGAGCGCGTCGCTGACGCGATAGGAGATGCTCGTCTCCGAGCCGTAGCGCCGAGTCGGGTCGAGATTGACGTTGTAGAACAGCACGGGGTTGAAATGGATCTCGTTGGTGAGGTCCATCAGGTACAGGCTCGACTGCATCTGCAGCCCGCCGCCCTTGATGCGCAGGCCGCCCTCGACGTCCCAGGAGGTCTGGGTCTTGAGCTGGAAGTTCTGCGGGATGGGAACGAACGTGACGGGATCGAAGGTCGGTCCGGTGGCGACGCGCTCATCGACGTCGGGGGTGCGGAACGCGCGTGCGGTGCGACCGAACAGCGAGAAAGTCTCATTAAGGCGATGCTCGGCGCCGAGATGCAGCGCATATTGCGTCTCGCTGCTGTTGAGCGGCGTCGCCTGGATGTCGGAGCCCGGGAAGACGAAGGGCGCATTGTCGTCGAAGCGGTCCCGCGCCGACAGCATGGTGGTCTGCACCCGGGCGCCGTAGGACACGTCCGTGGTCGGCACGACCCCGAGGTTGTGCTGGAAGTAATAGGCGGCCGTCTGCTGGTTCAGATCATAGACGTGACTGGTCGGCAGGCCCTGGGCGGCACTGCGGTCCTGCTGGAAGGTCGCATCGTAATAGTCGATGCCGGTCAGGAGCGACGACGGCATCCCGAACAACGAACCCTTGACGCTGAGTCGCGGGGTGATCGACCAGGTCTGCAGATGGGCATCGACATAGGTCGAGGAGAAGCTGGGAACCGGCGTGGGCGTGAAGTAGAAGGCGCTCTGCTGCCTCTTGCCGCGGTAGCCGCCGTCGACGATCAGGTCGACGCCGTTCCGAAGCGTCTTGGTGAAGCCGGCGGTGGCGCTGGCGCCCTGCTGGTTGGTGTAATTGAAGGGCGTGGCGGCGCCGCGACGGTTGGTCGCGAGCTCGTCGAGGCCGATGGAAGGATCCACGGTACGTCCGCCCGGCAGGCCGAGTTCCTGATTGTCGCCGGTCACGGTGAGGAACGCGGTGAGGTCCCCTGACGTGTAGTTCAGATTGCCGACGCCGTTCTCCTGGACGTATTTGTTGTTGTCGCGATAGCCGTCGCTCTTGATGGCGTTGCCGTAGAACGAGGTCGACCACGGACCCGAATTGAGCGAGGTCGAGACCGCGCCCTGCCGGGTGTTGAACGAGCCAAACCCGCTTTCGACGCGCAAGGCGGCCGGCGGACCGCCGACGCCGTTCTTGGTGACGATGTTGATGGTGCCGCCGACCGCGTTGTCGCCGTAGAGCACCGCGCCCGAATTGCCGCGCGTGATCTCGATCCGTTCGATCGCGTTGAGCGGAATAGTGGAGAGATCCACCTGTGCCATGTCGATGTCGTTCAGCCGCCGGCCGTTGATCAGCACCAGCGTGTTGGCGGTGGCAAACGCGCCGAAGCCGCGCAGGTCGACGCTGGTCTTGGCGCCGATCGGGCCTCCATACAGCGTGGTGATCTGCGCGCCCGGCGTCCGCGTCGCGATGATGTCGGCGAGCGTCTGCGACGGCGAATGCGCGATGTCGGCGGCGGTGATGACGGTGGTGGCGGTACCGACGATGCCGGCGGACTGTCCGGCGCCCGCACCGCCGGTGCCGTTCGACGTGTTGCTCGGCGTGCCGCCGTTCTGCCCAACGCCCGGCGCTGCGCGGCGCGCCGTGGTGCCGCCGTCGTCGACGGCACGTGCGCGGGTCTGGTTCTGTTCGCCCGGCTTGGCGACCTCGACCGGCGGCAACTGTTCGGTGGGCTGCTCGGCGCGGGCGGTGCCTGGCAGCAGGAAAGCGGGAGCGATGAGGAAACTGGAGGCGAGCAGAAGCGCGCGGCGGCGCCTTGCGGCTGGGAGAACGGCAGACATGGCGAGACCTCGGTATGACGTCAGTGGCACGTCACAGCGAATGAAGTCTCACCGGTGCTCTCCGCATCCGGATGAGGCCAATGTCCGTACACCCCGACCGACATCTTCGCGTGTGACCACGGCTGACGGCAGGTCTCCTGGCTCGCGGGTCGTTACCCTTCGTCGCCTTCCCAGGACCGAGGATCCCAGTGGCGCTGTGACGAAAGATTCGCCGCTTACAGTTGCGGGGGCAGCCGCGGCATTGGGGAACATCCCCGCACCGCATTCCCTCTTTGATCCCCTCAGGGAACCGTCCCGGTCATCTAGGGGCGGGTCGCGCCAAGAGTCAATCCCGCGCTTCCGTCCAAAGCGGTACGCCTTTTGTTCGCGAGCCGCTTGTGCCCGGTTCCAGTCCCTGTATGAAGCATCGCGGTCGATGGATGATCGGATGAGCCTGCACACTGTCATGCACACCGTCCTGGCGGACGAGGCGGCGCGTCGGCGCGCGGCCGCGACGGCCGGGCTCGCCGCGCTGGTTGTCCTGCTCGCGCTGGCCTCGCTCGGCATCGGTGCCGTGCGGCTGTCTCCGCTCGCGGTGATCGAGGCGCTGCTCGGCGGCGGAAGCGACGTCGCGCAGGTGATCGTGCGAGAGATACGCCTGCCGCGCGCAATTCTGGCGCTCGCGATCGGCGGCATTCTGGGGTTGTCCGGCGCGGCGCTGCAGGGCCTGCTGCGCAACCCGCTCGCCTCGCCCTCGCTGTTCGGCGCGCCGCAATCGGCGGCCTTCGGCGCCGTGCTGATCATCGCGCTCGGGCTTGCGGACGTACGCTCCTATGCGCTGCCGATCGCGGCGATCGTCGCCGCGTTCGGCTCCGTCTTCGTGCTGCTGGCGATCGCCGGCCGCAATGCCGGGCTGTTGATCCTGATTCTTGCGGGGCTCGCGATCTCGGCGCTGGCGGGGGCGGCGACCGCGCTGGTGATGAACCTGTCCAACAATCCGTTCATCGTGCTGGAGATCGCGTTCTGGCTGCTCGGTTCGCTGGAGGACCGCAGCTTTCGCCATGTCGCGCTGGCGCTGCCGTTCATCGCGCTCGGCGCGCTCCTCCTCATGAGCCAGCGTAGCGCGTTTCGCGCTCTCAGCCTCGGCGAGGAGGCCGCGCAAAGCCTCGGCGTCGACGTCGGAAGGCTGCGGCTGTTCGTGATCGCCGGTGTCGCGCTCGGTGTCGGCGGCGCGGTCGCAGTCTCCGGCACCATCGGCTTCATCGGTCTGGTCGCGCCGCATCTGATGCGGCCGCTGATCGGGCACGATCCGACCCGGCTCCTGGTGCCGAGCGCGCTGGTCGGCAGCGCACTGCTGCTGGCCGCCGACATTGCCGTGCGCATCATCCCGTCGACCTCGGACATCAAGGTCGGCGTGCTGACCTCGATCATCGGCGTGCCGTTCTTCCTCTATCTGATCGTGCGCGAACGACGCGCGCTCGGCGGAGGCGTGGCATGAGCGAGGCGTTCCTCACCGCGCAAGGGCTGAACGTGAGCCTCGGCCGCCGCGCCGTGCTGCATGACGTCACGCTCGAGCTCGCCGCCGGCCACCTCGTGGCGCTGGTCGGGCCGAACGGTGCCGGCAAGACCACGCTGCTGCGCGCGCTTGCCGGGCTCGTGCCCGCTACGGGTCATTTCGCGGTCGGCGGCCAGTCGCTGTCATCGTTGTCTTTGCGCGAGCGCGCAAAGCGCTTCGCCTATCTGCCGCAGGGCCACATCGTGCACTGGCCTCTCGCCTCGCGCGACATCGTGGCGCTCGGGCGCTATCCGCATGGCGCGACCGACCCGGCGCGGCTGTCGCCGGGCGACGTCGAAGCGGTCGCGCGCGCGATGCAGGCTGCCGACGTCGAGGAATTCGCCGATCGCCGCGCCACCGAGCTCTCCGGCGGCGAGCGCAGCCGCGTCGCGCTGGCGCGCGTGCTCGCAGTCGAGGCGCCGGTGATTCTCGCGGACGAGCCGACCTCCTCGCTCGATCCGCGCCACCAGCTCGACGTCATGACGACGCTGCGCAAGGCCGCGGACGGCGGCGTGCTGGTGATCGTGGTGACGCACGATCTCGGGCTCGCGGCACGCTTTTCCGACCGCGTGCTCGTGCTCTCGAACGGCCGGCTGGTGTCGCAGGGCAAGCCGGCGGACGCACTGTCGGAGCAGGTGATGGCCGAGGTCTTCCGCATCGCGGCCTATCGCGCCGAACATCGGTGCGAGACGGTGATCGTGCCGTGGGCGGACGTCTGATGCGCCGCGCGGGTCTGATGCTCGGCCTGGCGCTGCTCCTCGCCGCGCCATCGCCGGCGGCAGCGGAGCCGCGCATCGCCTCCATGAACGTCTGCACCGACCAGATGCTGATCTCGCTCGCCGATCCCGACCAGATCGCAGGCCTCAGCCGCTACGCGCGAGACGACTGGCAATCCTTTGCCGCCGGGGAGGCGCGCAAATTTCCGGTGCTGTCCGGCGGCGCCGAGGACATTCTGATGCTGAAGCCGGACGTCGTTGTCGCGAGCCTGTTCGACAAGCGCTCGACGCGCGAGCTGTTGCGGCGGCACGGCGTGCGGCTCGCCGAATTCGAGGTGCCGCATACCATGGACGCGGTGAAGGCGCAGATCCGCGAGATGGGTGCGATCGCCGGCCACATCGACCGCGCCGCCGCCGAGATCGCGCGGCTCGATGCGGCGGTTCAGCATGCGCGCAAGGCGATCGGGAACGACAAGGCGCGGGTGCTGCCGCTGTCGCGCCGTGGCTGGGTCTCCGGGCGCGACAGCCTAATCGGCGCGCTGCTCATCGAGGCCGGCCTGCGCAACGCGGCCGACGAACTCGGCCTGACCGTCGGCGGCTTGGTCTCGCTCGAGGCGATCATCGCCCTCATGCCCGACCTCTTGCTGGTGTCGGAAGAGGGCGACCGCGCCGAGGACGAAGGCCGCGCCTTCCTCTTGCATCCGGCGCTGGAGCACTTCTACCCGCCGGAGAAGCGCATGGTGATCCCCGAACGCCTCACCGTCTGCGGCGGCGTGATGCTGGCCGAGGCGCTGGATATGCTGGTGAGGGAGATGAAGCGGGTGGGGAAATAGTCTCCGTCGTCATTGCTTCGTCGCTTCGCTCCTTGCAATGACGGGGGAATACGACGCAGCATCAACCCCGCACCACCGGCCCGCCCGCCTTCTTCCAGGCGTCGATGCCGCCGGCGACGTGGGCGGTGTTGGCGAGGCCGGCCGCTTTCGCCGCGGTCACCGCCATCGCCGAGCGTTCGCCGAAGGCGCAGAAGAACACCACGCGCCGGCCGGTGGCGGCCGCGACCTCGCGCAGCATGCCGCCGGGCCTGAGGCTCTCCTCGATCGAGGGATAGGGCGCATGCAGCGCGCCTTCGAGCATGCCGTGCTTGAGGCGCTCATTGGTCTCGCGCAGGTCGACCAGGAGGACGTCGGGCCGGCCGAGCGTGCGGATCGCCTCGACCGCGCTCAGCGCGCGGCCTTCCTTCTCCAGCTCCTCCTGGTGCAGGCCGACATGCATGTTGGCGGGGATCGCGACGTCCATCATCTTCGGGTTGGGCAGCTTCAGATTGCCCATCAGCTCGATATAGTCCTCGACCGAACGCACCTGCAGGCGCGGATTGTAACGCTTCTCCTCGCCGATGGTGGAGACGGTATCGCCCTTGTAGTCATGCGCCGGGTAGACCAGCGTCTCGTCCGGCAATTTCAGCAGGCGGTTGAAGATCGAATCGTACTGCGCCCGTGCGCTGCCGTTCTGGAAATCGGTGCGGCCGGTGCCGCGGATCAAGAGCGTGTCGCCGGTGAAGACGCGGTCGCCCATCAGGTAGGAATAGGAATCGTCGGTGTGGCCGGGCGTGTAGAGAACGTCCAGCGACAGGCCCTCGATCGTCACCTTGTCGCCGTCGGACACGCGCATCGCCACCACGTCGGCCTTGCTCTGCTCGCCCATGATGGTGACGCAATGGCTGCGGTCGCGCAGCTCGCCGAGCCCGGTGACGTGGTCGGCATGCAGATGGGTATCGACCGCCTTGACCAGCTTGAGATCGAGCTCGCGCAGCAACTGGCAGTAGCGGTCGACCTTCTCCAGCACGGGATCGAGGATCAGCGCCTCGCCGCCGGGCCGGCTTGCGAGAATGTAGCTGTAGGTCCCGGAAACGCTGTCGAACAATTGGCGGAAGATCATGCGGAGCTCCGGTGCGCGGTGATTCCCAAGTATAACACGGACTTGGCCACGTGCTCGGCCGTCATTGCAAGGAGCGAAGCGACGAAGCAATCCAGAATCCCTCCGCGGAAAGATTCTGGATTGCTTCGCTTCGCTCGCAATGACGGTCCGCGCCTCATGGCCGCACCAGCGTATACCCATTCTCCGTCAGAAACAGGATCTGCCCGACCCCGACCTGGACCGGCGTCGCCTGCGGCATGATGTCCGGCCGCTTGCCGGTCTCACGCTCGATCGTGTCGACGGTGTTGAGGCAGATATCGAAGCGCACGCCCTGCGCGATCAGGCTCTCGACCTGCTTGCGCATGGAACTCGCGCTGGTGAGCAGGTCGATGCCGGGGCCGAACGTCACCACCTCGACCGCGACCTTGTCCGGGTCATAGAACTTAAGGAGGTTGCTGGCGACGCTGAGCACCAGAGCCTGCTTTTTCGCGTCACCGTCGGACAGTTGCAGCACCACCTTGTGTTCCGCAAACGGCTTGTCCTGCAGGGGTGCCTGCTGGGCCGAGGCGAGGGGCGACATGGCCCATGCCAGCAACGTAATCGCCGCCATGCGAATTCTCAAAGGCATCATCCCTGTCCCGCCATGCCCGGATTGCCGTCGACGCCCTTCAGCGTGACGCCGGGGCCGCGCCGCTCCGGCATCCGGCCCGTGCGCAGATATTTCGCCACGACCTCCCAGACCGGTGCGCCCTGCTGCGCGTTGACCGACGCCCAGCCCGCGACCTTGTAGCGGCGGCCCGCCTCGAGCGGCCGGCCGTCGTCGACCGTCAATCCGGAAATCCGGCTGCCGATCGACGCGGTCGGCGTGCAGGTGTAGTTGAGGCCGCCGACGCGCACCATGTCGCCGCCCTGCTGATAGTAGGGATCGGG
>NZ_JAGWUA010000347.1 GCF_028868675.1 Bradyrhizobium sp.
CGAGCTTGAGGTCGGTCTCCATTCCGGTCAGCAGCAGGAGCAGAAGGATGCCGACCTGCGCGATGCCGTCGATCATCGCCTTCTGCTCGGGCGCGTTCGGAAAGATCGCCTGCTGCGCCTCCGGCCACAGCCAGCCGAACAGCGACGGTCCGAGCAGGACGCCGGCGAGCAGTTCGCCGATGACGGAAGGCTGGCCCGTGCGCTGCATGACCTCGCCGAGCCCGCGGCCGACCGCGATCAGCAGCATGATCTGCGCGATCAGCAGGAATTCGGAAGGACCGGGCGATTTTGGGGCGTCGGCGCCGGCCGCCAGGGTCGAGAGGACCAGCATCGGACAGGCCAGGCGCGCCGACCGGAGCAGGCTCCACTGCATGCCGTTGCGCCTCCCCCTTCGCGGCGCCGGCAGGACACCGGCAGCGACGGGATGAGAACCCCAGCGGGCGAAGGAAGTTCCCGGGTCGCTCAGGCCGGCTGCGGCACCTTGATCTCGCGCGGCAGGATGAGCGCGGCGGCGATCGCGAACAGGCAGAGGCCGGCAAAGGCGTGCAGCATGGTGACGAAGCCGCCCTGCTCGTAGAGCCAGGCGACGAGGCCGACCGAGGCGCCGGCCGCGGTGAAGCCGACGAAGTAGCGCACCGCATAGGCGCGCGAGCGCCATTCCTCCGAGGTGTACTTGCCGACCATGGCGTCGTTGACGGTGACCTGCCCGAACGCGCCCATGACGATGCCGATCGACACAACGATCAGCGGCAGGTTCGACAGGCTCGCCGCCAGATAGAGAAACGGCGCCAGCATGAAGGACAGCGGCACTGCCACCGTCTTCAGCGAATAATGGTCGAGCAGCCGGCCGATCGTGTACTGCGTCATGGCGCCGAACACGTAGACGCCGGCCGCGATCGTGCCGAGCAGCGCCGGGCTGTTCGTCAGATCGGCGAGCCGCTCCGCGAACAGTTTTGGCAGCGCCACGGTGACGGCGTTGAAGGTGGTGGAGATCGCGATCACCACGATCAGGAGCGACAGGACCACCCGCCACATGTCTTGCTTGGCGACGCGCGCCTGCGCCGCCGCCTGCTTCGCGCCCGCGCGGCTCTCATGCACGACCGTGAGCGCGAAGGCGATGCCGACCAGAATCGTGACCGCGCCGGGGATGATGAAGGCGAAGCGCCAGCCGAGATACTGACCGATCACGCCGGTGGCCAGCGCCGAGGAGGCGACGCCGAGATTGCCGAACACGCCGTTCAGGCCCATCTCGCGACCGAGCCGGTCGGCATAGGACACGATCATCGCGGTGCCGACCGGATGATAGATCGAGGCGAAGATGCCGATCGCGAGCAACGCCGCGCCGAGCTGCCACGGCTTCTGCACCAGACCGACCGCGATCATCGAGGCGCCGATGCCGACGAAGAAGATCACCATCATGTGCCGCCGGCTCCAGCGGTCTCCCAGCCAGCCGGTCAGCAGCGAGCCCGCGCCGAAGGCGACGAAGCCCGGCGTCGCATAGGGCAACAGCTCCGAATAGGCCATGCCGAGCGCCGGCCCCATGACGATCACGGCGGCGGCAAAAATCAGCATCGCATAATGGTCGATGAAATGCCCAGCGTTGACGAAGCCGATCACCCGGCCCGGCCTGTTCATGCGAAACATCCTCACTTGCCCGGACTCTCCTGTCCGGAAATGAGTTATATGTCATGGTCATGACGGGATGCTGCCAATGACTATCGTGGAAACGCCAATTCGGGACGTCCGGGGCAGCCACCGCTCCACCGCGGGCGTCCACCTGGTCGCGCGCGACTACGCCAAGGGCACGAGGCTCGAGCCGCACATGCACCGCGAGGCGCAGCTCGTCTATGCCGCGCGCGGCACGATGCAGGTCACCACGCCGAAGGGCCGCTGGCTGGTGCCGCCGGACCGCGCGGTGTGGGTCCCTGCCCGGCTGGAGCACGCGATCGACGTGCTCGCCGACATCGAGATGCGCACGCTGTATTTCGACATGCCCCGGCTGGAGCGCGAGCCGCGGGCCAGGGGCCTCGGCAGAGAGTTCGTGGTGCGGGTGTCGGCCCTGCTGCACCAGGCGATCCTCGCGCTGTTCGATTCCCGCAACACGGCCGAGCGTACCGAGCTCCTGGTCCGGCTCGTGATGCTGGAACTGCACCAGGCCGAGGATTCCGCGACCTTCGTGCCGCTGCCGCGCGAGCCGCGCTGCCGGCGCGCCGCCATGATCGTGCTGGACGATCCGACCGGCGCCTGCGACATCGAGGCGCTGGCGCGTGCGGTCGGCACCTCCGCGCGGACGTTGTCGCGGCTGTTCTCGGCGGAAACCCAGCTCTCGTTCAAGAGCTGGTGCCAGCGCGCCCGCATCGCTGCCGCGATCGAAAAGCTGTCGACGGACGCCGGTCTCTCGGTCAAGCAGATCGCGGCGCTGCTCGGCTATGCCAGCGTGCCGGCTTTTTCGGCAGCCTTCCGGCAGGTG
>NZ_JAGWUA010000143.1 GCF_028868675.1 Bradyrhizobium sp.
TGGCTGGGGAACCTGGATTCGAACCAAGACAAACAGAGTCAGAGTCTGTTGTGCTACCGTTACACCATTCCCCATAATTTATTGATTTAGCAGCGGAAAGCTATCCGAGCGTCTTGCAAATCGATTTGGAAATTCGTGGAGGTGATATAGCCACATCGACAACGTCGGTCTAGCCCTTATTGAACTACCCCGAAATTACGGGGGGAAATCGGCCATTTTCGTCGCTTGTTTTTCTAAAGCCCCTCTTCCCCAACGTGGGACTCTGAGTGACTTGACGGCTCGACCATTCAGTCGAAGTGGTTCTAGGCTAAAGCTTGCGGTTGCAGGAGAGGGTTCCTAGCATCATAATTTGCGCGCTTGGGGGCCGGAAATGACCGAGATTGTTTATGTCCTGACGAACGAAGCTATGCCCGGTTTAGTGAAGATCGGCTGCACGCAGACCGATTTGGCAACGCGTGTGCGCAGCCTCTTCCAGACCGGTGTACCTCTTCCGTTCGAGGTCTTTTATGCGTGCGAAGTCGAAGACTGCAAGTTTGTCGAACGTCAAATGCACGACGCATTTGGAGATCACCGCGTCAGCAAGAGCCGTGAATTTTTTCGAATCTCGCCCGAACGTGTGAAGGCTGCGCTTCTCATCGGCGTGAAAGCGGAAATAAAGATCGGCGAAGAGATATTTGAGAATCTTCCAGAAACATCTGAGACGGCCTCTGAGGTTAAGGCAGAGGTGGAAGCAGCAAAACGTCGAAGTAGGTTCAAGTTCTCTATGATCGGATTGAAACCGGGGACAGTCCTTCAACTCGAAAAGGATGCTTCCATCACCTGCAAAACCGTGGATGAAAATAACCACGTGGAGTATCTCGGCGAGGTGCTCTCAATCAGCGGAGCGGCCTTACGGGCCATCAAGTCCCTAGGCTACGAGTGGGACGTCGTGTCTGGACCTTGGGAGTGGACTTATCAGGGCAAACGCCTTGACGAGATTCGCCGCGAGATCGAAGAAGACTCCGATTGAAGTTGGTGGGAGTTTCTTTTGCTGTCGGGAATGCGGACCGAAGGTTTTGCAAACTGATCGGACTTGGCCGCAAACAGCTGGACCGAAACTGGGAGCGCTGCAAACTAGCCAAATTAAATCAATGACTTAGAACAAAATCAGTTGTGCTACCGTTACACCATTCTCCAACGGAATAGCCGAACAAATTCAATGAATTAACTGAATCATCCGCCAGCGGCCGGCGGGCGCGTTCGCGCAAATCGCGGTTCGGGCGTGCGGCGTTTCTAGCCGCTCGTTTCCGGGCTGGCAAGCGCCGCAATCGGCCGAATTCCTGCGGGTGCCGAGGGGACGGGCGGGCTTCGCAACAGCCTTCCAGCCACGCCTCGCAATCGTTGCATTATGCCCCTGATTTGCCCGACGCGTCAAGCGATTTCGTAAAATCCGTAACGCATCGATTGCCCTTGACGGCCACTGTGCATGGGGTTGTTCCTCAGGTTTTGTTTGCGGCGGCCGCCGCCTCGCGGTGCGGCATCGTGCAAACCCATTTCGCCTTGCCGGTTCCAGGCCGGCATGCCATCTTCGCCGCACCAAGAAAAAAGCGAATGAAAGCAGGCGGCTCTGCCGCGCTTTCGAGCCGAGAAGCCTTGGTCGGGGAAACCCTTTGGGAGGTCTGTTTCATGAAGCTTAAGCACGTCACGGGGCTGCTGTCGGCGGCCGCGATGTCCATTGCGCTGGCGGGGGCGGCGGTCGCTCAGGACAAGGTCGTCAAGATCGGCGCCATCCTGCCGATGTCGGGCGGCACCGCCTCGATCGGCGCCCACGCCAAGGCCGCGATCGAAGTGGCGCTGGACATCATCAACAACGCCCATCCCGAACTCGGCAAGCTGCCGCTCGCCAAGAACGCCGGTCTCGCCGGGCTCGGCGGCGCCAAGGTCGAGGTGATCTTCGCCGACAACCAGGGTTCGCCGGCCACCGGCCAGAACCAGGCGCTGCGCCTGATCACGGAAGAGAAGGTGGCCGCGATCCTCGGCGCCTACCAGTCCGGCATCACGCTGACCTCGAGCGCGATCGCCGAGAAGTACGGCATTCCGTACCTGACGCCGGAATCGGTCGCCGCCAACCTCACCGAGCGCGGCTTCAAGTGGTTCTTCCGCACCACGCCGATCGCGCCGGACTTCGTCCGCATCTACGACGAGTTCCTCACCGACATGAAGGCCGCCGGCGGCAAGACCGACTCCATCGCGCTGGTGCACGACAACACCGAGTACGGCACCTCGGTCGCCAACACCATCGCCGCCGGCTTCAAGGAGAAGGGACGCACGAACGTCATCGACGTCGCCTATCCCGTCAACGCCACCGACCTGCAGGCCCAGGTGCTGCAGCTCAAGGAGAAGAAGCCCGACGTCCTGCTGATGATCAGCTATACCTCGGACGCGATCCTGTTCGCCAAGACCATGCAGTCGCAGGACTACAAGCCGCCGATCCTGCTCGCCGACGACGCCGGCTATTCCGATCCGTCCTTCATCAAGGCGGTCGGCAAGATCTCGCAAGGCGTGTTCAACCGTTCCGCCTGGGCCGTCGGTCCCGCCGGTTCGCCGTCGGCCATCGTCGCCGACATGTACAAGAAGAAGAGCGGCGAGGAGATGGAGGACACGGTCGGCCGCGAGATGCAGGGCTTCTTCGTGCTGGTCGATGCGATCGACCGCGCCGGCTCGACCGATCCGGCCAAGATCCAGGCCGCGCTGAAGGCCACCGACCTCAAGCCCGACCAGCTCATCATGGGCTACAAGGGCGTGAAGTTCGACGACAAGGGCCAGAACGTGCTGGCATCGGCCTACATCATACAGCTCCAGGACGGCGAGAACTACGTCTCGGTCTGGCCGAAGGCCAATGCCGAGAAGCCGCCGATGCTGCCCTACAAGGGCTGGTGATCGTCTCGGGGCGGGACTTCCGGTCCCGCCCTTTTCACTGAGGCTTCAGCGCAGCGCAGCTCATGTCCTTCGTTCTCGTGCAGGTGATCGTCGGCGGCCTTCTGCTCGGCGCCGTCTACGCCCTGTTTTCCTCCGGCCTCACGCTGGTGTGGGGCATGATGAACATCGTCAATTTCGCGCATGGCGATTTCGTCATGCTCGGCATGTACGTCGCCTACGTCGTCTACACCCTGTTCGGCGGCGGACCGATTTTCGGCGCGCCGCTGGCGACGCTGGTGCTCGCCACTCTCGGTGTCGTCGTCTATTTCGGCCTGATCCGCGGCATCATGAAGGGGCCGATGCTGGCGCAGATCCTCGGTACCTTCGGGCTCGCGCTCCTGCTGCGCTACTCCGTGTTCTGGTGGTTCGGCGCCAATTTCCTCTCGCTGCCGCAGGACATCGTCGGCGGGACCTACGCGTTCGCGGGCCTGCGCGTCGAGGCGTCGCGGCTGCTCGCCGGCATCGTCGCGCTTCTGGTGACGCTCGCCCTGCACCTGTTGCTGACGCGCAGCTCGCTCGGATCGAAGATGCTGGCGGTCGCGGAGGATGCGACCGCGGCCCAGCTCATGGGCATCCGGCCCGACACCATGCAGGCGATCGCCTGGGCAATCGCGGCCGGCGCCACCGGGCTTGCCGGCGCGCTGATCGCCAACTTCTTCTACATCGTGCCGACGGTGGGCGAGACGCTCGCCATCGTCGCCTTCGTCACGGTCTCGCTCGGCGGCTTCGGCAGCGTGCCCGGCGCGCTCGTCGCGGGCCTCCTGATCGGCGTCATCGAATCGCTGTCGGGCTACCTGATCGGCGCCGTCTACAAGGACATCGTCGTCTATCTCCTGTTCCTGTTCTTCCTCTGGTTCCGGCCGCAAGGCTTGATGGGGAAGTCCTGATGGGGAAGATCTGATGCGGCGGCTGCTCTGGCCTTCGGTCTTCGCGGCGTTCGCGATCGCCTATCCGCTGCTCCTGTCCTCGCCGTTCCAGCAGCGGCTCGGCGCGCTGGTGCTGCTCTATGCGATCGCGGCCTCGGCCTGGAACATCGTCGGCGGCTATGCCGGCCAGGTCTCGGTCGGCCATGCCGTGTTCTTCGGCTGCGGCGCCTATGCCGCGATGGGGTCCTACGCAAAATTCGGCCTGTCGCCGCTGTTCGGCATTCCCGGCGGCATCGTGCTCGCCGTCGGGCTCGCCGCGATCGTCGGCGTGCCGACGCTGCGGCTGTCCGGCCACTATTTCAGCATGGCGACGATCGCGGTTGCCGAGACCATGCGGCTGATCGTCACGAACACCGACTATGTCGGGGCGGCGGTCGGGCTGTCCGGACCGACGGTCGCGCGCAACGTATTCGATCTCTCCTTCATCTCGGCTTTGCCTTATTACTACCTCTTCCTGACCGTGCTCGCGATCACGCTGTTCATCACCTGGTGGATGACGAACAGCCGCATGGGATTCTATCTGCGCGCGATCAAGGATTCCGAGCGCGCCGCGCGCTCGCTGGGCGCGCCCGCAAGCCGCACCAAGCTCTACGCCTTCATGCTGAGCGCCGGGCTGACCAGCGTGGCCGGCGCGCTCTATGCGATGATGTTCGGCTTCGTCGATCCGGAATCCGGGCTCGGCATCCTGATCTCGGTGAAGATCCTGATCATGGCCGCGCTCGGCGGCGCGGGATTGTTGTTCGGGCCGCTGGTGGGGGCCGCGATCCTGGTGCCGCTGGAGGAAATCTCCAACAACGTGCTCGGCGGCAAGGGCGCGGGCCTGACTTTCGTGGTCTACGGCGCGATCATCGTGCTGATCGCGCGCTTCCAGCCCGGCGGCATCTTGAGCCTGATCCAGCGACACCTGCGCAAGGACGCCAGGCCGGCCGGGCAGGGAGGAGCCGACCATGCTCCTTGAAGCGCGCAACATCACCAAGGCGTTCGGCAGCTTCAAGGCGGTCGACGATGCCTCCGTGACGCTGGAGCAGGGCGACATCCTCGGCCTGATCGGGCCGAATGGCGCCGGCAAGTCGACCTTCTTCAACTGCCTGACCGGCGATCTCAAGACCACCTCGGGCCGCGTGCTGTTCGAGGGCCGCGACATCACCGATCTCGTGCCGGAGGCGCGCGCCGAACTGGGGCTCGCGCGCACCTTCCAGGTGCCGCAGACCTTCGAGGGCATGACGGTGATCGAGAACGTCATGATCGGCGCGTTCCTGCGTTCCTCGCACCGCGCGGAAGCCGAGACCAAGGCGCGCAGCGTTCTGGAGCGGGTCGGCATGAGCAGGCTCGCGGACACGCCGGCACGCTCGCTCGGCACGCCCGGCCGCAAACGGCTGGAGATCGCCCGCGCGCTCGCGACCGAACCGAAGGTGCTGCTGCTGGACGAGGCCATGGCCGGCCTCACCGCGCGCGAGGTACAGCTCGCGATCGACCTCGTGCGCGACATCCACCGCTCGGGCATCACGCTCGTCATCGTCGAGCACATCATGGAAGTGATCATGTCGCTCGCGAGCCGCGTGATGGTGTTCCACCAGGGCAAGGAGATCGCCCGCGGCTCGCCCCGCGAGGTCACCTCGAACCCGGCGGTGATCGCGGCCTATCTCGGCACCCGTGCCGCAAAGGCGGCCGCCGGCCACACGCCGATCGAACTGATGGGCGGGCCCGGGACATGAGCGGCCCGTTGCTCAAGATCGAGCACCTCGAGGTGCGCTATGGCGACCTGATCGGCGTGTCCGACGTCTCGCTCGAGGTGCCCGAGGGCAGCGTAGTGGCGCTGCTCGGCTCCAATGGCGGCGGCAAGACCACGACGCTCAACGCCATCGCGGGGCTCATCCCCGCGCATTCCGGCGCAATCACCTTCCGCGGCGAGGCGATCGCCGGCCAGAGCGCGTTTGCGATCGTGCGCAAGGGGCTGGCGCTGTCGCCGGAAGGATGGCGGCTGTTCGTGCAGCAGAGCGTCGAGAACAATTTGCTCCTGGGCGCGACGCCCTTGCAGGATAAATCGCGCAAGGCGGCGCTGCTCGAACGCGTCTACGAGATCTTCCCGCGTCTCAAAGAACGTCGCGACCAGCGTGCCGGCACCATGTCCGGCGGCGAGCGGCAGATGCTGGCGGTCGGCCGCGCGCTGATGAGCGATCCGAAGCTCCTGATGCTGGACGAGCCATCGCTGGGGCTGGCGCCCGCCGTGGTGGAATCGATGTACGAGACCTTTGGCCGCCTGCATTGCGAGGGCCTGACCATTTTGCTCGCCGAGCAGTCGATCGAGCTTGCGCTCGAAGTCTCCGATTTCGCCACCGTGCTGCAGGTCGGCAAGAGCGTGCTGTCGGGCACCGCCGCGGCGCTGGCGAACGATCCGCAGGTGCAGAGGGCCTATCTGGGCGTGGGTTGACCGCTCTCCACCTGCAGCAACAGCATCAGGCAGTCGGCGAGCCGCGTCTCGATCTCCTTGTCGTTCAGCGACAGCGGGCCGGATCGTTGAGGATCGCATTCACGAGCCGGCCGCTACAGGAGGAGGAGTCCATGAGCGCAGGAAGCCGCACGCCGTTCGGCGGCAACATCGGCAAGACCGTCAAGGAGTCGAAACCCTGGTGGCCGGAGCCGCCGAAGCCGCCCGCGGGCGCGCCCAACATCCTGGTCGTGCTGTTCGACGATGTCGGCTTCTCCGATTTCGGCTGCTACGGCTCGTCGATCAAGACGCCGACCATCGACGGGCTTGCCGCCGAAGGGCTGCGCTACACCGGCTTCCACACCACCGCGATGTGCTCGACGACGCGCGCGGCGCTGCTCACCGGCCGCAACCATCATTCGGTCGGCGTCGGGTGTCTCGCCAATTTCGATTCCGGCTATCCCGGCTATCGCGGCAAGATCGCGCGCGAGGCGGGGACGCTCGCCGAGATGCTGCGCGCGAGCGGCTATCGCAACTACATGATCGGCAAGTGGCATGTCACGCCGCTGACCGAGAGCGGCGCCACCGGCCCGTTCGACGGCTGGCCGCTGGGCCGCGGCTTCGATCGCTTCTACGGTTTCCTCGACGCCGAGACCGATCAATATGCGCCCGAGCTCGTCTCGGACAACACGCATATCGATCCGCCCGGCACCTTTGCCGACGGCTACCATCTGACCGAGGACCTGATCGACCAGGCGATTCGCTTCATCGGCGACCACGCCGCCGATCGTCCCGATCTGCCGTGGCTGACCTGGGTCGCGCTCGGCGCCTGCCATGCGCCGCACCAGGCGCCGGCGGAGATCATCAGGAGCTATGACGACGCGTTCGCGCACGGCTGGGACGTCGAGCGCGAGCGGCGGATGGCAAAGCAGAAGGCGATGGGCATCGTGCCGCAGGCCACGCGGATGCCGGCGCGCAACGACGGCGTCAAGGCCTGGGACGATCATTCCGCCGACGAGCGGCGCGTCTTCACCCGCCTGCAGGCGGCGTATGCCGGCATGCTCGATCACTCCGACCGCCACCTTGCGCGGCTGGTGTCCTTCCTCGGGACCGCCGGCATCCGCGACAACACGATGATCATCGTGATGTCGGACAACGGCGCGAGCCAGGAGGGCGGGCCGCTCGGCTTCGTCAACGCGATGGGGCCGTTTAACTTCAAGCCGGAGCCGATCGCGGAAAAGCTCGCGCGCATCGACGACATCGGCGGGCCGGATACGCACAGCAATTTCCCGCACGGCTGGGCGATGGCGTCCAACACGCCGCTGCGTCGCTACAAGCAAAACACTCATGGCGGCGGTATCCGCGATCCCTTCGTCATCAACTGGCCAGGCCGGATTCCGGCGACGGGCGAGCTTCGGCATCAGTTCGTGCACGCCTGCGATCTCGTGCCGACGCTGCTGGAGTTGACGGGCATTGAGGCTCCCGTGTCGATTGCGGGCTGCCCGCAGATACCGCTCGAAGGCGATAGTTTTGCGCGCTCGATCGCCGAGGCGGGGGCGCCGTCGAAGACCTCGCCGCAATATTTCGAGATGTTCGGCCATCGCGGCCTCTGGCATCGCGGCTGGAAGGCCGTCGCCTTCCATCCGCCGGGCACGCCGTTCGAGAACGACAAATGGGAGCTGTTCCATCTCGATGAGGATTTCTCCGAGACCGACGATCTCGCCGCCAGGGAGCCGCAGCGTCTCGATGAGATGATCGCGCTGTGGTGGGCAGAGGCCGAGAAGCACAACGTGCTGCCGCTCGACGACCGCTTCGGCCCGCGCTTTGCCGAGAACGCGGCGCGTTTCCACGGCGCGCGGCACCGCTTCGTGTTCCATGCCGGCATGGGGCACGTGCCGACCGACGTCGCACCCGACGTGCGGAGCCGCAGCTACACGATCGAGGCACATGTCGAGATCGACGAGGCCGGCGCTGACGGCGTGCTGATCTCGCACGGTGATGCCACGTCCGGCTATAGCCTCTACGTCAAGGACGGTTTCTTGGTGCACGACCTCAATATCGGCGGCAGCCACCAGATCGTCAGGTCGGAGCGCAAGGTGCCTGCGGGCGCGCGACGGCTCGGCGTCCGGGTCGAGCGCCTGGTGCGCAAAGAGCCGCCGGCCAAAGGCGCGCGCACCGGCGTCACCGAATACACGCTGCTGATCGATGGCGAGCCGGTGGGTGCGCTGCAGACCCAGCTCGCCTTTCACACGCTGATCTCGTGGTCGGGTCTCGATATCGGCCGCGATCGGGGCAGCCCGGTGTCGGATTACGATGCGCCGTTCGAGTTCACCGGGCGGCTGTTGCGCGTCAACGTCACCATGCATGACGACCAGAAGCTCGACGGCGATGCCGTCGGCAACGCGCAGATGGCGCGGCAGTGAGGCGGGGCGGGCTACTCGATCTTCTCGCAGGCGTGGCCGCGAAGTCGGTCGCGTCCAGAGGACGCCCCGCGTCAGGCTATTCGGCAGCCTGTTTGACGGAGCTGCGGTCGGCCGCCTCGTGCACGTCGCTGCCGGGAGAACGGCCCCAGCTCGAGAACATGTTGGAGAACTTGTCGAGATAGAGATAGACGACCGGCGTCGTGAACAAGGTCAGCGCCTGGCTGACGAACAGGCCACCGACCATGGCATAGCCGAGCGGCTGGCGGATTTCGGCGCCGGTGCCGTGCCCGAGCATCAGGGGCACGCCGCCGAGCAAAGCTGCCATCGTCGTCATCATGATCGGACGGAAGCGCAGCAGCGCCGCCTGCCGGATCGATTGCTCCGGCGTCTTGTGCTCGTCGCGCTCGGCCGCGATCGCGAAGTCGACCATCATGATGCCGTTCTTCTTCACGATGCCGATCAGGAGGATGATGCCGATCAGCGCAATCAGGCTGAAATCGTAGCCCACCGTCATCAGGATCGCGAGCGCGCCGACGCCGGCCGAGGGCAGCGTCGAGAGGATCGTGATCGGGTGGATGTAGCTCTCGTAGAGGATACCGAGGATCAGGTAGACCACGACCAGCGCCGCCAGGATCAGAAGCGGCACGGTGCCGAGCGATTGCTGGAACGCCTGCGCGGTGCCCTGGAAGCTCGAATTCAGCGTCGCCGGCGCGCCGAGTTCGGCCATCGCCTTCTGCACGGCCTCGGTGGCCTGGCCGAGGGCAACGCCCTGCGCGAGGTTGAAGCTGATCGTGATCGCCGGGAACTGGCCCTGGTGGCTGATCGACAGCGGCCGGACCGGGTCCGTCGTCCAGGTCGCGAAGGTCGACAGCGGGACCTGGTCGCCGGTCAGCGGCGACTTCACGTAGAGCTTGTTCAGCGAGTCGAGATTGCCCTGCATCTCGGGCAGCACCTCGAGGATCACCTTGTAGGTGTTGAGCTGGGTGAAGTACTGGGTGACCTGGCGCTGGCCGAACGCGTCATAGAGCGTATCGTCGATCAGCTGCGGCTGTATGCCGTAGCGCGAGGCTGCGTCGCGGTTGATCTTGAGTTGCAGGGTCGTGCCCTGCGTCTGCTGGTCGGTGGCGACGTCGCGCAATTGCGGCAGCGTCTGCATCCTCTCGAGAATCTTCGGCGCCCACCCATTGAGCTCCGCGAGGTCGGCATCCTGCAGCGTGAATTCGAACTGGGTGCGCGTCGGCCGGCCGCCGAGCCGGACGTCCTGCGCCGCCTGCATGTAGAGGCGGGCGCCCTCGATCTTCTCGAGTTTGGGGCGCAGTCGCGCCATGATCTGCTGCGCCGACGCACTGCGCTGATTGCGCGGCTTGAGCGTGATGAACAGGTTGCCGTTGTTGCCGGCGCGTCCCGAGCCGCCGATCGCCATCGCAACGGTTGCGACGTCGGGATCGGCCATCACGATCTTGCCGAGCTCCTCCTGCCGCCGCTGCATCGCCCTGAAGGAGATGTCCTGCGAAGCCTCGGAAGTAGCGGTGATCAGGCCGTTGTCCTGTTGCGGGAAGAAGCCCTTGGGGATCAGCACGAACAGATAGATCGACAGCCCGAGCGTTGCGAAGAACACCGCAAGCGTCGTGCGCTTCCAGTTCAGCGCGATGTCGAGCATGATCTCGTAGCCGCGCAGCATCGCGTCGAAGCCGCGCTCGCTCCATTGATAGATACGGCCGTGCCTCACCTCGCCATGGGCGCGGAGGAAGCGTGATGCCATCATCGGGGTCAGCGACAGCGACACGGTCATCGAGACGAAGATGGTCATCGCCAGCACGACAGCGAATTCGCGGAACAGGCGTCCGATGATGCCGCCCATCAGCAAGAGCGGGATCAGCACCGCCACCAGCGACACGCTGATGGAGACGATGGTGAAGCCGATCTCCCTGGCGCCCTTGTAGGCGGCGGCCATCGGCGTTTCGCCGTCCTCGACGTAGCGCGTGATGTTTTCGAGCATGACGATGGCGTCGTCGACCACGAAGCCGACGGCGATCGTCAGCGCCATCAGGGAGAGATTGTCGAGCGTGTAGCCGAACACCCACATCAGTGCGCAGGCGCCGAGCAGCGCGAGCGGCACCGTCACGGTCGGGATCACGGTGGCCCAGAAGCTGCGCAGGAAGGCGAAGATCACCATGACCACGAGCAGGATGGTGAGCAGCAGCGTGAACTGGACGTCCTCGACCGCGGCGCGAATGGTCTGGGTGCGGTCGCTGATCAGCTCGATCTTGACCGCCGGCGGGATCGCGGCCACCAGGCGGGGCAGTGTCGCCTTGATCCGGTCGACGGTCTCGATGACGTTGGCGCCGGGCTGCTTGAACACCACCAGGAACACGCCGCGCTTGCCGTTGGCCCAGGCCGCCTGCTTGGCGTCTTCGGGGCCGGTGACGGCCTGACCGATGTCGCGGATGCGCAAGGGGCCACCGTTGCGATAGGCGATGATGACGTCGTTCCAGTCCTTGGACTGGGTCAGCTGGTCGTTGGCGTAGATCGTGTAGGCGCGGGTCTCGCCGTCGATGTTGCCCTTGGGGCTGTCGACCGTCGTGATGGCGATCTGGCTGCGCACGTCTTCCAGCGACAGGCCCTTGGCAACCAGCTTGGCCGGATCGACCTGGATGCGGATGGCGGGCTTCTGCTGGCCGCCGATGAAGACCTGCGCCACACCGGAGATCTGGCTGATCTGCTGCGCAAGCTGGGCGTCGACCGCGTCGCTCACCGCGGTCAACGGCAGGGTATCGGAGGTCGCCGACAGCAGCAGGATCGGGGAGTCCGCCGGGTTGACCTTGCGATAGGTCGGCGGTGACGGCAGGTTCTTCGGCAACTGGCCGCTGGCGGCGTTGATCGCGCCCTGCACGTCGTTCGCCGCGCCGTCGATGTTGCGGTTGAGGTCGAACTGGATGGTGACCGACGCCGTGCCGAGATAGCTCGTCGAGGTCATCTGCGCGATGCCGGGGATCTGGGCGAACTGCCGTTCCAGCGGCTGCGCCACGGAGGAGGCCATCGTTTCCGGGCTGCCGCCCGGCAAGTTCGCGGTGATCTGGATGGTCGGGAAGTCGACCTGCGGCAGCGGCGCGACCGGGAGCAGGGGATAGGCGACGAGACCGACGAAGAGAATGCCGGCCATCAGCAGCGACGTGCCGATCGGGTAGCGGATGAAGGGTGCCGAAATCCCGCCGCCGTTCATTCCTGCCGGACCTTGCCCTGTCCCGGATCCGAGCTCGCCACGGCCGTGGTGACGAGACTGCCGGGCTGCACCTTGAATTGACCGCCGGTGATCACCTGCTGTCCCGGGCTCAGCCCTTCCTCGATCACGGAACGGCCATCGATGGCGTAGCTGACCTTCACCTTGTGCAGCTCGGCCTTGTTGTCCGAATTCACGGTATAGGCGTAGAGGCCGTTGGTCGAATGCTGGACCGCTTCATCCGGGACCACGGTGGCGTCCTTGATCGTCCGGATCAGAAGCCGGGTCGACACCGACTGTCCCGGCCACAGCGCGCGGTCCTTGTTGTCGAACACCGCCTTGAGCCGAATAGTCCCGCTGGACGTGTCGACCTGATTGTTGACGACGGCGAGCTTGCCTTCGGCCAGGGTCTTCTTGCCGTCGGTGCTCAGCGCAATGACCTTCAGCGCGCCGGCGGCCTG
>NZ_JAGWUA010000008.1 GCF_028868675.1 Bradyrhizobium sp.
CCATAGCAGATAGCTTGCCGCCATCACCAGCACCGAGAGTTGGTATAGCCGCACCGAGCCCACCTTGCGGCTGATGAAGCCGATTCCACCGCGTCCCAGAACGCTCATGCCGCCGATGATGGAAATGAGCGCAGACGCGGCGACCGGACTAGCGCCGTTGGCGAGCGCGAATGGCGACAGAAACACCATCGACGTGACGAGACCCGTCGTGGCCAATACCCAGGATGCGTAGAGGAGCACGAACGGGCGCGACCGCACGACGCACCGCAGGTCCGCCGTCTCGCCGGCCTGGGCAAGCGGCGGCGGGCGGGCGAACCTGGCGCAGAGCAGAAGCAGCACGAACGAGCCGACGCCGAATAGTGCATAGGCCGTCCGCCAGCCATGCGTCTGGATCAGCAACGCTGCCACGGGCGGCATCAGCAAGGTCCCGCATCCGGTGCCGGCCGCAGCCAGGCCCAGCGCCGTTGTGCGATGGCGGGTGAACCATCCGCCAACAAGTGCAAGGGTCGGGACGTAGGCGCAGGAAGCTCCAATACCGGCGCCAGCACCATAGGCCAAGTAGCCGATCCACATCCGAGGCGCGGCCGCGGTCAGCATCAGCCCGGCTCCCATGATGACAGCGCCCGCCGCGATGATGCGCTGCGGGCCAAAGCGATCGCTCAGCCGGCCGGTAATCGAGCCAAAAAAGTAGAAGAGCGCGCCGGTGATCGCGAAAAAGACCGAGGTTTCGGTGCGGCTGGCGTCAAACTCCGCCTCCATCGGAGTGAAGAACACACCGAAGCTGTACATCACCCCGAAGACGACAAATCCGGCAATGAAGGCGGACAGGACGACGAGCCAGCCCGCGCCGGAATCGGGTTCGTTTGCTTTCATGCTTCGGGGCTGCAGCTATCCAGCTTGACTGTTTCGAGACGGGCAACCGAAGTCGCGACATACGCAGTGCCGTTCTGGCAAAACATCCGCGACAAATATATGTTCTGGATATGTGTACCCGCGGAGCTAGGATCGGTCGCAACGGAACCATAACGACATTTGTTGAGTCGCAGCGGCGACTAAATCAGGCGGGAGAAACGCAATGCAGTCAAGATTGGAATACCGGGAATCGTCACCGGAAGGATTTGCGGCGATGCGGCAACTCAACTCCTACGTCGAGAGCTGCGGTATTGAGCATTCGCTGCTCGAACTGGTGAAGACGCGGGCATCGCAGATCAACGGCTGCGCCTATTGTCTGGACATGCATACCAGGGATGCGCGCGCTGCGGGCGAAACTGAACAGCGCCTATACATGCTGTCGGCTTGGCGCGAGACGCCGTTCTTCAGTCCGCGCGAGCGCGCGGCGTTGGCCTGGACCGAGGTGGTCACCCGCATTTCCGAGTACGCCGTCGACGATGAGCTCTATGTGGAGCTGCGACAGCATTTCTCCGAGAAAGAGGCCGTCGACCTGACGCTGGCGGTGATTACGATCAACGGCTGGAACAGGTTGGCGATCTCTTTTGGGAGTGAGGTTGGAAGTCATCGAAGGAGCGACGCTACAAGACAAGGTGTCAGGACGCGGTAACGGGTTCACGGCACCACGTCGCCTCAGTTTCGGGGCGCCTCCACGATCTTGCGCAGTTCGTCGACCGCCTCGGGATTGACCAGCGCCGAGAGATCGCCTGGTTCCTCCGCTAGCAGAACGGCGCGGATGACGCGGCGCATGGTCTTGAGGTTGCGGGTGCGCGGCAGATCGCGCACGAACAGCAACTGTTTCGGCCGAAACGAGGCACCGAGGCCTGTGACGACGGCGTCAGATAGAGCCGATGCGAGCTCCGGACCGGGCTTCTCGTTCGGTCCGGCCACGACAGCGCAGACCACCGCCGAGCCTTTCACGGGGTCGGACACCGCTACTGCGGCCGCATCGCTGATGCGGTGAGTGGCCAGCAACAGTGCCTCGATTTCGGCCGGGCCGGTCCGCTTGCCGGCGATCTTGATCGTGTCGTCGGAGCGTCCATGGATGAACCATGAGCCGTCGGCATCTCGCGAGGCCCAGTCGCCGTGGACCCAAAGGCCCGGAATCCGACTCCAGTAATTTTCGATGTAGCGCGCCGGGTCGCGCCACAATCCGCGGGTCGTGCCGATACAAGCCTGGCGCATCACGAGTTCCCCGACCTCGCCGGGGCCCACGCTGCGACCGTCCTGGTCGACAATGTCAGCGCCCGTGCCCGGTATCGGGCCGGAGAAACTCGCCGGCTTGATCGGATAGAGCACGTTGGTGGCGAGCAGGCCGCCGAGCTCGGTGCCCCCGGAATAGTTCATGAGGGGACCGCGGCGGCGCAGTGCATTCTCGTAGATCCAAATCCAGGAATCCCGGTCCCACGGCTCGCCAGTCGAGGCAGCGACGCGCAACGAGGACAGGTCGTATTTTGAAATGTCGGCCGTTCCGTAGCGCATCATCATGCGCGCGAGCGTCGGACCGCAGCCGAGGAAGCTCACCTTGTGACCCTGCACCAGTTGCCACAGGCGGCCAGTCTCCGGGTAGTCCGGCGTGCCCTCGGCCAGCACGCAGGTTGCGCCGGCGAGCAGCGCAGCCGTCACCTGGAGTGGGCCGACCAGCCAGCCGAAGTCGGTCATCCACATCAACCTGTCGTTTGGCTTCAGATCGAAGCAGAGGATGAAATCTTCGCCGGTCTTGACGGTGACGCCGCAATGGGTGTGCACCGTACCTTTCGGGCGCCCCGTGGTGCCGGATGTGTAGACGATCATCAAGGGATGCTCGGCGGGCAGTTCGATCGCCGCAAAATCGTCGCAGCCTCGCGCGGTGACGTCGCTCCACCACACATCGCGGCCGGTCCGCATTGGCACGTCATGGCCCCGCCGCCGGGCGACGACCACATGGCGCACGGTCGGCACGTCCTTGATCGCCTCATCGAGCACGCCCTTCATCTCGACCGTCTTGCCGCGGCGCAACGAACCGTCGGCCGTGATCACCGCAACCGCTTCCGCGTCGTTGAGCCGCGCCGCGATGGCGGCTGCGCCAAATCCAGAAAACAGCGGCAAGATAATGCAGCCCAGACGGGCGAGCGCGAGATAGGCGACGGCGACCTCCGGCACCATCGGCAAATAGATGCCGACGGAGTCGCCGCTCCTGAGCCCGAGCGCCGCAAGGCCGGAGGCGAAGCGGTTTACCTCGCGGGCGAGTTGGCAGTAACTGAGGCTGCTGCGGCTCCTGTCCTCGCCTTCCCAAACAATCGCATCGTGACCGCCGCGTCCTGCGGCGAGATGACGGTCGAGCAGCGACAGGGTCATGTTGCCGGTCGCACCGATGCACCATTGCGGCCATTCGATCCCCTTCGACTGGTCCAGCACGCGGGAGTAAGGCTTCACGAACTGCACGCCGAGGAAGCGGATCAGGGCATCCCAGAACCATTCCGGGTCCTGCGCCGCCTTGCGCTCCAGCATCGGATAGTCGGCCAGGTTCTCGGCTGCGATGAGGGCTGCCCAGTTGCTCTGCCGCTTGAAGGCATCGTCCGGATACCAGACGAAGTCGCCAGTCTTGTCGTCGGTCCGTGCCATTTCAACGGTCCCCCGTCGCGGACCCCGTCCGGCGTCGCGCTCGCAGATCAGCCGGGCCACACAGGCGCCCCTCGCCCGATATTGACACTCCAGACTGAATGAACCATCATTCAATCAAAAGACGAAGAGAACCGCAATCGTCTTGTGAAGGGAGCGGGCCAGGTGGCAGCGAGGCAGAAGACGCGAACGGGGTCCGGATCGCGATTGCGATCGACGCAGGCGGGGGTGCCGGCGTCAGCCAGGGCCGGATGAGGATCACCGATGCTGGTGCAGATCCTCAATGGCCTGGTCTATGGTGGGCTTCTCTACATCGTATCGGTCGGGCTGGTGCTGATCTTCGGGCTGCGCCGGATCGTCAACTTCGCGCACGGCAGTCTGTTCATGCTCGGCGCCTACGTAGGCTTCAGCGTCGCCGCGATGGGCGGCTTCTGGGGTGCCCTGCTGGCCGCGGCCATCGTGCTGGCGCTGGTCGGCGCACTGCTCGACATCGCGATCCTGCAGCCGCTGCAGCGAGAGGATCCGATCGTCACGGTGCTGGTAACCTTCGGCCTGCTGCTGATCCTCGAGGATTTCGCCCAGTTCGTCTGGGGCAAGGACTTCCTGAAAAGCCCGGTGCCCACGATGTTTTCCGGCTCGGTGCTGATCTTCGGCGAGAGCTTCCCGGTCTATCGGTTGGTGGTGATCGCGGTCGCGGCGCTGGTCGCGCTTGGCCTGTCGGTGTGGCTGCGCTTGAGCAAGATCGGCCTCTACGTCCGCGCCTCCAGCGCCGATCCGCTCACCACAGCGATGCAGGGCGTCAACACCGACCGTGTCAGCGTGATCGTGGTGGCGCTCGGAGCGGCGCTGGCCGGCATTTCCGGCACCATTTCGGCTCCGCTGCTGGCGCTATCACCGTCGATGGGCAGCTACATTCTGATCGAATCCTTCATTGTCGTCGTGGTCGGTGGCCTCGGCAGCTTCGCCGGCGCCTTCATCGCCGCGATCGTGATCGGCCAGGTACACAATCTCGGCCTGGTCTATGTGCCGTGGGCAGCGACAATGATTCCGTTTCTGCTGATGGTCGGCGTGCTGATCTGGCGCCCGACCGGCATCGCCGGGAGTCATGTCTGACAATGACCGGCATCGTAACCACCGACCCCATCGTCAGCCGCGCTCCCCCGCCGCGTCATGCACTCGCGCTGGCCTCTGCAATCGGCGCGATTGCCTGCGGCGCGCTGCTTGCGGCCACGATCCAGTCCAGCCTCATGATGACGCTGGTCACCCAGGCGATCATCACCGCCATACTCGCTACCGGCGTCGGATTTCTGATCCGCCAGAACGGCGTCGTCTCGTTCGGTCACGCGGCGTTCTACGGCATCGCCTGCTACACGATCGCGCTGGCCCTGAAGCTGGGCGTCATGCGGGTGGAATTCGCGATCCTGCTGGCGCTTGCACTGCCGACGGCGCTGGCGTTCCTGCTCGGTCTCGTGATCATCCGGATTCCCGGCGTCGCCTTCTCGATGCTGACCCTCGCCGTCGGCCAGGCGTTCTATGAATTCGCCATGAAGGCAAGGCACGTCACCGGCGGCGAGGATGGCTTCTCGGTCAGCCTGCCGCCGGCCATCCTCGGCATCCCGACGGCATGGTTCCAGAATCCGCACAGCATGTTCGTGGTGAGCTGGAGCGTGCTCGTGCTGATCATATTCGGCCTCGCCCTGATAGCGGCAAGTCCATTCGGCCGCCTGACCGTTGCGATCCGAGAGAATGAGGAGCGGGCGCGCTTCATCGGCTATCGGACGACCCTGCCACGGGTGCTGGTGCTGACGCTGTCGGCCTTCGTCACCGCCATCGCGGGCGTGTTGTTCACGCTCTACAACACGTTCGTGTCGCCCGACGTGCTGCACTGGACGCTGTCGGGATCGGCCCTGATCATGGCGATCATCGGCGGGCCGCGTCTGATCTGGGGCCCCGCCCTGGGCGCCATCATCTTCTTCTTCACCAAGGATATCGCCGGCGACGTTACCGAACACTGGCAAGGCATCATCGGCGTCATCCTGATCGTCGTCATGCTGGTGATCCCAAGTGGCCTCGGCGGCACGCTCGCAGCGCTGTGGCAGCGGAGGTTCGGCCATGGCTGAGAGCCACGCGATCGAAGGCTCCAAATTGACGCGGCAGTTCGGCGGATTCTTCGCCCTCAAGGGCGTCGACCTTGCCGTCAAGAGAGGAGAGATCCGCGGCCTGATCGGCCCCAACGGTGCCGGCAAGTCGACCTTGATCGACGTGCTGTCGGGCCGCGCGGAACATCGGTCCGGCACCGTCAGAATGTTCGGCACCGACATCAGCGCCATGACGGCGCAGCAGCGTCGCCACGCGGGTCTGGCACGGTCGTTCCAGCGCACCAACATCTTCCCGGATCTGACCGTGATCGACCAGCTCGATATCGCGTCGCGGGCAGCCGAGATGCCCAACATCGACGAGATCATGGCCGAGTTGAACCTGACGGCACTCGCCTTCAGGCGCGCCGCCAACATCTCATATGGAGACCAGCGCCGGCTTGACCTCGCGCTCGCTCTGATTGGCCGGCCGAAGATATTGCTGCTCGACGAGCCGGCGGCCGGCCTGTCGATCGGGGAATCGCTCGAACTGGCTCACATCCTCAAGGATCTCGCAGCCCGCTGGGGCGTCACCGTTCTGCTGGTCGAGCATGACATGGAAGTCGTTTTCTCGATCTGCGATCGCATCACCGTACTTCACCTCGGCGCCATCCTGGCCGAAGGCACGCCGGACCAGATCCGTGGCGTTCCGGAGGTTGTCACCGCCTATCTCGGAAGTTCCGTATGAGCGAACTGCTCGCCTTCAGCAACGTCGTGTCCGGGTATGGCGATGCCCGCATCCTGCACGACGTCGACCTGACCATCGGCGACGGCGAGCGCGTCGCCGTCCTTGGCCGCAACGGCGTCGGAAAAACGACGATCGTCAACACCTTCCTCGGCGTTGCCCGATTGTCGTCCGGCGAAGTCCGCCTTGCAGGCGAACGCCATTCGCCGATCCGCCACTTCATCGCGGCGCGGCGCGGCATCGCGCTGGTGCCGCAGGGCCGCCGGATCATCCCGACTCTGACCGTGCGGGAAAATCTAGCGATCGGCGGCGCCCCCGGCCGCAACAAGCCGTGGACCCTCGATCGCGTGTTCGACCTGTTTCCGATCCTGCGCGAACGCGCCAACACGCCGGGCACCGCACTGTCGGGCGGCCAACAGCAGATGCTGGCGATCGGCCGCGCCCTGATGTCGAACCCCTCGCTGCTCGTGCTCGACGAGCCGAGCGAGGGCCTTGCGCCAGTAATCATCGACGAACTCGCAGTCGTGCTGCGCCAACTCGCGGACGCGGGCACCGCGCTGCTGCTGATCGAACAGCACTTCGGTCTCGTTCACCGGGTGGCGGAGCGATACTACGTGCTCTCGAAAGGCACGATCGTGGAGCAAGGCCATCTCGCGGGGATCTCGATGGAGAGTCTGAAGAAGCACGTTGCAGTCTGAGATCAACTCCCAACGAAAGAAGGAAGGAAACATGCAAAACGGAGGACACATGCGTAGATCGCACTTGCTCGCGTTCGGCCTGCTCGGCTCGGCGGCCGCGCTGGTCGCGCCCGCCGGCCCAGCGACCGCCCAGGAGACACTGAAAATTGGCGTACCGACTGCGCTGACCGGCACCTATGCTGGTCTCGGCGCCGAGGCGGTCCGGGCCATCGAGTTCGCCGTCGCGGAGGCCAATGCAAAAGGCGGCGTCGCCGGCCACAAGGTCGAGATCAAGACGCTCGACACGGAAGCCAAACCCGAGGTCGCGCGCAAGCAAGCCGAGAAGCTGGCGCTGGAAGGTTACAAGATCCTGACCGGCACCATTGCGTCGGGCGAAGGTCTCGCCATGGGTCCGCTGCTGGCGCGCTGGGACGCGATCTACGTCTCCACCATCAACAAGAGCGACAAGTTGACCGGCGACTCCTGCGTACCGCGGATGTTCCGCACAAATCATCAGGACGCCCAGGATGCGGCCGTCGTCCGGCCGTGGCTTGGCAGCCGCAAGGAAGGCAAATGGGCGATCCTCGCCGCGGACATCGCCTGGGGGCGCGACTCCGGCAAGAGCTTCGTCGAGGCTGCCAAGGTCAACAAGAAGGACATCGTCGCCGAGATCTACTCGCCATTCGGTTCCAACGACTACGCGCCGTTCATCCAGCAGATCAAGTCGTCCGGCGCCGAGGGTCTGTGGGTTGCCCTCGCCGGCCGCGACGCCATCAACTTCGCCACCCAGGCGAAAGAGTTCGGCCTTCTCGACAAGGTATTCGTCGCTGGCGTCAGCTTCGTCACCGACAACAATGTCAAGACGCTCGGGGCGACCTCCAAGGGCATCTGGGGCATCATCAACTACTCCTCGACGCTCGACACGCCGGCCAACAAGGCGTTCGTCGAGGCGTGGAAGACGAAATACAACGGCGATGAGCCGGCGAGCTTCGAGGGCGAAACCTATCTCGGCATGCAAGTAATCTTCCAGGCGGTCGAGAAGGCGAAGAGCGTGAAGCCCGTGGATGTGGCCAAGGCGATGCGCGGGGGCACGTTCGACACCGTCCTCGGCAAGGTGACTTTACGCGCCGAGGACCACCAGATGGTCCTGCCCAACTACTTCGGCTACATCGGCGAGCGTGGCGGCAAGCTGCGACCGATCATCACGGAGACCATCCCGGCGAACGTAGCCACTACGCCGCCGACAGGCACTTGCAAAATGGGCGAATTGTGAGCAAGACCGCGGGCTGGCGGCTGCATCCTGCAGCCGCCGGTCATGATGAAGCGGCGGAAAGGTGACCATGAGCCTCACGGTCAAGAGCAAGGTGGAGGTGCCCGAGCTCATTGAGAAGCGACGCGGACAGATCATTGCGGCAGCAATCGAGCTGTTCGCCAAGAACGGCTACCACGTGACCACGATACGCGACATCGCCAAGCGGGCCGACGTCAGCATCGGCACCATCTACCAGTACGTTTCGGACAAGGAGGACGTGCTCTTCCTGACACTGATCGAGGTGCTCGACGCCTACCAGCGCCACGTGCCGGCCGCCATCGAGGGCATCAGCGAGCCGCTGGCGCGCTTTCATGCCGCGATCAAAGCCTATTGCACCGTCAACGACGCCAAGATAGGCGCTACCGTGCTCGCCTACCGCGAGACCAAGTCGCTGCCCAAGATGCGGCGCAAGCTGATCCAGGAAAAAGAGCTCGCCACTAACCGCCTGATCGCCGCCTGCATCAACGACTGCATCGCCGCCGGCCTGTTCGAGGAGGTCGACGTCGAGCTGTTTGCCTATCAGATCGTGATGTTCGCGCACGCCTGGGCGCTGAAGGCGTGGCGCTTCCGTCCGATGATGACGCTCGACGAGTACCTCGCGCGCGGCATCCGACTGATGCTCAACCCGAAGCTCACGCCGCGCGGCAGGAAGGCCTTCACCAAACTGAACGTCTAGTCTGCCGCGCCGCGCGCCGGCTCAATTGCCCTCGAACACGGGCTTCTTCTTCGCGACGAACGCCTCGTAGGCACGTTCGTAGTCCTTGGTCTGCATGCAGATCGCCTGCGCCTGGGCCTCGGCCTCGATCGACTCGTCGACGCCCATGTTCCACTCCTGGTGGATGCACTTCTTGGTCATGGCGTTCGCGAAGGTCGGACCATCGGCGAGCATCCTGGCCATCGCCTGCGCGTCGGCCAAGACGGCGTCGGGTTCGCTGAGCTTGTTGTAGAAGCCCCAGCGCTCGGCCTCGGTGCCGTCCATCGCCCGGCCGGTGTAGAGCAGCTCCGCCGCACGGCCCGCGCCGATGATGCGGGGGAGCATGTTGCAGGCGCCCATGTCGGCGCCGGCAAGTCCGACGCGCACGAACAGGAACGCCACCTTGCTCCGCGCCGTGCCGACGCGCAGGTCCGAGGCCATCGCCAGGATCGCGCCGGCGCCGGCGCAGATGCCGTCGATCGCGGCGACGATCGGCTGCGGACAGGCCCGCATCGCCTTGACGAGATCGCCGGTCATGCGGGTGAAGGCCAGCAGCCCCGCCATGTCGTCCTTGCGCTGCATCTCGACCAGCGGACCGATGATCTCGTGCACGTCGCCGCCGGAGCAGAAGTTGCCGCCGGCGCCGGTGATGACGACGTTGGCGATGTCGTTGCAGTAGAGGAGATCGCGGAAGGTATCGCGCAGCTCGGCGTAGGATTCGAGCGTCAGCGGGTTCTTCCGCTCCGGCCGGTTCAGGGTGATGGTGGCGACCTTGCCGTCGCGCTGCCACTGGAAGTGCCGCGGAGCGAAGTTCGAGAAATCGACCCGCGGCGGGTTGAAGCGGGCGGCTGTTGCTGTCATGCGAGGCATCCTTGGTTGAGACGAATGGGGCCGTGCGGGCGGATCATGCCCGCGCCGCTCAGCCGGCGAAAGTGAGGCCGCCGCTGACGCTCATGATCTGGGCGGTCACATAGCTCGATTTCGATCCGGCGAAGAACAGGATCGCGTCGGCGATCTCCTGCGGCTTGCCGAGCCGCCGGAAGGCGATCGCCCGGACGAAGGCGTCCTTCAGCTTGTCGGACCGGGTGTCGAGCAGCGGCGTCTCGGTCGGCCCCGGGCACACGCAGTTGACGCAGACGCCCTGCCGCGCGACCTCGCGGGCGAGCGACTTGGTGAAGGCGATCATGCCGCCCTTGGCGGCCGCATAAGCCGTCTCGCCGGTCGAGCCGACCCGGCCGGCGTCGCTCGCCACGTTGACGATGTGGGCGTTGCCGGCGGCGAATATCGACGGCAGCAGCGCCTGGGTGAGATGCAGCGAGCCGGTCAGGTTGCCGGCGATGACCTTGTCGAGATAGTCGGGCGGCGTCTCGGCGAAGGGATGAATGGCGCTGAAGCCTGCGGCGTTGACCAGAATGTCGAGCCTCGGATGGCGCGCGGTCACGGCCGCGGCGCAGCGGCGCACCGAGGCGCTGTCGGTGAGGTCGATCGGCTCGTACTCAACGTCGAGATCGTTGCGGCGCGCCTCGTCGGCCAGCGCCTTGCCCGCGGCCTCGTTGATGTCGGCGCAGATCACCCGCGCGCCGTTGCGCGCGAGCTCCATCACCGTCGCCTTGCCGATGCCGGAGGCCCCGCCGGTCACCAATGCGGTCTTGCCCTCGAATTCCATGCCGTCCTCCTGGTGTTGGTCAGCTCCGCGCTCCGGCGATGAAAGCGCTGATGCGTTCCCGCGTCTCGGCGTCGGTCTGAAGGTTGCGTGTCGATTCCAGTTCGTCGCCGTAGCCGCCGCGCCCGGGCGTCGCCGCGGCCGCGATGCACCGCTTGGCCTCCGCAAGCGCGGCGGCGGGCAGCGCGGCGATTCGCGCCGCGATCTCGGCGGCGCGAGCTGCGAGCTCCGCGCGCGGACAGGCCCATTGCACGAGACCGAGCCGCTCGGCGGTTGCGCCATCGACGGCTTCGGCGCCGAGGATGAGCCGGCTGGCGAGACCGCGGCCGACGAGCCGCGTCAGCCGCTGCGTGCCGCCGGCGCCGGGAATGAGGCCGAGCTTCACCTCCGGCAGGCCGAGCTTGGCCTCGGTGGCGGCAATACGGAGGTCGCAGACCAGCGCGAGCTCGAAGCCGCCGCCGAGCGCGGCGCCGCCGATCTCGGCGAGCGTCACCCGCGGCAGGGATTCGATGCGCGCATAGAGCCGCTGGATCGCGGCGACATAGGCGTAGGTGCGGTCGGGGCCGTCGGCCGCATCGAAGCGGGCGCTCATCTCCTTGAGCTCCGCACCGGCGCAAAACACCTTCTGGTCGGAGCGCAGATGCAGCACCTTCCAGTCGTCGCGCGCCTCGAGCCCGGAGATTGCGCGCGCAAGTCCCGCGATCCAGGCTTCGCTGAGCGCGTTGACCGGAGGCGAACTCATGGTCAGTGTCGCGATCTGGCCGGCGATGGACGTCTGGAACATGCTCTTCTCCGTCAATTTGCGAACGAGCGGCTGGTCACCAGCCGCTGGATGTCGTTGCTGCCCTCGTAGATCTTGGCGACGCGCACGGCGCGAAAGATGCGCTCGACGCCGCAGTCTTCGATGTAGCCGTTGCCGCCAAAGGTCTGGATCGCGTCGGAGCAGACCTGCTCGGCCATCTCGGGGGCGAACAGCTTTGCCATCGAGGCTTCGACCACGCAGGAGCGGCCGGCGCTGCGCAGCGCGGCTGCGTGGAGCACGAGCTGGTGCGAGGCTTCGATTCTGGTCGCCATCTCATGCCGGCGTCACGGAGCGGGCGCTAATTCGGACGCCGGCCAAAGACATCCTCGATGCGAGCGTCATGCGTCTCGGAATGACTCGATAACCAACCGTCGAGCCTTGCCGCGAGATCGTCGCGACCGGTCTCCTCGTCGCGGTCGAATTCGTCGACCAGACCGACGATCTCGTCGAGCAAGCGCTCGAAATCTTCTCTTTGCTGCGGCAACTGTTCGTAGCCATGCTCGCGCAGGAACCGCTCTTCCAGAGCAAAATGCATGGTGATCGCGTTGACCAGGGCCTCGAAGAAGGCCGCGACCGCGGACGGCTCATCCTCGACCATGAGCTGATCGTAGAGCCGGTTGATCCGCTCGATCAGCGCCTTGTGTTCGTCATCGACCGGCTCGGTCCCGACGCTGTAGTCATCCTTCCAATACACCAGGGCCATGACCGTTCACCTCACCACGGATTCACCGATATCGAACAGCGACAAGCAGCGCGGCGATGATGAAGAAAGAATGCTCGGGAAACTGCGGAGGTGCCTTGACCAAAGTCAACGGGTCGTCGCGCGCGCCGCGTCCATGCCGTGGCGGCAAGAACTCAGATGCCCAGATGGCGCATCGTCATCTGATGATCGGCGGCGAGCGTCGCCGGCGTGCCGTCGTGAACGATCCGTCCCTTGACGATGACGACGCAGCGATCGGCGATCGTCTTGAGCGTTTCGATGTCCTTGTCGACCACCAGTACCGCGACGCCGCGCGCCTTGAGCCGCCGGACGGTGGCCCAGATCTCCTGCCGGATCAGCGGCGCGAGCCCTTCCGTGGCCTCGTCGAGCATGAGCAGGTCGGGGTTGGTCATGAGGGCGCGGCCAATGGCCAGCATCTGGCGCTCGCCACCCGACAGGTTTCCGCCCATGTGACGGAGCCGCTCGTGCAGCCACGGAAACAATTCGACGATGTGCGCAAACGTCCAGCCGGGGCCGCCGTCGCGGCCGGGCCGCGCCGCCATGATCAGGTTTTCGTGGACGGTCAATTTGGGAAAGATGCCGCCGCCTTCCGGCACCATGGCGATGCCGGCCTGCGCCACCCGGTGTGCGGGCGCGCCGGTCATGTCCCTGCCGTGAACGAGCACCTGTCCCTGCCGCGGCCGGATCAGGCCAAGCAGCGTTCGCAGCGTCGTGGTCTTGCCCATTCCATTGCGGCCCATCAGGCTGACGATCTCGCCGCGGCCGACGGCCATGTCCACGCCGTGCAGGACGTGGCTCGTGTCGTAATAGGCGTGGATCCCCCGCGCCTCTATCGCTGCGGCGGCGCTCATTCGGCGGCATCCCGATGTCCGAGATAGGCATCCTGCACGGCCCGATCGGCGCGCACCTGGTCCACCGGGCCGGTGGCGATCACATGGCCGTTCACCATGACCGTCAGCGTGTCGGCGATCGCGAACACCGCGTCCATGTCATGCTCGATGAGGATCAGCGTGTGATCGCGCGCAACCGCCCGCAGCAAGTCCAGGATCTCCCGGCTCTCCTGCGCGCCCATTCCCGCCAGCGGCTCATCGAGCAGAAACAGCTCCGGCTCGGTCGCGAGCACCATCGCAATCTCGAGCTTGCGGCGGTCGCCATGGCTGAGCGCCGATGCGGCGTCCTGACTCCGCGGCCCGAGGCCGCAGCGCGCAAGCGCGCGATGCGCCCGGTCCGCCACCGCGCCAAGCCGCGAAGCGGGGCGGAAAAACCGCATCGACGACCGCAGCCGGGATTGCGCGGCGATCCGGCAATTCTCGAAAGCGCTGAGCGAGGGATAGAGATTGGTGACCTGGAAGCTGCGGCCGATCCCGAGGCGCGAGATGGCGTCAGGCGACCAGCCGGCGATGTCGCGCCCCTTGTAGCGGATGTGGCCTCCGGTCGGCGCCAGTTCGCCGGACAGCATGTTGATCAACGTCGTCTTGCCCGCACCGTTCGGCCCGATCACGGCGTGCACCTTGCCTGCGCTGAATTTCACCGAGACCCGGTTCACGGCGATCAGCCCGGCGAACTGCCTGACGAGGTCGACGGTTTCCAGGATGGGATCGACCCCACCCCTCGGGATCGCGTGGACGGATGGCTGCTCGTCGGGATGCGTCTCGGCGGACCGTCCGGACTTCGCCGCCCTGCCGGCCGCGCTCAGCAGCAGACCGGCGATACCCTTCGGCAACAGCAGGACCACGGCGACGACGAACCCGCCCATGAGCAGCAGCCAGTGCTCGGTCAGGCCCGACAGCAGATCCTCCAGCAGTACGAAGACGAAGGCCCCCAACACCGGCCCGAACAGGGTCCCGGAGCCTCCGAGAATCACGACCATCAGGACGCGGCCCGACTCGCGCCACCCCATATGGGCCGGGTTGACGTACCCGAACTGGACGGCGCTGAGATAGCCCGCAAGCCCGGCCAGGATGCCGGCGATGCAGAAGCTGACCAGCTTGTAGCGGTCGATCGGAAACCCCAGCGCGCGCGTACGCGCCTCATTGACCTGCAGCGCGGTGATGACCTGCCCGAACGGCGAGCGCAGCAGCGTCCATAGAAACGCCGCCGTCAGGAGCAGGACGACGAGCGCCATATAATAAAGGGTCGCGCGGTCCTGCAGGGTGAGCAGCGTGACGTCCCCGATGGCGAGGCGGGGCTTGGTCAGGATGTAGAATCCGTCGGAGCCGCCGTAACCGCGCGCGTCGTTGAAGAAATAGTAGATCATCTGGGCGAACGCCAGGGTGATCATGATGAAATAGACGCCGGAGGTGCGGATCGACAGCCAGCCGATCGCAGCGGACACGAGGCCGCACACGACGAGCGTCGCCGGCAGTGTCGCACCCATCGAGACCAGGCCGAAATCGCGCGTCAGGATCGCAAGACTGTAACCGCCAAGGCCATAGAATGCCGCATGTCCGAAGCTGACGAGACCCGTGAACCCGACCAGCAGGTCGAGGCTCATCGCAAAGACCGCGAGCACGAAGATCTGGGTGACGAGCTGCACGTGGAAGCGGCCGCCGACCAGCGGCACGGTCGCGAGGCCGGCCACCGCGATCAGCAGCAGGATGGCGATCGATCGCGGCAGCGGCGGCATGTCATCAAGCCTTCACGCCGTAGAGACCGCTCGGCCGCCAGAGCAGGACCGCGGCCATCAGCGCGTAGACCACCATGCTGGAGAGTTCCGGGACCATCACCCGGCCGAACGTGTCGGCCAGCCCGATCATCATCGAGCCGATGAACGCGCCCTTGATGGAGCCGATGCCTCCGATCACGACCACCACGAAGGAAATGATGAGGACGTTCTCGCCCATCCCCGGATAGACGGAGTTGATCGGGGCCGCCAGCATGCCGGCGACCGCCGTCAGCGCCGCCCCGACGCTGAACACGATCGCGAACAGCCGGCCGACGTCGATGCCGAGTATCTGCACCATTTCGCGGCTGCTCGAGCCCGCGCGTATCATCATGCCGATCCGGGTGGAATGGATCGCGACGTACATGGCCGCGGCGACCAGCAGGCAGATCGCCGAAATGAACAGGCGGTAGACCGGATAGGATTGCGACTCGGTGATTTCGACGACCCCGGCCAGAATGGCCGGCACCGCGACGCCGTGGACGTCGTTGCCCCAGACGATCCGCTGCAGCTCGTTGAAGATGAGAATGAGGCCGTAGGTCAGCAGCACCTGGTAGAGATGATCGCGCTGATAGAGAAACGAGATCGCGAGACGTTCGACGACCAGACCGAGCAGCAGGGCTGCCGGAAGCGCCAGCGCGATGGCGAGCGCAAAGCTCCCGGTCTTCTCCGAAAGCCAGTACGCGAGATAGGCGCCGATCATGTAGAAGGAACCGTGCGCCAGATTGATGACGCCCAGTATCCCGAAGATCAACGTCAATCCCGCCGCGATCAGAAACAGGAGCAGGCCGTACTGCAGCCCATTCAGAAGCTGGATCGCGATGGTTCCGATATCCATGGATCTGCCGTGGCGGCCGTCAGGCCATCCCGCACCCGGTCCCGGGATCGCTGACCTCCTTTTCCGCGACACCGACGACGGCGTTGTCGCCGTTCCTGACCTCGCGCAGATAGACGTCCTGCACCGGGTTGTGCGATTTGGAGTAACGCCAGGCCCCACGCGGGCTATCGAACTTCGCCTCTTCCATGGCGCGGATCAACTCTTTGGTCGCGCCGGTGTCGCCCTTGACCTTCTCCATTGCGCGGATCAGCAGCTGCGCCGTGTCGTAGCCCTGCACCGCATAGACGTCGGCGTCGCGGCCGGTCGCCTTCTTGAAGGCGTCGCGGAAGCGAAGATTGGCCGGCAATTGCAGGCTGTCGGCGTAGTGCAGCGTCGTGAAAACGCCTTCCGCCGCCGCGCCCTGCGCGGGAAGCGTGCCGTCGGTGAGAAAGCCCGCGCCGTAGAGCGGAATCTTCGCCTTCACGCCGGACTCGGCGTAGTCCTTGACGAACTTCACCGCGCCCGCGCCGGCAAAGAACGCGAACACCGCATCGGGTTTGAGGGCTGCGATCTCGGTCAGGTTGGCCTGGAACTCCACATTCGGAAACGGAATGAGGATTTCCTTCACGACGGAGCCGCCGGCCTTTTCGAATCCTTCGCGGAACGCGCCGATCATCTCCTTGCCCGCGGCATAGTTCCACGTCACCGACACGACCCGCTTGAGGCCGCGCCGCGCCATCTCGGTGCCCATCGGAAAGCAGACCTGCCAGTTGCTGAACGAGGTCCGGAAGATGTTCGCTCCGCACATCTCGCGCGTGACGGCGTTGGCGCCGGCATTCGACACGATCGTCAGCGTGCCTTCCTCGCGCGCGATCTTGGCCATGGCCATCGCCACGCCCGAATGCACCGGGCCGGACAGGAAATCGACCTTCTCGCCGACGATCAGCTTGTTGGTGTTCGCGGCAGCCTTGGCCGGATCGGCCTCGCTGTCGAGCTGGACGAGTTCGAAGTCCCGACCGCCCAGCTTGTTGCCGGCCTCGGCCAAGCCGAGCTTCATGGCATCTGTGATGTTGTGGCCGAGCGCTGCATAGGTGCCGCTATAGGGCAGCAGCAAGCCGACCTTGACCTTGGCCTTTTGCGCAATCGCCGGAACGGCCGGAATGAAATTCGCCGCCGACGCCAGCCCCGCAACCGCGGTCTGCCTGAGAAGGTCCCGGCGTGAAATGGTCCGCAGCAAACTCCTCATGGCTCCTCCGTCTTCTCCCTTGCGGCGGCCGATCAGGGCGCGCCGAATGTCGATGGTTCGTCCTTGCACGCGGAACGCAGCACGAAGCGCTGGATCTTTCCGGTCGCCGTCTTCGGCAATTCCGCCACGAAATTGATCTGTCGCGGATATTTGTAGGGAGCGAGGCCCTTCCTGCAGAAGTCGACCAGTTCGGCCGCGAGCCCGGCGCTTCCCGCCTGCCCTTGCCTGAGAACGACGAAGGCCTCCGGCTTGACCAGATCCTCGCGATCGGCGCGACCCACCACCGCCGCCTCGACCACCGCGGGATGCTCGACGAGGCGCGACTCGATCTCGAACGGCGAGCACCAGATGCCACCGACCTTCATCATGTCGTCGCTTCGGCCGCAGTAGTAGTAATAGCCTTCGGCGTCGCGTCGATAGGTGTCGCCGGTGTTGAGCCAGCCATCGACCATGGTTCGCGCCGTGCGCTCGGCATTGTTCCAGTAGCAGCGTGCGGTCGAGTCGCCCGAGATCAGCAACTGGCCGCTGTCGCCGTCGGCGACCTCGGCGCCGCGCTCGTCGAGGATACGCGCCGTGTAGCCCGGCACGACACGGCCGCTGGATCCCGGCCTGATGTCGCCAGGGGCATTCGAGATGAAGATATGCAGTGCCTCCGTCGAGCCGATGCCGTCCAGGATCCAAAGGCCGGTTTCCTCGTGCCACCGCCGCAGGATTTCCGCAGGCAGCGCCTCGCCGGCCGAGACGCAATGCCGGACCGAGGAGAGATCGGGCTTCTCGGTCGCGAAGTGCTGCAAGTACGCCGCATAAAGCGTCGGTACGCCGAAATAGAGCGTCGGCCGGAATTGCGCGATCAGCGGAAAGCTCGTCGCCGGTCCGGGCCGTGCGCCGTTCAGGACCGCCGTAGCGCCGACCCAGAGCGGAAAGGTCAGATTGTTGCCGAGCCCGTAGGCAAAGAACAATTTGGCCTCGGAGTAAAAGACGTCATCCTCGCGGATGCCCAGGGTCTCGACGCCAAATCGCTGGCTGGTAACGACCATGTCGCGATGACGATGAACCGCCGCCTTCGGCGATCCGGTCGAGCCGGACGAGTAGAGCCAGAAGCAGTCGTCGTCGGCCGCCGTCGCCACGGTTTCGAATTGCGCGCCGGCGTCGGCAATCAGGCTTGCGAAAGAGTTTGCCTCGCCCTCCGTGCAGAGAACGATTTGCGGCGCACGGGCGGCACCAGCAATGGCAGGCCGCACCTCCTCGGCGAATTCGGGCGAATAGACCAGCGCGGCGGCGCCGGAATCCTCGATCATGTAGGTGTAGCTGGTCGCACGCAGCAGCGTATTGAGCGGAACCGGAATGATGCCCGCCTTGATCGCCCCCCAGAACAGATAGAAGAAGGCCGGGCAATCCTTCACGACCATCAGCATGCGGTCCCCGCGCTTCAGGCCGAGGCGCAGGAGAAGCCGCGCGCATCGATTGACGTTGGCGGCGAGATCGGCGTAGGTCACGTCGCCATCGACCGAGCGGATCGCGATCTTCGCGCTGCGGCCTTCGGCGATGTGCCGGTCGATGAAGGGAACGGCGACGTTGAAGTCCGCCGAAAATCGCAGGCGCGGCGGGTGCTCGGACGCGTCGATCTCGACCGTATGACTCTGCATCGCCTCGACCCGTCCTCGCTCCGACAAACCCGGTTTGACAATTTCCGCCGATCGATCTTCGCCGGCTCATATCAGTTGCGGCGCGATTAACCCTTGACTTCGGTCATGCGGGTCGAGGCGTCCTAGAGGTCTCCACCGTTCGCGATCCCGTGACGGTCGCGCAGCATGAATCGCTGGATCTTGCCGGTCGCGGTCTTCGGCAGGCTGTCGACGAACTCGACCCATCTCGGATACTTCCAGGGACCGATGGCGTGCTTCACGTGCACCTTGAGCTCTTCGTAGAGCGCGCGGCCGAGATCGTCCGGACGGTTCCGCAGCACGACAAAGGCCTTCGGCTTGATCAGGCCGTTGTCGTCGGAGGCCGGCACGACGGCGGCTTCGAGGACCGCGGGGTGGCTGACCAGGGCCTCCTCGATCTCGAACGGCGACACCCAGATCCCGCTGACCTTGAACATGTCGTCGGTGCGTCCGCAGTAGGTATAGACCCCGTCCGGTCGCCGCATGTACTTGTCGCCGGTGCGGGTCCACTCGCCGAGGAAGGTGCGGCGCGATCGCTCGCGCTGATTCCAGTAGCCCGCCGCCGCCGACTCCGCCTTGACCAGAAGCTCGCCCATCTCGTTGTCGCCGACGTCCTGCGCGTTTTCGTCGACCAGCCTGAGCTTGAAGCCGTCGACCGGCACGCCCGACGTGCCATACTCGACGGCGTCGGGCAGGTTCGTCAGGAACAGGTGGCCCAATTCGGTCGAGCCGACGCCATTGACGATGTCGAGACCAAATCGCGCCTTCCACGCCTTACCGACGTGGGAGGGCAGCGCCTCGCCGGCCGAGAAGCAGAGCCGCAGACGCTTCGACATGTTCTCCGGCCTGCATTCGGGATCGGCCAGGATCGCCGCATACAGCGTCGGCACCGCAAAGAACATCGTCGGCTGATAGCCGCGCAGCATCTCGAACACGGTCTGCGGCGTCGGGCGCTCCGGATAGAACACCGAGGTGGCCCCGACCCACATCGGACAGATCATGGCGTTGCCGAGGCCGTAGGCGAAGAACAGCTTGGCGGCGGAGAAGACCACGTCGTCTTCGCGATAGCCGATGCGCTGCTGGCCGGCGCTCTGCGCCATGATCCGCGGACTCGAATGCACATGCATGACGCCCTTCGGATTCCCGGTCGTGCCGGACGAATAGAGCCAGTAGGCGACCTCGTCGGCGACGGTCCTGGCCGGCGCCGAGCCTTCGTTCTCGGCTGCGAGAAGCGAATCCAGCCGCGGCACCGATTCCGGACCACCGCCGACGACGACGATGCCCTTCAGGTTCGGCAGATCCTTGGCGGCTTCCTGGACGTCAGCCAGCAAGGCCGTCGAGACGAAGACGGCCTTGGCGCGCGAGTCCTCGAACAGATAGCGATACTGATCGACCGTCAGCCGCGTATTGACCAGAACGGGAATGACGCCCGCGCGGATCGCTCCCCAGAACAGGATGGGGAAGTCGACGGTGTCGAGCAGAACCAGCGCAATCCTGTTCTCGGGCTCGATTCCCATGCGCGCCAGCATCGGACCGATGCGTGCCGCCGAATCCCGCAATTCGCCGTAGGTCAGGTTTCGTGAAGGATCGATAAAGGCGATCTTGTTGCCGCGACCCTCGGCAACGTGACGGTCCACGAAGTCGACCGCTGCATTGTAATCGCGAAGCGCTGTCATGAGCGTCGCCCAACGTTGATCGTTCCTCACACTAGACGGCGGACCGACGGCCTTTCCTTGACTTCCGTCAGGTCGACCGTTCGACATCATATGGTTCGTGACGCACGGCTTGATTTTTGTCATGGAACGACGGCGTCGGACGGCGCAGCCTGACGATCGAGATCAGGGGTCCTACGATGCACGCACCCGCCTCGGAGCCGAAAAAGCGCCTGTTGAGATTGAGACTGAACGGGCGCTGGCGCGAAGACGCCGTGGGCGAAACGCAATTGCTGGTCGACTATCTGCGCGAGGTCGCGCACCTCACTGGCACGAAGACCGGCTGCGACGGCGGCGAATGCGGGGCATGCACCGTCCTGGTCGACGGCGAGGCCGTGCCGTCCTGCATCACGCTGGTAGCGCGCTGCGAGGGGCGGAGCGTCGAGACGATCGAGGCGCTGGCGACGCAGGGACGTCTCAGCGCCCTGCAACGCGCCTTTCACGAGAAGCTCGGCGCGCAATGCGGCTTCTGTACCCCGGGCATGATCATGGCGGCCGAGGCGCTGCTGCGCGACAATCCGGCCCCCACCGAGGACGAGATCCGTACGGCGCTCGCGGGCAATCTGTGCCGGTGTACGGGCTACGTGAAGATCATCGAGGCCGTGCGGACGGCCGTGGAGGCCGGGTCATGAGCGTTGACGCGGGCACAAGGCCCCCTCGCCGCGGCGTTCCCCTGATCGACGGCGTCGAGAAGGTCACCGGACGCGCGCGTTACACCGCCGACCTCGACCACGCCGGCGCCCTGGTCGGGCGCATTCTGCGCAGCCCGGTCAGCCATGGCGAGATCGTCGGCCTCGACGTATCCGCCGCGCGCAATCTCGAGGGCGTCGCGGCGGTCGTCACCGGCGACGACTGTCCCTACACCTACGGCGTGCTCCCGATCGCGATGAACGAATATCCGCTGGCCCGCGGACGCGTGCGCTATCGCGGCGAACCCATCGCGGCGGTCGCCGCCGTCGACGCGGAGACGGCGCAACGCGCTCTCGAGTTGATCGAGCTGAAGATCAGGGAGCTGCCCGCCTACTATACGCCGGCCGAGGCTCGCGCGCCGGATGCCATCCTGCTGCACGACAACAAACCCGGCAACGTCGAGCGCGAGGTTCATCACCAGTTCGGCGACATCGACGTCGGTTTCGCCGCGGCGGACTTGGTGCGCGAGGAGACGTTCTCCTGCGCCGAGATCAACCACGCCCAGATCGAGCCGCATGCGAGCCTGTCCGAGTTCGATCCGCTGACCGGCCGCCTCACCGTGCAGACCGTCTCCCAGGTCGGCTACTACCTGCACCTGATGCTGGCGCGATGCCTCGACATGGATACGTCGCGGATCCGGGTGATCAAGCCCTTCATCGGCGGCGGATTTGGCGCGCGCGTGGAGGCGCTCAATTTCGAGATCGTGACCGCGCTGCTCGCCCGCGCCGCCAACGGCAAGGTGCTGATGGAGCTCAGCCGCGAGGAGACCTTCATCACCCACCGCGCCCGTCCCCATACCGACATCCGGCTCAAGCTCGGGATGAGCAAGACCGGGCGGATGACCGCATGCGAATTGCAGGTGGTGCAGCGCGGCGGCGCCTATGCCGGTTATGGCATCATCACCATCCTCTATGCCGGCTCGCTGCTGCACGGCATCTACGACATTCCGGCCGCGAAATACGACGGTTACCGGGTCTACGCCAACCTGCCGCCCTGCGGGGCGATGCGCGGGCACGGCTCGGTCGACACCCGCCATGCCTTCGAGACCCTGGTAGACCGCATGGCGCGTGAGCTCGGCCTCGATCCGTTCGCGGTTCGGCGCGCCAACCTGCTGCACGCGCCGACCCGCACCGTGAACGACCTCGTGGTCAACAGCTACGGGCTGCCGGAATGTCTCGACCGGGTCGAGCGTGCAAGCGGCTGGAAGGAGCGCATCGGCCGCCTGCCGCCCGGCAAGGGTCTCGGCATGGCCTGTTCCCACTACGTCAGCGGCGCGGCCAAGCCGATCCATTTCACCGGCGAGCCGCACGCGGTGGTTCATCTCAAGCTCGACTTCGACGGCGGCGTCACGGCGCTCACGGGCGCCGCCGACATCGGCCAAGGGTCCTCGACGATGGTCGCGATCGCGGTGGCCGAGACGCTCGACGTCTCGCTCGACCGGGTGCGGGTCGTCTCGGCCGATACCGCCGTCACGCCGAAGGACAACGGCGCCTACTCGTCCCGCATCACCTTCATGGTCGGCAACGCGGCGATCGACGCCGCGAGGAAGCTGAAGGAGCTGCTCATCGCCACCGCCGCACGCAAGCTCGAGGCTCGTCCCGAAGACGTGGAATGCGAGAACGAGACGTTCCGCGTCGGGCACGGCGAGCAGTCCGCGCTGCGGTTCGCCGACGTCGTGGCGGCAGCGCTGGTCAATGAGGGCGCCATCACCGTCAAGGGCGCCTTCACCTGTCCGCCCGACGCGCAAGGCGGCAAGCACCGCGGCGGCGCGGTCGGCTCGACGATGGGCTTCAGCTACGCCGCCCAGGTCGTCGAGGTCAGCGTCGACGACGCAACCGGACAGGTCTCGGTCGACAAGGTCTGGGTCGCGCTCGACTGCGGCCGCGCCATCAACCCCTTGGCGGTCGAAGGGCAGATGCAGGGATCGGTCTGGATGGGCATGGGCCAGGCGCTGTCCGAGGAAACCCGCTATCTCGACGGATTGCCGGCCCACGCCAGCATGCTCGAATACCGCATGCCGACCATCATGGACTCCCCGCCGATCGAAACCCACATCGTCGAAAGCTACGACCCCAATGGACCGATGGGGGCCAAGGAAGCCAGCGAAGGCGCATTGGCCGGCTTTCCGCCGGCCCTGGTGAACGCCATCGCCAATGCGATCGGCATCGACCTCAACGAACTGCCGGCGACCCCTGACCGGATCATGGACGCGCTGATCGAACGCCGGCGGAAAGCACGGCTGTCCCGTGCGCTGAAGGCCGCATCATGAGCACGCTGTTGCCGACGTTCCGTCTCGCCGCGCCCCGGACCGTCGCGGAGGCGATCGCGGCGCGCCGCGATCACCCCGCCGCCCGCTTCGTCGCCGGCGGCACCGACCTGCTGGTCAACATGCGGCGCGGCATCAGCAGTCCGGACGTGCTGATCGACCTGTCCGGGATCGACGCGCTCACCGAATTCCGGATCGACGACAATGGCGTCACGATCGGTGCCGGCGTGACGATCGCAGCCCTCGCCCGCCACGAGGTGATCGCCGCCCGCTATCGCGCGCTGGCGCAGGCCGCCGCGTCCATCGCCGGCCCCGGCCATCGCGCCATGGGCACGGTCGGCGGCAATCTGTGCCTCGACACCCGCTGCATCTACTACAATCAGAGCGAATGGTGGCGGCACGCGAACGCCTATTGTCTCAAGAACCGCGGCGACACCTGCCACGTCGCCCCGCAGGGACAACGCTGCCACGCCGCGTTCAGCGGCGATCTCGCGCCCGCGTTGCTGGTCCTCGGCGCCGAAATCGACGTTCTCGGCGAGCAGGGCTTGCGCCGCCTCCCCCTGAGCCAGCTCTACATCGAGGACGGCAAGGCCCATCTCGCGCTGGCCGACGGCGAGTTGATCACGGCCGTGCGTCTGCCGCCCGCCCCGCCGGCCTCCGCCTACGCCAAGATCCGCACGCGCGCCGCGATCGATTTTCCGCTGGCCGGAGTCGCGGTCGCGCTCGCGACGTCGGGACCGGCGATCGCCTCGCTCGACGTGGCGCTGACCGGCACGAACTCGCGTCCGTTCCTGCTCGCCGGCACGGATGCGCTGGCGGGGCGCGCCATCGACGACAAGCTGCTGGCCGAGGTCGATCGGCTGGTGCAAAAACAGGTGCAACCGATGCGCACCACGCTGACGTCGGCCAACTATCGCCGCGTGGCGGCCGCCGCGCTGGCACGGCGCCTGATCGCAGATCTCCGCCCGGCCTGACCTCCATCCGGCTTGAACCGAGCGCTCTGCGTCGCCGGAATGACCGCCGTCGCCTCGATCTCGATCTTTTGCGGGTGGCGCGCGCCTTGTCGGTCGCCCCTCACATTCCGTCCGAATCAAACCTTGTCGTAGATCAGCGCACCGGCCGCAGCGTGCCTCGTACCGCGTTGCGGTCGTCTGCGGCGATCCGGCGCAACGCGACGATGTCGGCCACATTGACCTTCGACGCGTTGATGGTGACGCCCACGCCCCTCAGCTTGGCAAAGGCGCGCGACAGCGATTCGGGCGTCAGGCCGAGCCGGCCGGCAATCAGGATCTTGTCATAGGGCAGCGCGAGCGCGCAGTGACCGCGCTCCGCCAGGGACAGCGAGGCCAGGAATTCCGCGACCCGCTGCACGCCGCTCTGCGCCTTGAGCTGCTCGACCTGCTGCACCAGGTAGTGCATGCGCTGCGAGACCGACGCGATCATCGCAAGCGCGATGTCCGGACTCGCGCGGATGCAGCGGATCAGGTGGTCGGCGGGGATGCGGGCGACCCGCGCCACGTTGACCGCTTCCGCGGTGGCAATGTATCGGCCGCCGGAGAACGCAATCGCCTCGGCGAAGCTGTCGCCCTTCGTCATCATGTCGATGACGGTCTCCTCGCCGGACTGCGTGCCGCGGGAGATCTTGACCCAGCCGTCGACCACGATGAAGAACGCCGTCGCCGGATCGTCCTGCCTCATGATCAAGTCGTGCGGCCGCAATATCGTTGCGGTCGCCGGCGCGATGATGTGCTGCACGGTCTCCGGCTTCAGTCCTCTGAACACCGCAACGCGGGTGATGACTTGCAGGTCGCCGGCTGTCAGCTTTGAAGACATTCCAGGGTCTCCAACCATATGTGCGCCATATGGGGCGATTGACCCGCCGCGTGGCTTTGATCCGCATCAAATCGCTCGGGTGAATTCATGCTGCGCCGCACGCGCCCGTCTTCGCTGCAATGCAGCTTGCTGCGCTTGCGCAGCGCACACGAGCCGCCGACGTCGCGTCAGCGGATCGGCCGCAGGGTGCCGCGCACGGTGCTGCGGTCGTTGGCCGCGATCCGGCGAAGCCTGGCGATGTCGTCGATCGTGACTTGCGAGGCGTGAATGGTCACGCCGATCTCGCGCAATTTGGCGAAGGCCCGCGACAGTGATTCCGGCGTGAGACCGAGCCGGGCCGCGATCAGCATCTTGTCGTAAGGAAGCGATATCTCGCATCTGCCGTGCCGGGCGTGCGACAGCGACGCGAGAAACTCGGCGACGCGCTGGACCCCGCTCTGCGCCTTGAGCTGTTCGACCTGCTGAACGAGATGATGCAGATGCTGCGACGTCGACGCCACCATCGCCAAGGCGATGTCGGGATTCTCGCGGATGCACCGGATGATGTGATCCGCCGGGATTCGCGCGACCCGGCTCCCGCTGACCGCCTCGGCGGTCGCCGGATATCGGTTTCCCGTGAACGCGACCGCCTCGGCGAACCCCTCGCCCTTCTGCAAGACGTGAATCACCGTTTCGTCGCCGGACGGAGAGATGCGGAACAGCTTCACCAACCCATCGATCACGATGAAGAACGCGGTCGCCGGCTCACCCTGGCGAAACAGCCATTCGTGAGGCCGCAGCATCACGGCATTTGCGGGCGCGATGATGTGCTCCACGGTTTCCGCTTTCAGTCCGCGAAAGATCGCGGTGCGGGTAATCACCTGGAGATCGCCGGCCGTGAGTTTCGAGGACATGAGGGAGATCCCAAGCGAGCCGCCCGCAATTCATGCGACTGGCGCGCTTGTCGTCCTTGACGGTGGTCAAGTGGGTGTTTTCGCTGCAACGCACAGGGTGTCGCAGCCCTGCATCAAATTTCCGCAATCGATTGCGGGCGGCGCGAAGCGGGCTTGGGACGACGGCCCTCGCCGACGCGGCGACGCTCCACCAGCTTGCGCATCGTCGCGATGGTGATCGATCCCAGAGTCGCGTGCGCGACGTCGTCGATCTCGCCGAGAACCTCGCTCAGGGTTTGCTCCTCGCTCGGCCCATCCCCGTTTGCCGGCTCGACCGAGCTCAGATCCTCGAACAGCTGGGCGACGTCCAGCAGGGTCGTGCGGCGCGGATTGCCGATGAACTGATAGCCGCCGCCCACGCCGCGAACAGAGCGGACGAGGCCCGCGCGCCCCAAGACGTGCATCACTTTCGCGAGGTGATGGCTCGACACGCCGTACTTCCTGCCGATCTCGGCGACCGAGAGCTGCAGGCCTTCGCGCGCGGTCAGTTCCAGCACCGCGAAGATGGCCAGCCGGGTGGAAATCTGCAATCTCATGCCATCCTCACGGTCGAGCGCTCAATCGAGATCCTTCTCGAGCTGAATGTAGGGCCCCGCGATCATGCCTTCGCCGCGGAAGAACAGCATGGGAAGGTGACCATCCCGTGCGACCATCGTCCGCATCTTGTCGACGCCGGCCTTCCTGAACTCGTCCGAGATCGCCTCGAACAGGGCGCTGCCGACGCCGTGCAGGCGCATCTTCGGTTCGACCGACAGCGCGAACACCCAGCCGCAGGGCGTGGACCCGAACTCCCAGGCGCGCACTTCGCCGATGATGAAGCCGAGCAAGGCTGCCGCCGAACGATCCACCCGGCTTTCGGCCACCAGGAAGAAACGCTCCTCGCTTCGCTGCCGGCCGTAGCGGCGGAAGATGTCGTTCCAGTAGCCGGCCTTGGCGAGCTTGGTGACGCGGGCGTCGAGCGCGATCACCTGCGGGATGTCGGCGGCCCGGACGCGCCGGACCCGCACCGCAGAGCTCGCCGTCGTCTTCGTTTCCTTCATATCGGAGGCGCCGCCGCTTCATGAACTATGAATCCATAGCGCATAATCACGCATTGTGGTACTTATTTATCGATAAATGATGAACCGCGAGATGCCGTGGTGACCTGCGCACGACCGGAGGACGATTCACGGACCTGGCGGACGGCCGACGCCGTCCATATCGACGTTCGCGGCCTGGAGGCGCCGGAGCCGATGATCGCGATTCTACGGGCGATCGACGCCGGCGAGGTCGACACCGCCCTGATCGCCCATCTCGATCGCGAGCCGATCTTCCTCTACCCCGAGCTGGACGACCGCGGCTGGGCCTACGAGCTGCTGGATTCCTCCTGCGGGAGCTCGGATTGCGAGGACGGAGTCATGCTGCGCATGGTCCGCTGGGGCTCATGACCCTCGCGGCCTCCTTTCTCGGCGGCGCGAAGAGCAGATTGCTGCCGCGATCGATTCCGTTCCGGTTCTTCGCGGCGGCGGCCAGCTTTCACGTCCTGGCGTGGCTGGTCCTGCTCGTCAGCGCCGGCGAGGCAACGCGCTTCCGGGGCGGCCTCGGGCCGGCGCTGGCTGCCGTTCACCTGCTGACGCTGGGAGTGCTGGTTACGACCGCAATCGGCGCCTCCGTCCAGCTGCTGCCCGTGGCGACGCGGCGCACGATGCACGCGGTCTGGCCGATCAAATTGATCTTCTGGCTGACGGTGCCCGGACTGATGGCGCTGGTGGTTGGCATGTACGAGGCGAAGACCGGCATTCTCGTTCCGGCGTCCGCCGCAACGGCGGGCGGACTGCTCCTGTTCTGCGGACTGCTGGCCGACAATTTGCGTCGCGCGGGCAGCCTCCCCGTCGTCGGCGCCTATGGCTGGGCCGCGCTGGTGATGCTGGTCCTGGTGATCGCATTCGGGGTCGCGCTGTCGCTCGACGAGGAGCGCGGCTTCCTGCCCGATCATGGTGCCGGCGCGCTGGCGCACCTGATCCTCGGCGGATTTGGCTTCATGGGAATGCTGGCTCTCGGCTTCAGCCACGTGCTGATTCCGATGTTTGCGCTCGCGTCGGCGCCCGCAAAACGGCCGAGCCTCGCAAGCTTCGTCGCCGCGTCGACCGCGCTCGTCCTCGGCACGCTCGGAGCGCTGGCGGGGAGCCGCAGTCTCCTGACCGTTGCCGCCCTTGTCGGCCTCGGCGCTGCCGCGCTGCATCTCTGGCTGATGCATCGCGTGCTCAAGACCGGCATGCGCAAGCGGCTTGGACTGTCCTTCGTCCTGATACGGGCGGCCTGGATCATGCTCCCGGTGACGCTCGTCACCGGCCTTGTCGCGCTCTACGGCCTCGCGGGCGACAATGGCGGCACCCTGTTCGGATTCCTGCTGCTGTTCGGCTGGCTCCTGACGTTCCTGGTCGCGATCCTCCAGCGGATCATGCCCTTCCTCGCCTCGATGTTCGTGGCGCCGCAGGCCATGGGAGGCTCGCCGATCGTGTCCGAACTCGCCAATGCCCGCTCGCTCAGGATCCATGCCGTCTGCCACGGCGTTGCCTGCGCGGTGCTCGTGGTCGCCATCCTGCTCGAAAATGCCACGCTGGCGCGTCTCGGCAGCGCCGTCGGCCTCATCGGCGCCATCGCCTTCGCCTGGTTCACCGCCGACGCGATCCGTCGAATCTGGCCGACCAGCTAGCCGCTCGCTACAAGGCCCGGTCGAAGCACAATTGCTGTGAAGGGCGGAACCCGCAGCTGTCCAGATAGGCCAAGAGGTCGCGGTCTCTCCAGTCCACCTCGGTGCGCAAGTTCTCGACGCGCAGCGTGCCGAGATTCATCAGCAATTGCGAGAGCAAGGCATGCCCGACGCCCCTGCTCTGATAGTCGGGGTGGACGCCGATCGTATCCAGCACCGCGGTGGTCTCGACCCGGCCGAATTCGCCGAGGTCGACGCGGGCCATGATGAAGCCGACCGCCACGCCGTCGAGCTCCGCGACGAGCGACACGCGGACGCCCGAGTCGGTCAGCGCGTCCACCAGCTTGCGCTCGAAATAGCCGGTCCGCTCGCGGCCAGTGATCCGGCTGTCGATCTCCACCAAAGCGGCAAGATCGCCGGCGGCCATCGAACGCACCGGTATCCGGTCGCGCGCGAGCGGCCCGAAATCCGGTGCAGGCGGGGCGCCGTAGCTGATCTCGGCGGCCTCGCCGACGCGCTGCGGGATGACCATGTTGGCGTCCTTGGCCATGATCGTCGCTCCAGTGTTGGTTCTACTCGGCATCGACGGCTTCCGGCAGCGGAGTGAGGGTCGTCCGCTCCAGCACCAGGCGCGGCGCGAGTCCGAATCCGGACGCATCGAAGAAGCGCAGCAAGCCATGGTTGGCCCAGCCCGCCTGGGACTGCAGCGACTTGACGCCCTGGCGGCGCAGCGCCCCAGCGAGCCCGTCCATCAGGGCATGACCGACGCCCTGCTCCCGGTTGCTGACCACCACTCCGACCGCATCGAGCGTTGCCGTAGTCTGTTCCCGGCCGAACTCGCCGCGCAAGATGCAGGCGAAAGCGAAGCCGACCAGGACCCCGTTGCGGTCGATGCCGACCTGGACGTAGTCCTCCGGATGCTGTTTCGCCTGCGCCAGCCGCTTTTCGAAGAACCCGCGGCGGGGCTGGCCAAAATGGTGCGAGTCGATGGCAATGACCTGTTCCAGATCGGCCGGACGCAGCCGGCGGGTCTCGCTCTGGCTGTTGGTAGCGGCATCGTTCATGTTCGCGCCTCACCCATGTTCGACATATTGCTGATAGAGCTCGGCCTCGGTCTCGGCATCCATGTTCTCTTCGAGCACCGGCAGGAGTGCCATCTCCTCCTTCTGGACGTGGGCGAGCATGCGATCGCTGAGCTCCTGGCCCAGCCGCATGAACTCCGCCCATTCTTCGGGCTTGAACCCGTTGACTGCGGCCCCGCGCGCCAGGGCCGCGACGCGCATCCCGATCGGCCGGATCGCCGCGTGCTCGCTGGCGAGATGCTCGCCGATGTCGGCGTCGCCGATGGCCGCCAGATAGGTGAAGATGTGATCCTCCTCGAACGCGAAGTGCCGCTCGACCTCGGCCTCCACGCCCGTCGAGAGATCGGCCAGCATACGCGTCACGCCCGCCTCGGCCTTGTCGGGCGGGCCGCCGCGGCGCCAGCGCGCCAGCATCTGCTCCAGCCGTTCCATCAGGGCGACGGTCGCGCCGTGCTCGTCATGAAGCGTCTGGCTGATCCGGTTCGCAAAGCTCATCGGAGATCCTCGACTGGACGACCGGGGTCGACGGCCATCAGCTGTGCAGTTGCTCGTACTTGACGAGCAGGTCGTCCGGACTTTCGACCCAGTCCGGATTGGGCAGGATGCAATCGGCCGGGCAGACCAGCTTGCACTGCGGCTCGTCCTCCGCACCGACGCATTCGGTGCACTTCATCGGGTCGATCACGTAGATCGGATCGCCCGCGGTGATCGCCTTGTTCGGGCATACCGGCTCGCAGGCGTCGCAGGCCGTGCAGGCCTCGTTGATCATGAGTGCCATGGCGTTGTCTCCTTACGATGTCAGGCGGCCCTGGAAACCCGGTTGGCCGCCGCCAGCTTGTCAAAACGGAACGCTCCCCACAGCGCGGCACCGATAGCACCGGCATAGATCGAGTCCTCATGGCTGCGGACCGCGATCGTCATGTCCTTGATGTGGGAGATGTCCTCCTCGAGGGCGGCGATCAGCCCGGTGTCGAGCGCCAGACCGCCGGTGACCATCACCGCGCCGTTGCGCGCGCCGATCGATTTCAAGAGCTTCGACAGTCGCGCCGCCATCGACAGATGGATGCCCTTGAGGATGTTCGGCGTCGAGATGCCGCGCGAGACCATGTTGATGACGTCGGTCTCCGCGAGCACCGCACAGATGCTGCTGACCGCTTCGGGCGTCTTGCCCTCGCAGGACAACGTCCCGATCTCCTCCTGCGCGATGCCGAGATAGCGGGCGATGTTCTCGAGGAACTGCCCGGAACCCGACGCGCACTGGCTCGTCATCTTGTAGCTCAGGACCTTGCCGCGGTCGTCGATCTGGATCGCGCGGCCGTGCAGGGCGCCGATGTCGAGCACCGCGCGAGACTCGGGATTGAGATAAATCGCGCCGCGAGCGTGGGTCGTCATGGAGTAGAAGTGGCCGGTGTGGAACGGCACGCTCTCGCCCTCGCCCGTGGTCGCGACGTAGTCGACGTCCTCGGCGCGCATCTTGGCGTCCTCCAGCACGGCATCGTAGACCACGCGTGCGAGCTCCAGCGGATCGCGCTGGCGGATCCGCATCATGTATCGCGCGAGCCAGGTCTCCTCGCCGTTCTCGACCTTGAACAGCGTCGCCTTGATGGTGCTGGTGCCGATGTCAATTCCCGCCGCGATCGTCATTGCTCGCTCCCGTCGACCTGCCCGAAATGTGCCCGGCGCGCGAACTCGGCCGCGCCGAGCGCGCCGGTATAGATCGAGTCCGGATTGATGTTGATGACGACGTCGCCGTAGTTCTCCTGGATCACCTTGCGCAGCTCGCGCACGGCGGCCTCGTTCTTGGCGACGCCGCCGGTGAACGTGAACTCGTTGGTGATGCCGCCCGAGCGCGAGATGATCGAGATCGCGCGCAGGATGATCGCGCGATGCAGGCCAGCCAGGATGTCCTCGCGCTTCTCGCCGAGCGACAAGCGGTCGCGCAACTCGGCGCCCGCGAACACTGTGCAGGTCGAGTTGATGCGCGCCGGCCGATCCGACTGCATCGCCAGCGGTCCCAGCTCGTGCAGGCCCATGTTCATCTCGTCGGCGATGTAGCCGAGATAGCGGCCGCAGCCCGCCGCGCAGCGGTCGTTCATCTGGAAGTTTTCGACGATGCCGTTGGGATCGATCTGGATGCCTTTGGTATCCTGCCCGCCGATGTCGAGCACGGTTCGCGTCTGCGGATACATCAGGTGAGCGCCGAGACCATGGCAGAGGATCTCGGAGCGGATGTGCTCCTTGGAGAACGGCAGCGTCACCCGGCCGTAGCCGGTGCCGACCAGGTAGGTCTCCTCCAGTTCGACCGCGAGCGCTTTCTCGATCATGGCCTGGATGTCGGAGGCCGCCGACTTGACCGAGGGTTCCGAGGCCAGCACGCGCCCGAGCGCACGGCGGAATTTCTCGCTGAGCTCGCCCGCCGGCGGCCGGTTCTCGACCTCGATGATCGACTTGTCATAGACGTTGAGAAGCAGGTCGTAAGGCAGCCCCGCATCGCGGGCAACCTCCTCGGCGTGATTGTGGTAGCGCGATCCGGCGATGTCCCGGAAGAAGTCCGACTTGCGCTTGGCGCCGGGGGCGTACAGTTCCGGCGCCTCCTCGCGCAACCGCCGGAACACCTCGCCGAGCGAGCTCTTCACGCCCGATCCGACCTTGGCGAAGCGCTCGCCCTGGATCTGGCCGATGCAGGTCTGCTCGAGATCGTCGAGCTGCTCGAGGAACTGCTCCAGGCGAAACGCCCGCTCCAGCGCCGCAAGGAACGCGTCGAGCTCCACCAGGCCGTTGGCGCTGGTGAACGCCCGCCGGAACAGCGTGAACTGTCCGTCGACGCGGGCCTCCTGGCTCGCCACCCGCGCCGCGGTCGCGTAGTTGGAGCGCGAATTGGTGATGCCGTGACCGATGACGTTACGGTCCTCGTCGAGAAGGACGGCCTTGGTCGTGGTCGAGCCGAGATCGATGCCGACGAATGTCTTCATGCTCTCCTCCTCAGGCCGCGGCGTGGGCGCCTGAGCGCTTCTGGTCGATCATCTGGAAATAGCTTTCGAGGCGGTTCTTGATGTTCGCCGCGGAGAAGTAGCGCGGGTCCACCAGGTCGGATTCGACGAAGGCGGCCGGCTTGCCGGTGCGCTTCTCGACCTCCCGCATCATCAGGAGCTGCCCCGCCGAGAAGCTGTTGCAGCTCTTGATCGAGTTGATCAGCAGGCCGTCCGCCTCGTACTCGTTGATGTAGTTCACGAGCATGTCGATCCGCATCGGCAAACTGCGGTTGGTGTAGACGCCGAGGCAGTACTCGGCCAGGGTCTCGAGCGGCTTGCTCGGATCGTGCCTGAAGCCGAAATCGTAGACGCCGCCGACCTTGGTGTAGCTGGAGGCGACGATGACCGCGCCCTCGTCGTAGAACATCTTCCAGAACTGGCGGAAGTTCGTGTAGTTGGGCGGTCCTTCCACCACCAGCCGGTACTTCTCCTTGCCCATGTCGCCGTCGGGCGTGACCGGGCCCTGTCCGTTGGCGAGGCGTTCCTCGACTTCCTCGCGCAGGAAGCGATAATAGTCGATCGCATCCTGGGTGCCGCGGAATGCGCCGAAGATCGGCCCGATGTAGTAGATGCCGCCGAAATAGGCGTCGATCGGCGACGGTTTGGCCTTGGCGCTCTGCAGCACGCGAACGAGGTCGTCCTCGGCCCGGCTCGACCTCTTCAGGTTTTCGCGCAGCCGGTCGATGTCGAACTTGACGCCGGAGACCCGCTCGAGGGTCGGAATCACCTCCTCGCGGAGCTGCTTCACCATGTAGTCGATCATGCCCTTGGTGATCTTGCCGTCGCCCATGTAGGGCGTGTGCAGCATGATCGTCTCGCACTTGTACTGCTCACGCAGCAATTCGAACCACTTCATGAAGGTGAAGCAGCCGGTGTAGGAGAGCAGCAGGACGTCGGGATTGGGAAACTTCTTGCCGTTCGGCGCGATGTTGCCCTTGGCCATCATGCCGATGTCGGACTTGACGTAGGTACACACGTCCTCGGAATGGCCGATCTTCTCGGCTTCGAGCACGTAGCTGCCGCTGACGCGGCGCAGCCCGCTCTGGATGGCGTTGACCTCGGGAAGGTTGTTCACGAGATCGAAACACATCACGAGCTCGTTGAGATTGCCGGGGACGAAGGTGGCGGCCACCTTCGCGCCGGTCTGGGGCGCAGCCGTCAGGCGATCGTAGTGCGCCGCCATCATCTCCTTCTGCTTCAGCATGGAGGCATCCTTGATGACCTCCTTCGCCGGCGCCTTGGAGGTCACGATCTTGGTATTCGGCGTCGTCATGCTCCGCTCCATAGTTTGATTGAGTCGGCAAAGGTGCCCGCCTGCTCCCTGATCGGTTGCATCTGGCCGGAGTTTTCGGCGTATTTGAATGCAATGAAGGGGATGCCGGCTTCCTTGAGCACGTGCTGCAGCATCGGTCGCTCGAGCAGCGCGGGATCGCAGAAGCTCGGCGCGGCGAAGATCACGCCTTCGGCCGCGGTGCGCTTGACCGCGCGGACGAGATGCTGGCCCTTCTCCTTCTGGTTCGGCTCGTATTTCGCAGCCGTCGATTCGGAGTGGTGCAGGAACGCCGAGGCAAGGTTGCGCAGGGGATCACCCTCGGTCGCGACCTCTCCGGTCAGCCACCGCGTCACCAGCAGCAGGTCGTCGTCGACCACGTAGCAGCCGGACAGTTCCAGCGACTTGATGAGATTGAGGGGCGGCTGTTCGCAGAACATGCCGGTCAGCACGACGCGGCAGTTGTCGCGCATCGGCCGCTCGTCCGCCCGCGTCGCGGCCAGATAATCGCGCAGCATGGCGCTGTGCTCCTCGACCGGCAGCAACAGGCCGGCGCGCACCATCAGGTAGACCTCGGTGGCCGGTGCCTGCCACGGCCGCTCGGCCCGGAAGGCGTAGAGCTCGCGGATCAGCCTGCGGTTCTCGTTGTAGAGCGCGATCGAGCTGTGCAGCTCCTCGTCCGTGATCGGCTTGCCGCGAAGCTCCCCGAGATCGTGCCTGAGCTCGGCGAGCTCGTTGACGTAGAAGTTTCCGCCGATCTCGTCCCGGTAGTTCTGCGGCACGTCGAAATAGCGCGAATAGACCTTTGGAAACATCAGTTTCCACATGCCGGACAGGTTTCGGATGACGTCGCAGATCGACGGGAACAGCATGCCGTCGACGAAATCCAGCCGGCCGGACACGCCGAGCTCGATGGTCGAGCGCGGAATGCGGCAGATGTAGCTCTGATAATAGGCGTCGCCGTGGATCACCTCGAGCTGGTCGCCGCCGCCGACGACGCCGAGCGGCAGCATGCCGGCGGCATGAATGAGCTCGCGCGGCACGTAGATCGGCATGTAGCCGACCACCTTGCGGCCGGGCTCCGCGTCCTTCCAGGCGCGCGCGGCGGAAAACGAGAGATCCTCGAACAGCGCGTTGGCGCGTGCGACGATGTCGGCGGTAGTCGAGGGATTCAGCGATGTTGCCATTGCGGCGGCCTCTTTGCGACGAATGACTTAAGACCGTGGGCGGTCATCGAATGGTCCTCACAGTTCGGGAACGAGTACGGCATGGCGCTTGAGCGCGGCGGCATGTGCGGCTTCGAAGACCCGGTTGATCTCCCTGAGCGGATGCTTCTCGGCGAACTGGCAAATCCTGACGCGGCCGTTCATGACGAGTTCGAGCGCTGCCGGATAAAGCTCCGGCGGACAGCCCCAGCTTCCGATCACGCGCGCGTCGTACGCCGTGGCGTCCGAGAGCCGGATGTCGACCTTGTCGGCGGCGGAGCCGACGATGACCAGGGTCGCGCCGTGATCGATCAGGCCGTACGCGGTCTCATGGCCAGCGCGCGTGCCCGAGCATTCCAGGACGATCCATCCGCTCCGAGGCAGGGAGCGGCGCGCGGCGAACGCCTCGATCTCCGACTTGACGTCGTGCGGCGCCATCTGCGCCGAATTCAGCGCCAATGCGACGCCTGCGCTGCGGATCGCGGCAAGTCGATCATCGTCCTCGTCGAGCGCGACGACGATGCCCCCGAGCGCCGTCGCGATCTGGGCCGCATAGCCGCCGACGTCGTCCAGCCCGTGGACGACGACGAGGTCCTTCTTCCGAACGCCGGCCCGGACCACCGCGTGGTAGGCTCTGGTCACCCCGTCGGCGATCACGGAGAGATCGGCCAGGTCGATTCCGAGCGCCGCCATGCGGCGCTCGTCGACCACGCAAAGCCCGTGCACGGGCACGGTGATGTGGGTGGCGAAGCCGCCATGCATGTCGTTGCCCGGCATCTTGCGGTCCTGGCAGATTTCCGCCCGGCCGCGCAGGCAGGCTTCGCAGCGACCGCATGGAATCAAGGCCGGGATGACGACCGCACGGTCGGTGTACCAGAGAGCGTCCGCGCCTGCGTCGACGACGTGACCGCTGATCTCGTGCCCGAGCGCCAACGGCAGTTCGTGCTTGGTGCATACGCCGTCGTAATAATGATCAAGGTCGGATTGGCAGACGCCGCAGCCGGCGATCTCGACCACGACTTCGTTGGGCGCGAGAGCGGCGGTATCGAACTCAGTCGGGACCAAGGGCATGCCGGCCCCCGTCATCACCCACCGAATCGGCTTGGCGCTCATTCGTCTGTCCTCCGGTCCGGCTGTGAAGCCATCATCCGAAACCCGCTGCCATCGCCGCCATTCTTTGATCAGCAACCTTCGGGCTGCCTTGACCAACGTCAAGGAACGGTGAAAAAACGCATTCTAGTACTTAATTACATATTGGAGCGGGGAAGGCTTCGATGAGGAGGCAATCGCCATGACGGCTTCGCCGAGCATCTCGATCGCGATCATTGGCAGCGGCGGCTCCGGCGCCCTGACGACGGTGAATTTTCTGCTCGAAGTGGCGAGCTCGGCGGGTTGGCACGGATTGTTCACGCGCACGCTCGGCCCTCAGATTCGCGGCGGCGAAGCGGCGGGGCTGCTCCGCCTAGCCGTGCATCCCGTCGATTGCCCGCCCGACCAGTTCGATCTCATCATCGGCATCGATTGGCTGAACGCGCACCGCTTCGGAGCGGAGATCAAGGCCGGTCCCAAGACCCTCGTGATCAGCGATCCGCGCGGCGGCGAACCGCCGCCGATGGTGACCCAGTCCGGAGCGCACGTCGTCGAGATCCCGATGAAGGAGATGGCCAAGTCGATTTCGGGCGGCCGGCCCAACATGATCGCGCTCGGCATCGCCAGCCGGCTGCTCGGCTTCACCGTCGAGCAGATGCTGGCACCGATTGCCAAGCAGCTCAGCGGCAAGGGAGCGGCCGCCATCGAGGCGAGCCGCGCCGGAATCAAGGCCGGCTTCGCGGCGGCGGCAGGGATCAAGCTCGACGTGAAGCTCGCCGCGCCGAGCCCGAGCGACGCCCGACGATGGCTGTTGTCGGGCAACGAGGCGACGGCGCTCGGCGCCATTCGCGGCGGCGTGCGTTTTGCGGCCGCCTACCCGATTACACCGGCAACCGAAATCCTCGAATGGCTTTCGCCGAGCCTCGCCAAAGTGGGCGGCATCCTGCTGCAGGCCGAGGACGAGCTGGCCGCCATCAACATGATCATCGGCTCATCCTACGGCGGCACGCCGGCGCTGACGGCGACGTCCGGACCGGGACTCTCGCTGATGATCGAGGCCATCGGGCTCGCCACGGCATCCGAAATCCCGATCGTGGTCGTCGACGTGATGCGCGGCGGGCCCTCGACGGGCATTCCGACGAAATCCGAGCAGACCGACCTCAACATCGCGATCTACGGCCTGCACGGCGATGCGCCGCACCTCGTGCTGGCGCCCCAATCGGTTGCCGACTGCCTCTTTACGACACAATGGGCGACATATCTCGCCGAAGCGCTGCAGACGCCGGCGATCGTCCTGTCGGACCAGTTCATGGGACAGGCACGGGCCGCCATCGAGCGCCCGGCCGACGTCGCCTTCATCGGCGCCCGCGCCGTCGCAACCGACATGAGCAGCGCCTACAAGCGCTATGCGCTGGCGCCCGGCGGCGTCTCGGCCATGGCGATCCCGGGCACGCCGGGCGGGCAATACACTGCCGATGGATTGACCCACTCCGAGTTCGGCATCCCGACCAGCAGCGCCGCCGACCATCTGGCGCAGCTCGACAAGCGGCGCGACAAGCTCGAGCGCTTCAACTACGGCGACCACTGGGCGAGCATCGAGGGAAGCGGTGAGCTCGCGCTCATCACCTGGGGGTCGCTGACCGGCGCCGCGCGCGAGGCGGTCGGCCGCGCCGCCGCCGATGGCGTGGACGTCCGCGTGATCGCGCCTCGCCTGCTGGCGCCGGTGCAGCCGGAGCGGCTGGCGGCCGCCCTCGACGGCGTCAAGCGCATCCTGGTCGTCGAGCAGACGCATAGCGGCCAGTTCCATCGCTACCTGCGGGCGCATTACGACCTTCCGGCGCCGGTTCGTGCTTTCCACCGGCCCGGCCCGCTGCCGATCACGGCCGGCGAGATTCATCGCGCAATCATGGATTGGAGATGACGATGTCGAGCGTCACCACGCGCCTCGCCTGCAAGCCGGGCGACTACAAATCGGACCTGAAGCCGATCTGGTGTCCCGGCTGCGGCGACTATCACGTGCTCATGTCGTTCACGCGCGCCTTCGCGAAATTGGGCCTGCCGCCGGAGCAGATCACGGTGGTATCCGGCATCGGCTGCTCGTCGCGGATACCGGCCTACACGAGCTGCTACGGTTTCCACGGCGTGCACGGCCGCTCGCTCGCGCTTGCCGCCGGGCTGAAGGTGACGCGACCCGACCTCACCGTCGTGGTCGCCAGCGGCGACGGCGACGGATACTCGATCGGCGGCAACCATTTCCTGCATGCTTGCCGCAGGAACATCGACATGACCTATGTCGTGATGGACAACCGCATCTACGGCATGACCAAGGGCCAGCCCTCGCCGACCACCGAGCCCGAGTTCGACACGGCGTTGACGCCGGGCGGTACCGGCGTCGCGCCATTCCACCCGCTCGTGGTCGCCCTCGCCTCCGGCGCCAACTTCATCGCCCGCTGCTTCTCCGGACAGCCGAACGAAACCGCCGACGTGCTGGTCGAAGCCATCAAGCATCCCGGTTTCTCCTTCGTCGAGATCCTCAGCCCCTGCGTGACCTTTCGTCCCGACGAGCAGGACTGGAAGGAGCAGGTCCGCCCGGCGCCGGTCGCAGCAACGAACGACCAGGGCAAGGCGGCACGCCGGCTCATGACCGACGACGGTTTCAACCTCGGGATCCTCTACCGCGGCAACCGCGCGCCGTTTCAGCCTGCAATCGGCGTCAGCAGCATCGATCTGTCGGAGCTTGAGAAGGACTTCGAGCTATGAGCAAGCCGCCCACCGCGCCGAAAGTGTCGAGCCTGAACGACCTGCTCGCCGCCGCCTGGCTGATCGAGAGCGATGCGGTCGACCGCTACAATTTGCTGGCCGACCAGATGGAGACCCACAACAACCCGGAACTGGTGAAGGTGTTCCGCGATCTCGCCCGCGCCGAGGGCATCCACGGCGAGGAGATCCGTCGTCTCGCCGGCGATTTCGACGTGGTCGGCTATGCTCGCCAGACCGCGCGAATCGAAAACATCGGGCTTCCGGCCGAGGTCGAGATCGACTCGGCCCACTACTTGATGACGCCGTGGCACGCCCTGCAGATGTCGCTCGCCGGCGAGAAGCGCGCGCTGGCCTATTTCACGCACATCGCGGAGACCGCGACGGATCCGAAGGTCAAGGCCATGGCGATGGAGCTCATGGAGGAAGAGGTCGAGCACGTCAACCTCGTCAACCGCCTCCTGCACCGCTATCCGCAGCCCGACGATTCCTGGGCCGACGATCCGGATCCGCCCGCGTCCCCGGAATGAAGGACGCCACGCGCCCGACTGCTTCGACCACGATCATGCCAACGATGTAGTGCCGCCCGGCCGGGCGGACCGGCGCGCTCAGCTGCGCGCCTTCCGTTCGTCCTTCACCCGTACCGCCTTGCCCTGCGAGCGCGGCACCTCGCCCTGCCGCTTCACGTCGATGTCGCAGGTCACGCCGATCAACGACTTGATGTGATGGCGAACCTCGGTGCCCTTGCGGGCGCGCGACTGCTCGTCATCCGGCGCCCCCGGCGCCAGCTCCACCTCCACCGTCATGGCATCGAGCGCGCCGGCCCGCGTCAGCACGATCTGGTAGTGCGGCGAAAGCCCGGGAAAGCCGACGAGCACGGCCTCGACCTGCGACGGGTAGACGTTGACCCCGCGGATGATGAGCATGTCGTCGTCGCGCCCGGTCACCCGCATGATGCGCAGGTGGGTCCGGCCGCAACGACACGGCGTATCGTCCAGCCGCGTGATGTCGCGCGTGCGGTAGCGGATCATCGGCAACGCTTCCTTGGTCAGCGTCGTGATGACGAGCTCGCCCGCTTCGCCGAACCGCTTGGGCGCCAGCGTCTCGGGATCGATGATCTCGAACAGGAAATGGTCTTCCCAGCCGTGCAGGCCCGACTGCGCGACGTGGCATTCGCAGGCGACGCCCGGCCCCATGATCTCCGATAGGCCGTAGATGTCGACGGCCTTGATGCCGAGCCGCGCCTCGAGGTCCTGGCGCAGCGCCTCGCTCCACGGCTCCGCACCGAACACGCCGTACCGCAGCGGCGACCGTCGCAAATCGACACCCGCCGATTCCGCGACCTCGGCGATATTGAGCGCGTAGGACGGCGTCGCACACAGGACGTTGGCGCCGAAATCGTTGAGCAGCGAGACCTGCCGCTCGGTGCCGCCGCCCGACATCGGAACCACCGTACAGCCCAGCCGCTCCGCGCCGTAATGCGCGCCGAGTCCGCCGGTGAACAGGCCGTAGCCGTAAGCGTTGTGGACGACGTCGCCGGGCACGGCGCCGGCGCAGCCGAGCGACCGCGCCATCAGATTCGCCCAGCGATCGAGGTCGCCGCTGGTGTAGCCAACCACGGTCGGCCGTCCCGTCGTCCCGGACGAGGCATGCAGCCGGGTCAGTTGCTGGCGCGGCAGGGCAAACATGCCGAACGGATAGTTGTCGCGCAGGTCGGTCTTCAGCGTGAAGGGAAAGCGCACGATGTCGGCGAGGGACGACAGGCTCTCCGGCTTGACGCCGGCGGCGGCGAAGGCACGCTGATAGTGGGGAACATTGGCATAGGCGTGTTCCAGCGTGTTCTTCAGCCGCTGGAACTGCAGCCCGGCCAGCGCTTCGCGCGGCATCCTCTCGGCCGCGGGGTCGAACATGAAGACCTCGGCGTTGCGCAATGCGCTCTGTCTGTTCATGGCGTGATCTCCCGTTTGCTTCGTTCTGTCATGGCAGGGTCCAGCCCGGCTTCACTGCGGGGCCGGCCTGGCCGGCGCCGCGCATGGGCGTGTTCGGCAAGGCAAATCCCTGATTGTAGCCGGCGCGCGTGATCAGCAGGAATTTGAAGCCAAGTCCGGCAGCTGCAGCCGCGATGCCGGCGACGGCGAACGCCGGCGCAGTCATGCTCCGGATCAGCAGGCCCACGACGACGCCGGCGGCAGGTACGATGGAGCCGCCGATCAAGAGCCACGGCCGGTACTCGTCGAGCACGATGAGCGCCTTGGTCGGCGCGCCCGAGCGCGCAAGCGCGCGGCGATAGGCGACCCAGGCGAGCGCGCGGGCGGCGGCGAGCAGCACGGCTGCGACCGCAGCACCGACCATCAATGGCGCGAGCGCCGACGACAGCACGCAGGCGACGAGAAACACGCCGGCCCCCTCGGTCAAACCCGTGGCGACGATGAGCGGCACGATACCGGGCTCGCGCCAGACCGGAATACCCTTGGCCTCGCGCAAGATCATCCCCTGGCAGAGCAGGAAGACGAGCGCGAGCGCGGCTGCGGCGAGCCACAGCGCCGGCATGCCGGTCCAGACCGCGGCGAGCGCCACCGGAAAGAAGACGAGCGCAACCCACGCCTCGCGCGACATCCACGACCATCGCGGCTGCCGCAGCACCGAGATCGCCCGCAGCGGGCGGCCGATCTTCATCATGACCAGCAGAAGGCCGAGACCGACCAGAGCCATCGCGAGCAGCCCGAGCAGCACTTGCGGGCCGACGGTCACCGCCGCCACGGCAGCGGCTGCGAACAGGCCCGGCCCAACCCCGCCGGTGAGGAAATTACCGGCCGCCTTCCAGTCCCAGTGCTTCTGGTGCCATGGCTCCACGCCGCGGGTGCGCAGACGCGACGGCGTCGTCGGAGCGGGCGGCGCCTCGCGCAATCCATCGTCGGGCAACGCGCTGCCATGTTCGTAGAGATAGTAGAAGCCCGGACCGGTCCCGATCTCCTCGTGCATGCGAAAATGCTTGTGACGTTCCAACAACTTCGAGACGTTGCTGGAGGGATCGTCGAGATCGCCGAAATGCAGCGCGGTGGCGATGCAGGCATTGGCGCAGGCCGGCGTCGCGCGGGGATCGACCCCGGGGGTGAGACCATGCTCCAGGCCGAAATCGATGCGGTCGGAGCAGAAGGTGCACTTCTGCGCGACGCCGAGCCGCGCCGGATCCTCCCGCACGGCCTCGTGCTTCATCTTCCGGTCCGCGCCATAGGCGAAATCGGCTTCGCTGACCTTGAAGCGCGCCTGGTAGGGACAGGCGACATCGCAATAGGCGCAGCCGATGCAAATGTCGTAGTCGATCGTCACGATGCCATCCGCGCGCTTGCGCGTCGCGGTCGAGGGGCAGACCCGCATGCAGGGCGGGTCCTCGCAATGCTGGCAGCCGACCGGCACGTAGGTGCGCGACACCGCTGGGTAGGAGCCTGCCTCGATATCCAGCACCTTGCGCCACTGAACGGCCGGCGACGTCGCGTTGGTGTGCTTGCACGCCGCCGTGCAGGTCTGACAGCCGACGCAACGCTCGAGGTCGGCGATCATCGCCCAGCGGGTCATGCCGCACCCCGGAGCTTCGTCACCTTGACCTTGACGAGATCGGCCGCCGAGCCCGTGGCATCGGTGAGATCGAGCAGCATCGGCACCAGCGGATTCATGCTCGGCGCGTCGAAATCCTTGGCGAAGGGCGTCGCCCAGTGTTCGAACTGCCCGATGATCAGCAGCGTGTCGGGACGGATCCCCTCGCGCAGGACGACGCGGCCCTCGGTGGCGTTGAGGGGCGAGCGCACCTCGATGCGGTCGCCGTCCGCGATGCTCAATCGCGCGGCCGCGGCCTCGTTCATGACCACGGCGCCGTGGCCGATGACGTTGTCGGCAACCTCCTTGATCAGCTGCAGGCCGACATTGTTGCCCCACGAATACTGCATGCTGCGGGAGGTCACGAGCCAGAACGGATAGTCCGACATGTCGACCTTGAAGTGCCTGGCGAGCGCGTCCTCCCACAACTTGCCGAGATCGCGCCAGTGCGGCATCGCCTCGTATTCCTCGAGCTGGCGGTCCCACCAGGTGATGCCCTGCTCGTGCAGTCGGCGCCCGAGCTCCTTGCCGACGCGGAACAGGCGCTCCTGATAGGGCTGCTCGAAGCGAAGGCCCTGCTCGACGAGACGCGGATAGAGATACCACATCAGGCGTGGAAACTCCGTGACGCGAAAGCCGTGCTCACGGAACCAGGCAAGGCCGTCGCTCGCCTGGCCGTCGGTGATCTCCGCGCTAGCAGCCCGGCAGGTCGCGTCCCATATCTCCTCGACGCCGTGGGGAACGGCAAGGTCGAGCGAGAAATCGTAGTTCTTGCCCGACAGCTTGACGCCGTGACCGCCGCGGTTGATCGCGCCGTTGTAGGCTTCAAGGATGCCCGAACGGCGCGCCAGCTCGGTCGCGATCCAGGTGAAGTCGCGCGCCTCGCCTTGCGGCTTCACCGCAGGGTCGCGCAGCGCAAAGCCCTGATAGTCCCAGAACTGCTCGATATATTTGGTGCCGCCGATGCGCAGCAGTTGCAGGCCCTCGAGGTCGGTGCAATCGGGCAGCAGCACGTCGGCCATGTGATTGGTCTCGTCGCGCGTCAGCGTGAAGCAGACCGTGAACGGAAAGTTCGCCACCGTCTCGCCGATCCGCTTGGTGTCCCAGAACGAGATCACGGGATTGGTGCGGTAGACGAACCAGACGTCGGGTGCCGATGCGTGCGGGAAATGCTCAAAATCCTCGCTTTGCTGCATCCAGGCGAGATGGGTCGGCCCCAGCGCCTGGCTCCAGGCGGAGTTCGCGACCAGCGGCACGAGCGTGCGATGGCCCGAGCGCGACGGCGGCCGGGAGACCCAGCCTTCCTTGCTGGTCGGGTTCATGGGATAATCCATGAAACCGTCCGGCCCCGGCTTGACGCTCGACCAGCGATTGTCAGCCGGGCGGTTGAGCCGCACCGTGCTGCCGAGCGTACCGCCCGGCACTTCGAGAGCGCCGAGCAGGCATGGGATCAGGGTGCGCGCCCAGCAACATTCGTAACCGCCCCAGCCATTGTTCACGGTCTTGCCGAAGGAAATCGAGACGGGGCGAAACGGCAGGGTGACGCCCTCGATCTCGATGGTCTCCCCGACATGGGCGTGGTCGAGGAACTCGTTCGTGATCCGGCGGATGGTGGCGGCCGGCACGTCGCAGATCCAGCTCGCCCATTCGGGCGAATACGCCTTCACGTGGTCGACGAGATGGGCGAACGCCGGGCGCACCTCGACGCCGCGATGGTCGATGACCTCGTCGTCGGGCCCGATCTCGACGCCGTCGACCTTGAACGTGCCCTCGAGCGCGGGATCGGTGTCCTTGGCGTCGAATGCCACCGCGGCGCCGCTCCGGAGGTCGAACATCAGCGGCTTGCGCGTCTCGGCATTACGCAGGAAATACCCGTTCGGCCCGATCAGATACGGCGACGAGGTCATGTTCCTGATGAATGGCAAATCCAGCCGCTCGCGCGGATGCTCGTGCAGCAGCACGTGGATCATGGCGAACAGGAAGGCGACGTCGGTCTTGGGCTTGATCGGAATCCATTCGGCCGACGCCCCGCCGGTCACCGACAGATGCGGTTCGACCTGCACGCGCTTCATGCCGCGGTTGCGCGCATCGGCATGACGCTTGACACCGCACACCCCACCGGATGCCTCGACATTGGCGCCGAACGAAAGCACGTATTCGCAGAGCGGCGTATCCGGCGCGACCGTGAAGGCGCGGTGCCACAATTCGCCGTAGAGATGCTCCGAATGCGTGCACTTGACGCCCTGGCCGGAGCCGAAGCTCATGTCGACCGGGCCCCACGCGCCGAGGAACGCCGGCAGCGTTCCCATATAGGCGGTCGGCGTGCCGCCGCCGCCGAAACTCGCCGCCACACGGGGATAACCGGCCTCGTCGATCAGGCCGGCCGCGCGCGCAACCTTGAGCTTGTCCGCCACCAGGTCGAGCGCCTCGTCCCACGAGATCGGCACGAAGCCGGGATCCTCGTCCCGCCCCTTCCTGGGGTTCGTGCGCTTCATCGGGGTCAGCACGCGATTGGGCGTATAGGCCTTCTGCACCAGACCGAAGGCCTTGACGCAGACCTTGCCGCCGGCCGGGTGAATGGCCGCCGCGTCGAAGTTCGGAGTGATCTCGGTCGCGACATCGTTCTCGATGCGCACCTTCAGCAGATCGGGGCCGGCCACGCACTGGTAACAATAGGTCGAGACGGTTCTCTCCTCATGCGCCGCCTTGCCTGGTGCAGCCTTGGCCGGCATGACGTCTATCCCGCCCTCGCCGTCCGCTTGGCGGCTTTCGCCTTCAGCCGCTCGATCGTCTTGCCCACGTCGACCATGAACCGGCCGTGCGTGCCGCTGCAGATCGGTTCGACCTCGTCCTTCGCCGAAACGTCGAACGAAACCTTGCGCCCGTCGACGGCGCTCACGGTGACCTTGATCTCGACCGACATGCCGAGCAGCGTCGGCGCGACATGCTTGATGGCGATATCGGTGCCGACCGAATCCTCTCCGGCGTCGCCATATTCGAGCAGGAGGTCGCGGCAGGTCTGCTCGATATCGCGCACCAGGTAAGGCGTGCCGTAAACGCGGCCGTCTTCGCCCATGAAGCCGATGCTGCGGTCACGGTCCACCGTGATCTGGCTCGTTCGCGAAACGCCGGGACGGAGGTCCGCCTTCATAGCCACTCTCCTTTGGACTGATGCATGAGATGTTGCGATTAGATTGACTTTGCGCTTCCAATTACTTGACCGATGTCAACGGCCCCGCGCATTTGCTCAGATTCCCAGATATGCTTCGCGAACCCGCCGGTCGTTCTGGATGTCGGTCGCGTTGCCATCCAGCGCCACCCTGCCGGTCTCCAGCACATAGGCGCGGTCCGCAATGGCGAGAGCCGCGCCCGCGTTCTGCTCGACGAGCAGAATGGTCAGGCCTTCGTCCTTGAGCGATCGGATCACCGCGAGCACGTGATCGACCAGATTGGGCGCAAGCCCCATCGACGGTTCGTCCAGCAGCAGCAACCGCGGGCTCGCCATCAGCGCCCGGCCGATCGCCAGCATCTGCTGCTGTCCGCCCGAGAGCGTTCCGGCGGGCGCTTCCCAGATCGCATCGAGCATCGGGAACAGCCTGCAGACGCGCGCGAGAGACTGCCCGAGATCGCCGCCGCGGCGCGACCACGCGCCGAGCCTCAGATTGTCCTTCACCGACAGGGAATCGAACACCTGGCGCCCTTCCGGCACCTGTGAAATGCCCGCCCCCACCCGCGCATGCGCGGACCATTGCTCGATCGGCTGGGTCTCGAACCGCACCGAGCCGGCGGTGATCGGCTGCACGCCGGAAATGGCATGCATCAGCGTGGTCTTGCCGGCGCCGTTGGCGCCGATCAGCGTCACGATCTCGCCGGCGTCGACGTGCAGCGTGACGCCGTGGAGAACCTCGATGCGGCCGTAGGCGCTCCTGAGGTTTTCAACCGAAAGCACGAGCCGCCTCCTTGGATCCGTGATCCCCCAGATAGGCTTCGATGACCGCCGGATTGGCACGCACCTGTTCGGGCGTGCCTTCGGCAAGCGTGCGGCCTCGCGCCAGAACGAGAACGCGGTCGGAGATGTTCATCACCAGACGCATGTCGTGCTCGACCAGCATGACCGTGATGCCGTCCTTCACCAGCGAGCGGATGACGCGATCGACCTCCTGGGTTTCCACCGGATTGCAGCCGGCGGCGGGTTCGTCGAGCAGCAGCAGCTTCGGGTCGCTGGCAAGGGCGCGCGCGATTTCGAGACGCTTGAGCGCGCCATAGGCGAGTGCGCCGGACGCGCGCCGCGCGTCGTCGGCAAGGCCGACGCGAGCAAGCGCTGCGAGCGCCACTTCGCGCGTCGCGGCATTCTGGCGCCGCACCGAAGGCCAGTGCAGCAGGTCGGCCAGGATGCCGGTGTCTTCATGGCGATGGTGACCGACCATCACGTTTTCCAGCACCGACATCCGCGAGAATATCTGCAGGTTCTGGAAGGTCCGCGACAGGCCTCGTCGCGCCAGCCGGTCCGGCTCGAGCCCCGTCACGGTTTCGCCGGCGAAGCGGACGCATCCGTGGCTCGGCGTATAGATGCCCGAAATCAGGTTGAACAGCGTGGTCTTGCCGGAGCCGTTCGGCCCGATGATCGAAAACACCTGCCCCGCGGCGATCGAGAGGCTGACCTCATCGATGGCCCGCACGCCACCGAAGCTCACGGAGAGCTGCTCGGCCTCCAGGATCATCACTTGCGCCGCCCCGCAAGCGCGCCGGCGATCGACGGCACGATGCCCTGGCGCAGGAAGATCATGAAGACCATGACGACGAGTCCGAGCAGCGCTTGCTCATAGTCGTGGAAGACGGTCAGCGCCTGCGGCAGCACCACCAGCACGCATGCGCCTACGAGGGATCCGACGATCGATCCCATGCCGCCGAGCACGACCATGGCGACGAGCTCGATCGACCGCAGGAATCCCGCCGCGTCCGGCGTGATGTAGCCGTTGAACAGCGCCAGGAACGATCCGGCCACCGAGGCGTACATGGCGGAGATGACGAAGATCGCGAGCTTCTTGCGCGCCACGTCGATGCCGAGCACGCGCGCGGCGATCTCGCTGTCGTGGATGGCCTGCAGCGCGCGGCCGGTCGGGCTGTCCATCAGGTTGAGCGCCAGCACGAATCCGCAGACGAAGGTCACGCCGGCGACCCAGTACCAGGCGGTCGCGCCGCGCACGCTCCAACCGAACAGCTCGAGCTTTGGAACGCTCATGCCGTCCGGCCCGCCGGTCCATCGCGCCTCGTTGGTCAGCACGATCGCGAGCAGCAAGCCCAGGCCGAGGGTCGCGACGGCGAGATAGTGCCCCTTCAATCTGAGGATCGGCCGGCCGACCAGAAACGCGATTCCCCCCGACAGCAGCGCACCGGCGAGCAGGCTGAGCCACGACGGCAGTCCGAGATGCACCGGACCGATCGCGACCGAATAGGCTCCGATACCGAGAAATCCGGCGTGACCGAGGCTGACCTGACCGGCGAAGCCCATCAGCAGGTTGAGGCCGACGACCGCGAGCGAGAAGATCAAGACGAGCACGCCGATGCGGTAGTAGTACCCCGACGGGAAGAACAGCGGCAGGATCGCGACCAATGCCGCAATCGCAATCGCCGGCATCAAACGGGTTTGGAGCAGCGCGCGCAATCTACACCCGCTCGACTTTGGCCCGGCCAAACAGGCCCTGCGGGATCGCAACCAGCACCACGAGGATGATCAGGAAGGCGACCGCATCCTTGTAGTTCGAGGAGACGTAGCCCGCCGCAAAGGCCTCCATCATCCCGATCAGGAGACCGCCGACCACGGCTCCCGCCGCGCTGCCGATCCCGCCGAGCATGGCGGCGGCAAATCCCTTCAGCGCGAGCAGCGTCCCGGCGTCATAGCTCGTCAATGCGATGGGGGTGATGAGAATGCCGGCAATTGCGCCGATCGCCGCCGATACCGCGAACGAGAAATCGACGATCCGCCGCGTATCGATGCCGATGAGCCGCGCGGCGAGGCGATTGGCGGCGGTTGCGACCACCGCCTTGCCGAGCAGGGTCCGCTCGATCAGCAGCCACAGCAACAGCACGATGACCGTCGCGCCCGCCAGCACGACGAGGCTTTGCGGCAGGATCGCCGCGCCGGCGAACTGGATGGGGTCCGCGCCCAACAGCGGCGGCAGGCTGTGGAAACGCCGGTCGAACACGATCTGCGCCACGCCGCGCAGGAAGATCGAGGCGCCGATCGTGATCATGATCAGGGCAACCGGGCTCGCGCCGCGCGCGGGCTCGATGGCGAAGCGATGCAGCGCCATCCCGATCGCCGTGGTCGCGACCACGGCGATCAGCGCAGCCAGCGGCAGTGGAACGCCGGCAAGAGCTGCGAACACGGTCGTCATCCCGCCCAGCATGACGAATTCACCCTGGGCAAAGTTGATGATGTCCGACGCCTTGTAGATCAGCGTGAAGCCGAGGGCGACCAGCGCGTAGATCGCGCCAACGGTCAACCCCGACGACATGAATTGCAGCAGTTCGGCCATCGCGTCCGGGCCTCTCGCGACTTGGGTTCAATCCCGACAAAGAGCGGCGGGCAGGCGCAGCCCCGCCCGCCTGCCCGCCGTCCGGGTCACGACCCCGAGACCAGCATCCAGTCGCCGTCCTTGATCTCCAGGACGCGGAATGCCGACAGGTCGAGCCCCATGTGGTCGGTCGCCGACATGTTCACGATGCCGCCGGTTCCGACGTAGCCCTTGGTGCGCTCGATCTCGTCGCGAACTTTTGCAGGGTCCGCGCTCTTCGCGCGCTGCATCGCTTCGACCAGGATCATGAAGCCGTCATAGGCATGACCGCCGAAGGTCGACACCGGCTGGCCGGTCTTGGTCTGGTAGGTGCGCGAATAGTTCACGACGACGGATTTCTGGGGATCGCTGCCCGCGAGCTTGTCCGCGACCAGAAGGGCCGCCGCCGGCAGCCGCACGCCCTCGGCCGCAGCACCTGCGAGTTCGATGAACTGCTTGGAGGCGACGCCATGGCTCTGGTACAGCGGCAGCGCGATTCCGAGCTGGCGATAGTTGCGCGTCACGATCGCCGGACCCTGGCCGAAGCCCGGATTGACCACCGCCTGCACGCCCGCCTTGTTGCGGATGTTGGTGAGCTGCGGCGTCATGTCGCTGTCGCGCGGACCGTAGTTCTCCTCGAGAGCGATGCTGATTCCCGCCTTCGGCGCCACCGCGACACATTGATCGCGCATCGACTTGCCGAACGCGTCGGTGCCCGAGATCATCGCAATCGTGGTCAGGTTGCGGCTCTTGAGGTCCGCAAAGATCTTCTCGCAGGCCATCTTGTCGGTGTGCGGCGTCTTGAAGGTCCATTTGCGCACGGGCTCCACGATCTGGATCGCGCCGGCGAGCGAGATGAACGGAATCTTGGCATCTTCGAAGATCTGCATCATGGCGAGCGTCGTGCCGGTCGTGCTGCCGCCGACCATCGCGACCACCTTGTCCTCCTCGACCAGGCGTGTCGCAAAGGTGCGCGCATTGTCGGCGCTGCCGGCGTCGTCATAGACGACGAGCTGCAGCTTCTGGCCGTTCACGCCGCCTTTCGCGTTGATCTCGTCGACATAGATTTCCAGTGTCCGCTTCTCGGGATCGCCGAGAAAGGAGGCCGGCCCGGTGACGGACAGGACCGAGCCGATCTTGATCTGGGCGGAGGCCCGGTCGCCAATGCCGAGCAGTCCGATGCAGACAGCCGCGGTGGCCACGGCAAGGCGTTGCAATGCACTCATGGGATTTCCTCATGATTTCGTTGTTGGATGAATGCATATCAGACCGGCGCACGCCGACGCTTGACCGAATTCAAGGCGGCGGTTTTGGGCGCGAGGCAAATTGGATGATCGGCTGCTGCAGCCGCGATCGCCGGCGCGTTCGCCGCCGGCATCCGTGCGGGCGTTCTGCTTGCCTCTATCGGCGTGGCTCCGCGG